>CADAJB010000007.1 GCA_902788085.1 uncultured Eubacteriales bacterium
ATGTTTGGCAGTGCTGGAATATTTAACGGACTGCAATCGTGAGTTTTTAACATAAAGTAAGCAAGACTGCCTATCATTGCCGCGTTGTCGGTGCAATATTCCATTTTAGGAAAAAGCACTTCTATGCCGTTTTGCTTACCTTTGTTTGTAAGCATTTCTCTTAAATACGAGTTAGCCGAAACGCCACCAGCCACACAAACGGTTTTTAAATTGTTTTGAAGACAGGCTTTTATTGTTTTTTCTACAACAACGCTAACAGCCTCGTGCTGAAAAGATGCGCAAACTTGCGCCACATCTACAACTTCACCTCTTTCGGTTTGATTATGTACATAGTTTATAACCGCAGTTTTTAAACCACTAAAACTAAAATTAAAACTATCTTTTAGCGATGTGTGATGTACAAATTGAAGTTTTGGTTGTACACCCTTTGAAATTTTATCTATCTTTGGTCCACCTGGATACCCAAGCCCCATGACACGCGCAACTTTATCAAAACTTTCGCCTATGGCATCATCTATGGTTGTTCCAAATAGGCTTATTTTTGTATAATCTTCTACTTTAACTATTGCTGTATGTCCACCACTTACTATTAAACACGCAAAGGGCGGTTTTAAGTTATTATAAGTAAGATAGTTTGCGCATATATGCCCTTTTATGTGATTGCAAGCAATAAGCGGAAGTTCTAACGAAAAAGCAAGTGCCTTAGCAGTAGTTAAACCTACCAAAAGCGAACCAACCAGCCCCGCCCCCTGCGTAACACCTATGGCATCTATATCTTTAAAAGTTAAGTTAGCATCTTTTAATGCTTTATCTACCAATGGCAAAACTGCTAATATATGGTTTCGACTTGCAACTTCGGGCACAACACCGCCAAAGCGCGTATGAATATCTACCTGCGAGGCTAACACATTAGATAAAACTTTTCTGCCGTTTTCTACTATTGCCACACCCGTATCGTCGCAACTAGATTCAATAGCCAAAATGCGTACAACCTTTTTTGTACGCAAATCTTCCATTTTTTGTTGCATCTTGTTAAAGTATGTCATTAGTTTTCTCCTGCTAACTAATTTTAGATTGCCTTAAATATTCGTTTATAAAGTCTTGAATATCTCCGTCCATAACACGCGCTACATCGCTTGTTTCGAAGTCAGTGCGGTGGTCTTTTACCATAGTGTAGGGGCAAAACACATAACTTCGTATTTGACTGCCCCATTCTATCTTTTTTAATGTGCCTTGTATTTCCTTGCTATCTTGCAATCGTTTTTGTTCTTCTAGTTCGGCAAGTTTAGATTTTAACACATTTAAAGCGTTTTGTTTGTTTTGAATTTGGCTACGCTCGTTTTGGCAAGTAACTATAATGCCTGTTGGCAAGTGTTTTATGCGCACTGCGCTGTCTGTTGTGTTTACCCCCTGCCCGCCGTGCCCGCCTGCGTGGAATGTATCTATACGCAAATCGGTTTCGGGTATATCTATTTGCACATCATCATCTATCTCGGGCATAACCTCAACCGAGGCAAAACTTGTGTGTCTGCGGGCATTACTATCGAAAGGCGAAATGCGCACTAACCTGTGCACACCCTTTTCGGCTTTTAAATAACCATAGGCATAGTCGCCATAGACAGATAAAGTTACACTTTTTATACCTGCTTCGTCGCCTTCTTGTCTATCTAAAACCGCCACTTTAAAATTTTGTTTTTCAAAGTATCTTAAATACATTCGTTCTAGCATTTGTGCCCAATCACAAGCCTCGGTGCCACCCGCCCCCGATTGTATTGTAAGAATAGCATTGTTTTTATCGTATTTATCGTTTAATAACGCCAAAAGCATCATTTCTTCTACATCACTTGTTAAAGTGTTTAATTCGGTAGATAAATCTTTTAATATATCTATATCATTTTCGGTGCAATCTAAAAACACATCATTTATAGCACTATACCTAAATTTTAGGTTATCAATTTTTGATATTGTTTTTTCTAAAAAATTAATTCGTTGCCCTACACGCTGAACATTTTTTTGGTCGTTAAAAAAGTTTGGTTGGGTTTGTTGCGCTTGCAAAGACTTAATTTCGGCTTGCAAAAGCGAAACATCAAAAACAGCCTGGATATCACCAAGCCTTTTTTGAACATCTTGTAAACTATTTTTTATATCAAAATAATCCATAAATAACCTTTTTATTTACCACAGCAGTTTTTATACTTTTTGCCACTACCACAAGGGCAAGGGTCGTTGCGACCTACCACTTTATCACTTTTTGCTGGGGTTTTTGCACTGTTTTGCGCAGAGTTTTTTGCATTTTCTTGGCTAGCAATGTATTCTTGGCGTTGACGATTTACACGCTCTACCATAGCACGAAAGGCCTCGACATCCATATTTAGCATAACCGAACTTGTGTCTTCCCTAATTTTTGCTACCATATCATCAAACATATTAAAACCAATCTTTTTGTACGCTACTATTGGGTCTTGCCTACCATAAGCAAGGGTGCCTACATCACGCCTTAAATCTGACATTGCATCAATATGTTGCATCCAAGCGTGGTCAACTACGCTAAGCAAAACCGAACGCTCGATATCTGCAAAAACTAGACCTAACTCTTCTATTTGCTTTTTCTTTTCGTCGTATCTAGCAATTACATCATCTAAAACTTTTTGTCTTAACTCTTCGTAAATTATATCTTCGCACATCTCGCTAGTTACAAAGTTTGTACCTTTTTTATACAACTTGTCTTCTAGGTTTAGGTTGATTTTTTCGATATTCCAATCAACACTTGGTTTATCTACATCAACGCTAGATAACAATGCATCATCTACTAAATCTGGGAACATCTCTTCAATTTGTGCGTGAACATCTTCACCGTCTAATATTGAATTTCGCTGACCATAAATAATAGTACGCTGTTTGTTTATAACATCATCATATTCTAGCAAATATCTACGGCTTGCGTAGTGTGCTGCTTCCACTTTCTTTTGTGCGTTTTCTATCATTTTGGTTAGCAACTTGCTTTTCATAGGTGTATCGTCATCAACACGCATAAAGTTGGTTATGCTTTTTAGTCTATCACCAGCAAACAACCTTATTAAATCATCTTCAAACGATATATAAAACACACTGCGTCCTGGGTCACCCTGACGACCAGCACGACCACGCAACTGGTTGTCTATACGCCTAGATTCGTGGCGCTCGGTACCTATAATTAACAAACCGCCTGTTTCTAAAACGCGTTGCTTTTCGGCATCGGTTTCTTTGGTGAATTTTTCTAGTAAGTTTGTATAATCTTGTTTTGCTTTTATGGTTTCGTCACTGGTTGGTGTAAGATAAGAACTAGCAAGTTCTATCTGCCCGTGTGTATACCCCATTTTTGCCATTTCGGCTTTTGCAAGATATTCGGGGTTACCACCAAGCAAAATATCGGTACCACGACCAGCCATGTTTGTAGCAATGGTTACCATACCATATCTACCCGCTTGGGCAACAATTTCACCTTCTTGGGCGTGGTTTTTAGCGTTTAATACTTTATGTGGTATTTTACGCTCTTTTAACATTTTAGAAATTTGTTCCGATTTTTCTATGGTTATAGTACCAACAAGCACAGGCTGACCTGTTTCGTGGGCTTGGGCAACACGCTCGACAACCGCACGCAACTTACCTTCAACTGCCGGGTAAATTACATCAGGCTCGTCAATACGCTTGTTTTGAAGGTTTGGCGGAATAGTAACTACATCAAGGCTATAAATTTTGTTAAACTCGGCTTCTTCGGTTTTTGCAGTACCTGTCATACCACTAATTTTAGAATATAACCTAAAAAAGTTTTGCAAAGTTATAGTTGCAACAGTTAGGTTTTCGTCTTTAATCTGCACGCCTTCTTTTGCTTCAATAGCCTGGTGCAAACCGTTGCTATAACGCCTGCCTTCCATAATACGACCAGTAAACTCGTCAACAATCAACACTTGCCCATTGTTTACAACATAATTGCTATCTAGTTTAAAAAACACATTGGCTTGCAAGGCGTTTAAGATGTATTGGTTTAATTCTACACAACTTAAATCACTTAACGATTCTACACCAAAAAACTCTTCGGCTTTGATAGTACCTTGTTCGGTTAAGTGAACTTTTTTGTGTTCTTCGTCAACTGCATAGTCTTCATCACGGCGCAATTTTTTAAAGAATTTTTGCGCTTTTATATACATATCACTACTTTTAAAACCACGACCACTAATAATAAGCGGTGTGCGGGCTTCGTCTATAAGGATGCTATCAACCTCGTCGATGATTGCAAAGTTATAGCCCCTTGTGCGACGGTCTTGTGCACGGGTTACCATATTATCACGCAAATAGTCAAAACCTAGTTCGTTGTTTGTGCTGTAAGTTATATCACAAGCATACGCTGCCTTTTTTTGTTCGGGCGACATACCAGCAAAACTACACCCAACAGTTAAACCTAAAAAGCGGTGAACCTTGCCCATCCACTCAGCATCACGTAACTATGTGCACACCTTTACCTGTTAGTGCATTTAAGTACGCTGGCAAAGTACTAACCAAAGTTTTACCTTCACCAGTGCGCATTTCGGCAATACGACCTTGATGCAAAACAATACCACCAATAATTTGCACTCTAAAATGACGCATACCCAAAACCCTTACACTTGCCTCGCGGACAAGGGCAAAAGCATCATACAAAATGTCGTCTAGTGTTTCGCCATTTTTTAACCTGTCTTTTAACACCTGGGTTTGTGCTTGAAGTGTGGCGTTATCCATTGCTTGATATTTTGGCTCTAACAAGTCAATTTGGTCTGCCATTTTATTTAACTTTTTTAAACTACGCGCGTTGTCTGACTGAAATATGCTAAATATTCCCATTATAATCTCCTAAAAACAATTTAAAGCATTATACAACAAATATAAAAAAAATAAAAGCATTATTGCTTATTTTTTATTTTTTTGTTTGGTTTCGGCATTTTTTTCGGTGTGTATTTTATCTTGAACATTAGCAAAACTAATAACATACACGCATTTTGCACCTGCCTGTTTTAATGCTTTTGCACATATACTAGAAGTAGCACCTGTGGTTATTACATCATCTACAAGCAAAACCGTTTTGTCTTTTAGGTGCTGGCTGTTGTTTACTTTTATGCTACCCTTTAAATTTTCTTGCCTATCATTAAAATTTAACCCTACTTGGTCGGGTGTTTCTTTTGCTTTTATTAATACATCATTTAAAACTGGCACATCTAGGTTTTTGCTTATAACCTCGCCTAAAAGGTATGCTTGGTTATACCCACGCTGTTTTAGGCGTTTTTTAGATACTGGCACAGGCACTATAACATCAAATTTCCAGCCTAAACTTAATAATTTGTTTGTCATTAAATTGCCTAATGCGTTTTTTATGTATGGTTTTGCACCAAATTTAAACGAATGCACAAGCCCTTGCGCTAAATCTTTAAACACTACAACGCTACGCCCAACATCAAACTCGCGCTTGTTATCCATACAGTTAAAACAATAATCGCCACTACCCGTTATAAACGAACCACATTTTTTGCAACACGAAGTTTCGGGTATAAAGGTTAGCATATTTAAGCAAACATCGCAAATTTCGATATCTTGTTTTGTTTTTAAGTCTTTTCCGCAACACAAACATTTTATGTTGTTTGGGTACAAAGCCCTGCTAAAAGCAGAAAAAGTATGCGCAAAAGCATTTTTTACACATACTAAAAACTTATTTTTTGGTTTGTTGGTTATAATTAATTTAATTTTGCTCATTTAACAACTTTTCTGCTTTTTCGTTTTGTTGAATTAAAAACAACTTTAATGCACTATATCTTGTGGCGGTATAGTCGTTGTTTACCATAAGTTTTAGGTGAAAATATTGCCCCACTAGCACCACCATTTTTTTAGCCCGTGTTACACCAGTATAAAGTAAATTTCGGGTTAAGATGCTGCTTGCACCGCCAATAACGGGCATAATAACAACATCAAACTCGCTACCCTGCGACTTATGTATAGTTATGGCATAACTTAGCGATAGTTGACCTAAGTCTGTTTTTAAATATGTGGCTATGCGCCCGTCTTCAAAGGTTACTTCAACAGCACCCGCTTCGGTTACATCAGATATAAAACCTATATCACCATTAAATACTGCTTCTCCATATTCTACCCTGCCACCGTCAAAACGCTTCCATTCGAGGTTATAGTTGTTTTGGGTTTGCATAACTTTATCGCCCTTTCTAAATATAACATCACCTAGTATAACTTCGGGCTGATTAGGTTTTTTAGGGTTTATAATTTTTTGTATTTGGTTGTTTATGTTATCCACGCCACAAACACCCGCTTTAAGTGGTGCTAAAACTTGTATTTTTTGTGGCTCGATATTTAAAAACCTTGGTATGCGCACCGATTGCATATCTAAAATTCGGCGCAAAATCTCATCGGAATTAGAACATTTTTCAAAAAAGAAATCGTGGCTTGTATTATCTATTTTTGGCATCTCACCATTGTTTATGGCGTGCGCATTGTAAATGATTAAACTTTTATCTGCCTGCCTATATATTTTTGTAAGCGAACTAACAGGAATGCTACCCGAAGATATAATATCGGCAAGCACATTACCCGCCCCCACACTAGGAAGTTGGTTTTTATCACCCACTAAAATTAGACGCGTTGTTGGTTTTAAGGCACTAACAAGGTTGTACATTAACTGCACATCAACCATTGAAACTTCATCTACAATTACCACATCACTAGGCAAAGGGTTACGCTCGTTATAAATAAAGCGTTCGTGGTTAGTTTCCATTCTGCCGTGTCCAAAATCTAGCATTAGCGCCCTATGAATTGTGCTAGCATCGGCTTCGCAACTTTCGCTCATTCGTTTGGCTGCCCTACCAGTTGGGGCTAGCAGAGTAACAACTTGCTTGTGGTTTTTTAGTATATTTAAAATACACTTAATAATTGTTGTTTTACCAGTACCTGGTCCACCTGTTATAACAGATACCCCATTGTTTATAGCGTTTATAACTGCATTCTTTTGGTCTTGGTGCAACTCTACATTATTTATTTGCTGAAAGTGTTGTATTTCGTCTTCTAGGTCTAGCATTGGCAATAAGTTTGCCGACATCATTAATAACTTATTTGCTATGTGTTGCTCTAAAAGATAGTAGTGTAAAAGCATAACACAATCCACATCTTCTACCTTCATTTCTTTTATCAAGCCTTCGAAAGTTAGTTCCTTTAAAACCTGACTTAGTTGTTCTTGGTAGTCGTCAAAGTTTAAATCTAATAGTTTAGATAAATTTTGTATTAACTCTTCTTTTGGCAAATAAGTGTTTCCGCTTTTTTCGCTTGTTTCGTTTAAAGCATAAACAAGCCCTGCCCTAATACGAAAAGTGCTATCTTTTTGTATGCCCAAACTTACAGCAATTTTATCTGCCGATTTAAACCCAACGCCGCGAATGTCTTCTACAAGCTTATAAGGGTTTGTTTGCAATATGTTTTTTGTATCGTCGCCGTAGATATTAAATATTTTAACAGCCATATTAACAGAAATGTTATACTCTTGCAAAAACATAACAACATCTTGCATACGCCTAAGGTTTAAAAAAGCACTGTTAATTTCGGCTGCTTTTTTTGCACTAACCCCCGAAATTGATGTTAGTTTTAGCGGGTTAAACTCTATAACATCTAAAGTATCTGTGCCAAACTTATCTACTATTTTTTTTGCGGTTGCTGGCCCTACACCTGCAATTAAACCACTAGATAAATATTTTTCTATTGCTTCGCGAGAGTTGGGTTGTTCTATTTCAAAACTCTCTACATTAAACTGCTCGCCCCACTTACTGTTGGTTATAAAATGCCCTTGTGCTAATATTGTTTGCCCTTCAAACAAAGAAGGAATTTTGCCCACTAATGTAATCTTTTCGCCATTGCTTTCAATTTTGGCAACAGTATAGCCGTTGTCTTTGTTTTGAAAGATGATACTAACAACATTACCTTTAATGACCATAATTCCCTCTTTTTTATGCATTTAAAACGCTTTCTATCTTATCTAAAATGCGTTCTTTGCCTTGTTTATCTTGACTAGAAGTAAACATAATATCTTGTGTGCCAACACCAAAAGTATTGGCAATAACTTGTAAATTTTTATTTATTTGGCTTTTGCCTATTTTATCTGCCTTGGTGGCTATAATGCAAAATGGAATATTATAGGTATATAAATATTTAACCATTTCTTCATCTAGTTTTGTAGGATTATGCCTAATATCTACTAAAACACAAACAAGTTTTAAAGCCTTGCTGTTTTGTAAATAACCACCAATCAAGCCTTGCCATTGCGACTGCTCGGTTTTGCTGGCTTGGGCAAAACCATAACCCGGTAAATCTACTAAATAAAACTGATTGTTTATTTTAAAATAGTTTATAAGCCTTGTGCGCCCTGGTGTGCTACTGGTTTTTGCTAAATTTTTGCGATTAGTTAAATAATTTATAAGTGAAGACTTGCCCACATTACTTCTGCCAACAAAAGTTATTTGTGGCAAATCTTCGTAGTTTATAATATCTTTTACATTACTAACGCTAACCACAAAGTCGGCAGATTTAATTATCATAACTATTCTCCTTTTGCTTTTTTAGCTTCAATTTCGGCTAAATCGCGCTCTACAAACTTTTGTAAACTTGTTTTTTCTTTATTTGGTGGAAGCAACGCAAAATCAAACACTTCTTGAATGTTTGTTACTAATTTTATATCAAGTTTTTCGCGAACTTCTTTTGGTAAATCGTCTAGGTTGTGTTCGTTTTGTTTTGGTAGAATAACAGTTGTCATTCCAGCACGCGCAGCACCCATAAGTTTATCACGCACACCACCTATACTTAAAACTCTGCCGTGCAACGATACCTCACCTGTCATTGCAAGTTTTTGTTTTACTGGGCGGTTTGTTAACGCACTTGCTATTGCTAGTGCTGTTGCAACACCTGCACTTGGCCCTTCTACACCATAAGGAAGGTGTGGATAGTGAATATGAAGCGTAGTTTTAGAGAAAGTGTAAGGGTTTATACCCAATTTATCTGCCATACTTTGAACAAGTGTATATGCTGTTTTTGCAGACTCTTGCGATATATTGCCCATTTGCCCTGTTAGCACCATTTTTTCGGAACCATATACAGCATTAACTTCGATAAGTAGTGTGCTTCCGCCTGTATAATCTACGCCTAAGCCTACAACTTCGCCGACATTTCCGCCATCAAAGAAAGTATCTTTTTCGGCATAGTCGTTGCCTAAATATGCCTTTAAGTTTGTTAGGCTTACATCTTTAAACTTTTTGCCGTCAACCTTACGCATTGCATACTTTCGGCAGATTGACGCAATTTGACGCTCTAAGCCCCTAACACCTGCTTCCATAGTATAATCTTCTATAATTTTTAACAATAACTCGTCGGTAAAAGGCACAGTATTTTGTGCAAGACCGGCTAATTTTTCTTGTTTAACTATTAGGTGGCGTTTGGCTATTTCCACCTTTTCTAGTGGTGTATAGCCACTAACTTCTATAACTTCCATACGGTCTAGTAGTGGGCGCGGAATAGTTTGTAAAGTGTTGGCCGTTAGTATAAACATAACCTTAGATAAATCGTAAGGTATTTCTAAGAAATTATCTTTAAAGTGGTCGTTTTGCGCTGGGTCTAAAACTTCTAATAGTGCACTTGCAGGGTCGCCGTGCACATCTTGTGTTAGTTTATCAATTTCGTCTAGCAAGAACACTGGGTTTATAGTGCCGGCTTGCTTCATACCTTCTATTATTCGCCCTGGCATTGCACCCACATAAGTGCGGCGGTGCCCACGAATAACACTTTCGTCGCTTACACCACCCAAAGATACTTGAACAAACTTACGCCCCATTGCTTTTGCAATAGATTGTGCTACCGAAGTTTTACCAACACCAGGTGCACCAACCAAACATATAATTTGGGCGTTTACATTTTTTGTAAGAGATATAACCGATAAAGTTTCTAAAATTCGATCTTTAACCTTATCTAGTGCATAGTGGTCGTCATCTAAAATTTTGCGCGCCTGCACAATATCTAACTTGTCTTCGGTTTTTGTGTGCCAAGGAAGTGCTAATACTGTATCTAAAAAGTTGCGAATATACCCAAGTTCTGGCGAACCAAACGGAAGTTTTGCAAGCCTGTTTACTTCTTTTAATACTTTTTCTTCGCTTTCTTTTGGCATATTAAGCGCTTTAACTTTTTTGCGGTATTCTTCTATTTCGTCAACTTCGCCATTAAGTTCCTGATTAATAACATTAAGTTGCTCACGCAAGTAAATTTCTTTTTGGGTTTTAGATAAATTTTCGTTTACTTTGTCGTCAATAGACTTGCGCACTGCTAAAAGTTCTTTCAAACCTTTTATTAAGCCTTCTTCTAGTTCTAAACGCTCTTCTACATTTTGCGTAGCAAGCAAGGTTTGTTGGGTTTTTATGTCTTCTTTGGCAAGCAAATGAATAAGTGCATCCGAAAATTTTGCAGGGCTAGATTCTAGGTTTAACAACTGGTTTTCTAGCATAGGTGGCAAAAAGCGGGTTTTGTAGTTTATTTTTTTAAGTTCATCTTTTAGTATATTCATCTTTTGATATGCAAAAACACTGTTTGCGTTTACTTCTGGCAACTCCTGTGCATATAAAACAAATTGCGGTTGCAAACTTTCTATTTTGTTTATAAGCACCCTACTTTGCCCAAGCAACAAAACTTTTGTATGACCTTCTTCTTCTACAAATTTTTTTATTTCACACAAACAACCTATTTCAAAAAAGTCGTTTATAGTTGGCTCGGCAATTCCGTCTTTGCTAGAAACCAAAACAACCTTTTGCCCCTTTTCGTTGGCAATCTTTATATTTGTTAGTTCTTCGGGGTTTACTATATCACAAGTTATATTTACATTTGGCACTGCAACTATGTTGGTTAAAAAAACACCAATGTACTGCTTACTTGCTTCAAATTTTTGTTTATTTTGCTCTGTCATATTTTCCATATACTTAAAAGTCTCCTATTAGGTCGATAATACTGGCATAGTATATAACAAAACTAATAAAAAAGCAAGAAAAAATACAAAAAGGCTTAAAAAAAGCCCTTTTTTAGAACATTTATATAAAATAAAACAAAATACTACTCAGCATAAGATAACTTAACGAATCTCAGTCTTCGTCTTCTGTGAGTTTATCAAACAATGCGACTAAATCACGGCTAGTCTTCTCTATAATGCTTATCTTTCGCAAATAATTAATAGCAATCTCCAAAGCAGCCGCATCTTCTTTCTGTCTATTATAGTAGGAAGATATTTTTTCTTCTGACCAATCCTGCATAAATGGTGGTAAATATCTCCTTTCTGTTGGTCTTGTTGCTTTAAATTTAATCTTTCTTAATATCTCAACAACATCTTCTAAATTGTTTACTTCTCTCATATTATATATCTCCGTTTTTTCTCTTTCTGTGTTTTCCTCTACCTTTCGGCTTATACACCCCTTCTGCAAGTGCCTTATTAACAATAATTTTTATTGAATTTT
Source organism: uncultured Eubacteriales bacterium (assembly GCA_902788085.1). Taxonomy (GTDB): domain Bacteria; phylum Bacillota; class Clostridia; order Christensenellales; family UBA1242; genus RUG666. The sequence continues at coordinate 11,544 of CADAJB010000007.1, forward strand.
GCCATAGGTTATACTTTGCCATTATTTCCTTGTATGTCATATCTTTTTCAAAATAGTCAGCCAAAAGTTCATTCTCTTGCTCTTTGTTTAATTTTTTATTTGCAGGATTGTAACCTTTTTTTTTCATACGGTTTCCAGTTCCCTTGCCCTTTATGTATAGGTTTTCTACCTACAAATGAAGGCACTCTTGCTTTTATTTCCCCACTACGCAAGTATGGTTTTACAATATTGCTAATTGTTGTAGGTGTTAAACCTGTTGTTTCACCAATATATTTAAGTTTAACCCCTTGCTTATAAAGAGTTAAAATTTGTTGTTTTGTTTCTTCTGTAATAATTTTTCTTGCCATAAAACACCTTCTCTTAACATAGTGCGACTTCTCTTGCTACGACCGTTCTACTTATGCCCATTTTTTTACTAATTTGATTTTGGCTAACACCACTAACATATAACGCTTTTATGTTTGCAATTTGCTCTTCTGTAATAGTTCTTCTTCTACCAAGTTGAACACCTTGTTCTTTTAATGCTTTCAATTTGTTTTTTGTATCATAACTAATAAGTCTTTTTTGGAACTCGTCAGCCAAAAAGAATTGAGATAAAGCCATCCATTCGTACGGGTTGAGTTTTTTACCACCTTGTAATGTTGTGCCATTGCTCAAGAAGTTAATATTAACCCCATATTCAAGGGTAATTGTATCAACAATATCCAAACAATCAATGTAGTTACAACCAAATCTTGAACTTTCTGTAAACACGACAGTGTCCCCTGGTCTTAAAACCGATAACATTTCACGGAAAGCCTTTCTCTCATCACCACGGACACCACCTGAAATATGTTCTTCAAAAACTCTTTCTATATCTAGCCCACTGTGTTCAATAAGGTATTTTTGCCTTTCAAAGTCTTGTGATTTTTTCGCTTTTTTTGCACTAACACGAAAATACGCATAAATTTTACTCATAATATCTCCTTTACAAAGCCATCAAATGTATGGACTTACATGGTTTATATAGTTATTATATCATAATAACATAAAAAACACAAGCAAAAATTAAAAACAAAATACTACTCTACTGTAACTGACTTTGCAAGGTTTCGGGGTTTATCTACATTTAAGTTTTTTTGTTTAGCAAGAAGCAATGCTAATTGTTGCAAAACCTTTGTGGCGACAAATGGCGAAAACACATCTTTTTTGTTGTTTATGTAAATACAAAAATCCACAACAATATCAACCTTTTGCGAAGTAATTAAAATTATATGTGCGCCACGGCTTTGCATTTCTATAATATTGCTAATCACTTTTTGGGTTAACTCTTTTTGGGTTAGCAACACTATTGCATAAGTTGTGTTATTAAAAAGCGCCAAACTGCCATGTTTTAACTCGCCTAATGGCATAGCCTCGCAATGAATATAACTAACTTCTTTTATCTTTAAAGCACCTTCTTGTGCAGTTATATAGTCTATATCCCGCCCTAATATATACAAACTTTGTAGGTCTTTTATGGCGTTTACAACTGGTTGAAGTTTTAAATAATAATCTTCTTTTAAGCATAAAGCAACATCTAACAAGTCTTTATAACTATAATCTATATTTTTGCCTAAAACTTTACTAATCCACTCGGTTAACAAAAAAGCCGAACAAAGTTGCGCTATATACGCTTTTGTGCTTGCTACCGAGTTTTCGGTGCCTGCGCTTGTAAACAAGCAATAATCCACCATATTAGATATGCGTGATGTATAAACATTAGTTATGCCTAAGCAAAAAGCCCCACTTTGTTTGGCTAGTTCTAAACACCCCAAAGTATCTGCTGTTTCGCCACTTTGTGATATAAAAATGCAAAAACTATGCTTATCTAAAAAGTTGTTTTTATACCTAAATTCGCTAGCATAATCTACAACGCAAAATATGCCACAATACTTTTGCAATAAATACCCCAAAACTCTGCCCGCGTGCAAGGCCGTTCCGCAAGCACAAATAAAAAAGGTTTTGGCGCTTTCTATCGCATTTTTTGGTATGTATGATAAAGCATTGTTATATAGTATATTTTGCGCTGTATTTAATAGTGCACTAGGGCTTTGGTTAATCTCTTTTTCCATAAACGAAGAAAAACCATTTATATCTGTATCTAAACCATTGTTTTTTACATCTAACTTTTGTAGTATAACTGGTTCTAAATTAAAGTTATAGCATTTAAAACCATCTTTAAAAACAAGCCCTAAGGTATTGTCTTTTAGTTTATAAACTTGGGCTTTTTGTGGCAACCCCACTATATCACTTGCAACCATAACCCCTGTATTTGTTTTGCCTATAACAAGTGGGCTAAACTTTGTTGCTATAAACAAACAATTTAAGTTGTCTATTAATATACACAACGCAAACGAGCCTTTTAGCATTGGCAAAACCTTATTTAAAGCGTTTAACACATTTTTTATAGTGTAGGCTTTGCCTTTTAATTTTTGCATAATAAGATTTGGTATAACTTCGGTATCTGTATCCGAAACTAAGTTTATGCCATCTAAATACAAAGTTTGTTTTAATTGCAAAAAATTTTCGATAATTCCGTTATGTACAACTGCAATTTTTTTATTTTCACTTATTTGTGGGTGCGCGTTTTTTGTGCAAACTTTTCCGTGAGTTGCCCAGCGTGTATGCCCTATCATAACACTAGCCGGGGTTGCGTTTTTTTGTAGTGCTTGTTTTAAGTTATCAACCCCACCTGTTACTTTAACCGTGTATAAACCTTTGTTTAACAAATACCCTACGCCTGCGCTATCATACCCGCGATATTCTAGTTTTTTTAAGCAATCTAGCACAATATTTTGGGCAGGTTTTTTGCCTATATAGCCTGCAATTCCGCACATTATTTTTTACCCCCAAAACTTAAATAGGCGCTAACCAAACGATTATAAATTTTGCCTTTATTTAAAAACTTTATGCCACTAACACTTGCCTGCATTTTAAAGGTTTTTATAAGGTTTTTTAAGCGTTTGCTTACGCCAAAATTTCCGTCTATCACTTCAACTTTTAACAGCCTTTTTATATAATTTTTAAAAAACACATAATGTGTGCATCCAAGCACAACGCAGTCAATTTTGTTTTTACACGGCAATAACAATTTAGTTAAATATTCTTGCACCACTTTTTTTGTGTATAAATTGTTTTCAATTAAATAAGCAAGGTCTTGGGGGCATAAACAAAAAACATTAAAATACCTTTTAGTTAGGTTTGTAATTTTACTGTTTTTTATAGTATTAGATGTAGCAAGCAACAATATATTTTTGTGCTTTTTTACAGCAGGCACAAGTGCGGGCTCGGTGCCAATAAAGATAATGGACTTGTATTTGTTTCTTAAATAACTTACTACAAGAGCCGTTGCCGTATTGCACGCTAAAACCACAATTTTGGGGTTGTATTGATTAATTAAATTTTTTATTGTATTTTTTATGCTATACACAAGTTTAGTTTTTGACTTGTTGCCATAAGGCATATTATCTTCATCGGCATAATATAAATACGGCTGATTAGGCACAAGTTTGTAACACCTATACAGCGTAGAAACGCCACCTATACCGCTATCAAAAAATAAAATTGGTTGGTTGTTAATCATAAAGTGGTATATGCAAAAAATAAAAACAAGGTTAACAAAACCTGTTTAAAATATCTTTTGAATACAAACTATTGTTTATTGCGTTAGATATAATATAGGCGCACTTTTTTATAACAAAATCTATCTCTTTGGGTGTAAAATGCCTGTATATACCATCGCAACTATTTTGTGTTATGCTTTCAATCCCTATAAGAAGCGGAACACCAACAGATATAACAGGTACACCCAAACTATATTTATTTAATATTTTTTTACCACTATCTACCCCACCACCTGGCAAAATGCCCGCATTGCTAACCTGAAAAGTTAGACCTAATCTTTCTAAACTAAACGCTGTTAAACTATCCACCGCTAAAACTACATCTGGCTTAATTTTGCGCACAGTTTGATAGATTATATCGTACGAACTTACACCCGTTAAACCTTCTACACTAGGCAAAATATAACAAAGTTTTGGCAGATTTAGCGCAGAAAGTATATCACTGTTTACAACGCACAACCCATGGCAAACCAAACTGCCTAAACTATCACAAACCATATTGCCGTTTCCTAGCCCTACAACCATTAATTTTATAATGTTTTTGTTTAATTTTTTGTAAAAATTATTTAAAGTTAAGCAGAGTTGTTTAGATATATAATTTTGTATTTTTTTAGACCACAAAAAGTTTTGTTTTGCCTTAAATGTAACATAATGCCCTGTGCCTTTTTTTAATATTATGCTTAATTTTTTATTTACATTTAGTTCATACTTTAATACGCCATACGCACCTTTTTGGGTGATTTTGCCTAATATTTTATTTTGATTGGCGTTTTGCAGTAATTCATCTAATAAATCTGTCATATCTACCCTTATATTGTGTTTTAAATAATTATTTACAAAAAATTAGCAAATAACTCTTGCAATATAAAAAAAATTATGTTAAACTAACAAAGCAAATTTATATTTAGGAGAAACAAAGTGGCAAACATTAAATCACAAAAAAAGAGAATTGAATTAGCAAAAGCCGAAAACTTGCAAAACAAGTCTAAAAAATCTCGTATTGCTACCGAAGTGCGTACTTACCGCGGTTTAGTTAAAGAACAAAAGTTTGACGAAGCACAAAAAGCATTAAACAACTTATTTAGTTTAATAGACCGTGCAAGGTTAGATAATGTTTACAAACAAAACACTGCTAGCCGTAAAAAAGCTGCACTAGCACGCGAATTAAGCCAAGCTAAAAACGCTAAATAATCAAAAATTTTCAACTAGGGGGCTATCCCCTATTTTTTTTAGGAGTTTGTATGAAATTAATAATAAATGCCGATGATTTTGGTCTTTCTAAATCGGTAAACAAAGGCATAATAGAAGGTTTATCACAAGGCATTGTTTCTAGCACTAGCCTTATGGTAAACACCCCATACACACAAGAAGCAATCGAATTTATACGCAAACTAAAATTAAAAAATGTAGGTATTCATTTAAACCTAACCTACGGATTTTCGGTATTGCCCGCCAACGAAGTTTCTTCGTTAGTAGATAGTACTGGCAGGTTTCATTATGTTTGTTTACTTGGATATTACACACAATATATAGATGCAAAAAAAGAATTAAGGGCGCAAATTGAAAAGTTTTTAAAAGCAGGTTTAAAACCCACTCATTTAGACTATCACCACTACTTCCACGAAGTGCCAAACATTTTTAAAGCATACTTAGAACTAGCAAAAGAATATAACCTACCTGTTAGAACAATGACACCCGAAACACGCGCTATGGCAAAAGAAATGGGGCTTGTTACAACCGACGAATTTAGTTTTGACTTCCACAACGATTATGGTGTAAATGTAGAAACGCTAAAAGATATTGTAAGCAAATATAAAAACACCGATAAAACAGTAGAAATTTTAACTCATATTGGCTATATAGACGAATACACACAAAACCAAACAAACTATTTAATCCGCGAAAAAGAAATAGAAGTTTTAAAACAAGCAAAACAGCAAGGTGTTTTTGATGACTGCTCACTTATTAGTTTTGCCGATTTAAAAAAGTAAAGCCTAGTATTTTAGGCTTTATTTTTATTAGTATTGACTAACTTCTGTTTTTATGTTATACTTAAAACTATAAGGGGGTATTTATGCCGAGTACAGAAAAGAAAGTTCAGCATCTAGAAAACAAAATTGACAAAATTGACGACAAGCTAAACAAAAAATCTTCTGTTATTCTATACGAAATTTTTGAAAGATATTATTTAAAAAGAAACGAAAAATTAAGAGATAAAAAAACAGAATTAAGAAGACAAATAGATATTTTGCAAGATGACGAACTAAAACTAGAATTAAATAAAAGCAGGTAAAAACCTGCTTTTTATTTTTAATCTGCCAAACCTACATTTTCGGCATCAACTATTTCGCATACTGCATCATATTCTTCATTGCGTGCTAGCACCCTTTCAACCTCGGCGTTTAACTTTTCGGTTTTTTCTTTGGTTGCAAACTCATAACTATTTGAATATTTTTTAAAGAATTTAGCACCCTTTTTGCCTTTTGCAAACTCTAACACTGCATCACTAACCGCAGACAACGAACCACCTGTCTGCCCATCTTTTATAGTTTTGTAGGCTTCTTTTATGTCTTTGCCTTCGTCTAATGCTTTTAGCACTTTTATAGTATCTAGGGCATCTTTACCCATGTATAAACCGTTAATACTATCTAGCACATACTTTGCCCACTTTGTTTGCATTTGTGGATATATAATATCTGCGCTGTTTTTAATTATGTCTTCGGCTTTTTCTAGCATTTGGGTGCGTTCTTTATAAATTTTTTTGTTAAGCATTTGACTAACCTTAACATCTTCTATTTCGTCTTGAACATACTTACCACCTGCTTCTTTACCATAAACAGCAGCAACCTGAATATTTGTTGGTCTTAAATATTGAGTGTTTAAAAATAAGATATCTTTTGTTTTTGCATCTATAACATTATATACACAACACTTTCCAACAAGTGGCAATACTACATCTTTCTCTAGTTGTACATAATATTTGCCATCGTTTTGTGCTAATTTTAATTCACATTCAATCTTATGCATAACTTTAAAGGTATAAACAGATACTTTTACTTGTCTGCCCTCGGCTTCTTTTAATTTTTGCACATATTCGGGGTTTTCTAAAAACAACCCACTTCTATCTCTTTTTATTTGAAATGCTAATTTTTCTAGTTCCGAAAGTTTAATTTCGTTTTCTCTTTCTTTTTTATGCATTTCTTCTCTTGCTTTTACTATGGATAATTTAATTTCGCGTTTTAAATCAAACATATAACAACCTCGTATAAAAATGTACAAAATTATACAACAAAAAAAGCAGGCTGTCAACACCTGCTTATACTATTTAATTATAACATTTCATCATAAAACTCGGCTATGCGGTTTTGAAGTTCGTTATTATAAAACTTTGTGCTTTTTACAAACCTTAATAGTTCGTTTAAACTAATCATTAAAGCATTAAATATTTTTAAACTTTTATATTCAATAGCCAAAAGAATCGCATCTAAGGTTATGTTTAGTTCGTCTTTTCGGTCGTCTTTTATTCGGCGGTCGTTGTTTATTGTATCTTGTATTTGGTTAATAATAACCACTACATCATCAAAAAATTGCTCTACCTTATCATCACTGTTTGTTTGGTTGGTGTATTGCTCGTCGTCTTCGTATTCATCATAATCTAACATTTCTTCTTCTCCTTCTTCTTGGGAATTTTCTTCTGTTTCGTCTTCGTCTTCAAAATCGGGCAAAATTTGGTTTTGTGTTTCTTCTTCGTAGTTATAGTCGCCGTCTTCTTCGGTTTCTTCTTCATCTATTTCTTCTTCGGGTGTTTCAAACCCAACAAGGTTGCATAAAGTATCTCTAAAAGGTAAGATAATTGTAGCAACAAATCTGTTATAGCACTCTAACAAACTTGAACCACCTGCATCAAAGTAACTAAAAATAAAATCGTGAAAATCTACCCTATGTGCATCAATTTCGCCTAACAAACTAAATACAATAGCCACCAACTTTTGTGGGTCTTTTGGCAAAACTATATTAACCTTGCGCGCGTCGTTTTTAACTTGAATTTTATTAAACTCGTTTGAAAAATTAAACCCAGCCAAAGCATCACTAACCACACTAACAAGTTCGGGGCTGTTTACTATACAGCGCAAAATTTCGCTAATTTTGCTTTCTGCTAGAATGAACTTTGCATATTTAGTATCTGTGCAAGCATTATAAAAAGCCTGTATTTTTGTTGCAGCATCCATACAAAAAACCTCACTAACCTACATTTTTTTATTAGTATAGCATATATTTTTACAAATTAAAACTAAATTAGAATAAAAAACTATTTTTTTTGTGCTAATTATTTGCCAAGTTAAATAAATGTGTGCTATAATACTAAATACAAAATTTATTTAGGAGGGTTGTTTTGAAATTAGAGTTCTCACACGATGACTTTGGTACAAAATTAATACTCCTGTATATGCTAGAACAAATTGAAATACCATTATCCGAACAATTTATTATGGATATTTGTACCACTCGAAACGACTGGATAAACTATATGGAATGCGTTAGCGTTTTTCACGACTTATTAAAAGACGGCTTTATATACACCCCCGACGAAGACCCAAAACACAGCCGTTATACCCTAACAGCAAAAGGGCGCAACGGGCTTTCTATATACTACGAAGAAATTCCCGACGAAACACGCAACGCTATATCAGCATTTTGCAAAACCAATCGTATGTACTTTAAAAGGTTGCAAGAGTATGTTGCCGAGTTTACCAAAAATAGTGATGGCACATATCTAGTAACTTTAAAAATTACCGAAACAGCATCAAGCAAACCAATGTTTGAGGTTAAAATAAATCTTCAAACCCGTGCAGATGCCGTTAGGGCCGTAGAAATTTGGACAACAAAAGCACCTAGTTTTTATGAATTTGTTTACACTAATTTAATGAGCTAAAACAAAATTTAATTTTAGGAGTAAATTATGGAATCATACCGAACAGTAGGAACTTGCGCTAGACAAATACTTTTTTCTGTAAAAGATAACATTTTAACCGACCTTAAATTTTTGGGCGGTTGTGCTGGCGGACTGCAAGCACTATCTAAATTACTTATAGGCAAAGACATAGATTTTATAATAGAAAAATGCCGTGGCATATTGTGTAAAAACAACACTTCTTGCCCCGACCAACTTGCTTGTGCTTTGTGTATGTATAAAAAGCGTTGCGAAGAGTTTGAAAACGCAAAAGACCAAATAAAGCAACGCGGACACCCAATAGTGCTAGAAACTCACTAAAAATAAAAAGCAACTTGTTTAAAGTTGTTTTTTTTTATTATTCCCTACTAAAATTATTTATATAAGTCAGAAATTGCCCTAAGTTGTTTATCAAAATTTATACTAGTGTTTACAAACCTAATATTATTTTTCTTACACTCTGCTTCTATTGTTTTGCTAATTTCAATTAGGTTTTTTATTTTAAAACATAATTCATCAAAAGTTTTCTTTTTTGTCCAATCGTTTTTGTCGTCTTTCTCTAAAATCACTTTTGTTTTTTCTTCAACAGTAGTATTTGGATAACCTAAAAAATAAACATCCCACTTTTTAGCATCTATATATTTTAAAATATCATAAGGTAGAATGTGGGCGGAATCTATAATATATTTTTCTTCTTTTGTGTTTATTATGTCCATAACCTTTGAAAGTAGCCGTGCTAACTTGGGACTAGTTTCACCCATTATAACATCTGTTTTTATTCCTGTTTCTGGAAAAATTTCTTTTAATGCGGATGTAAAATAATCAAGTGAAATGTGGTTATATTGCGGAACATTTTGTTTTATAAGACTTGCAAGTGTTCCTTTCCACGACCTTGCAACTCCACCTATAAAAATATTTTTCATTTTTATCTCCATTAATAAAGCAGACACATCGTTTAATTATGTGTTACTTTTTTTTTATTTTTTATCTACTTTACTAATTCTTTTTAAGTAAAAAATCTTTTAATTGTAAGTATGCTTCGTTAGACCAAAACTTCCAGCGCTTATCATCACTTAATAAAGTTCCTTCATAATCTACAATAATATACTTATTGGACATACTTACCTCCTCATTGATAATAACATTATATCATATATACTATAATTTTGTAACGAATTTTATAAATAAAAAAACAAAACAAAGATTTTTACACTCTGCTTTGTTTTGATATATTTAATAAAACACCAATGGCCGCCATAAACACCACAAGTGATGTTGACCCTGCACTAATAAACGGAAGTGGCAACCCCGTTGGTGGCACTGCACCAGAAACAACCGCCACATTTAACAAAACCTGCACGGCTAAAATACTGGTTATACCCACACCCAAATAACAACCAAATCGGTTTTTTGCATTTATTGCAACTTTATAACCAAAGTAAATAAGCACAAAAAACAGCAACAACACCATAACAGCCCCAACAAAACCTAATTCTTCGCCAATGATAGAAAATATAAAATCACTTTCGCTAAATGGTAAAAAAGCATATTTTTGGCGAGAATTAAAAAGCCCTGTGCCAAACATTCCACCTGCACCTAAGGCATATAAAGATTGAATTAGTTGAAACCCCTCGCCTTGCGGACTTGCCCAAGGGTCTATAAACGCAAAAAGTCGCTTTAACCTATACGGCTCTAGTAAGATAAGAAGAGGGATTGCACTTGCTATTGGTATAGACATAAGTGCCAAATGTTTTGGTTGCATACCGCCTATTAACAGCATAGTTAGCATTACAACCCCAACGCAAATTGTTACCGACATATTGGGCTCTAACATTATAAGCGCACATATTATTCCACCAGCCAACAAAACAGGCAAACTGCCTTTAAAAGTTGTCATTTTTGTGGCATTTTTTGTCATATAACCAGCACAAAAAAGTATAAAGCAGAATTTTGCAACTTCACTTGCTTGAAAACTAAACGCACCAAAACCTATCCAACGACGCGCGCCATAGTTTGAAATTCCTACACCCGGTATAAGCACAACAACCAATAAAACTATTCCTAAAATTAAAGCAGGAATATACAACTTTGCTAAAAAATTATAATTAACATTAGCAAGTATTAACATAGCAACCAGCCCCAACAAAAAGCCTATAATTTGCTTGTTTAAAAAATAAGTGCTATTGCCATATAAATTTTGAGCATTATAACTAGATGCCGAATATACCATAATCAACCCAAAAATGCACAATGCAATGGTTATAAAAAATATGATAATAGCATTTTTGTTATAAAAAACTTTATTTAATACTTTCAAAAGTTTCTCCGCTAACTAAATATTTAAAAAAATCTCCGCGTTGTAAATAATTTGAAAACTGGTCAAAACTTGCACACGCTGGACTTAATAAAACAACATCACCGCTTTTTGATATTTGCATACTCTTTATTACAGCATCCTCAAAATTATATATAAACTCGGCTTTTATCTTGAATTTTTTAGATAAATTAAATATCTTTTTGCCAGTCTTCCCAAATGCCACTATATATTTTATATTTTGTGTTAAGTTTTTAAATAAGTAAGAAAAATCTTCGCCCTTATTGCTTCCGCCCAACAGTAAGATAAGGGGCTTATTAAAGTTATTTAGTGCATTTAGCGTTGCGTGAATATTTGTTGCCTTCGAATCGTTTATATAATCTACACCATTTTTATTAACCACAAACTCGCATCTGTGTGGTGGAAGTTTAAAACTATTAATTGCTTCTTTTACATCTACAATGTCAACACCACACAATAGCGCAATCGTGCTTGCCACTAACACATTATATAAATTTATAGACAACATTTTTGCGTTGATTTGCAGTTTATATAACTTTGTATCTAGTTTTATGCACAAAAAGTCTTGGCTTTTGTAAGCACTATATTTATAATTGCTTAAACTATGTTTTATGCTAAAATACACGACATTTGCTTTTGTATTTTGTGCACAATTAAATACAATTTTATCATCATAATTTAAAATTACATAGTCTTGTTTATCTTGGTTTTTGTATATATTTTGCTTGCACATAAGATATTCGTTTATAGTACTATGCACATCTAAATGATCAGGCGCAAAATTCAAAAAAGCCGAAATTTTAGGTTTGAATTTTTTTATATACTGCAACTGAAAACTACTTGCCTCGCACACTAAAAAATTATCTTTTGTTGTGTTAAAAACAACTTCGCTAATGCTACGGCCAACATTACCAACAGCAACAGCCTTTTTTTGTGCGCAGTTTAGTATGTGCGTAGCAAGCAATGTTGTGGTGGTTTTTCCATTGGTTCCTGTTATTGCAATTAGTTTGCCACTATTATACTGTGCACCTAATTCTATTTCGCTAATTATGTCTATATTATATAATTTTGCTTTTTTGTGCATAGTTTTGCTTATTTTTACGCCCGGACTAACTACTATGCACTTAATACTATGAGGTTTAATTTTGTTTAGTTTAGTGCATAGTACTACGCTTTTATCTACTAGTTTTGCATTATAAATTGAATATAATTTAGATTTATCTTTATCATATAATATAACTTTTTGCTTTTGCTTAATTAATAAATTGCAAGCCCCTATTCCGCTTATGCCCGCGCCTAAAACTAAATAAAACATTATGCCCCCTTATAACAAACATAACATTATACCTAATACGCTAAATATAATGGTTGTTATTATATATATGGCAACAATTTTATTTTCATTCACTCCTTTCTTTTCAAAATGATGATGCAACGGCGCCATTAAAAATATTCTTTTCTTTGTAAATTTATAATAAACGACTTGCAATAATACACTAAGTGCACTAACAACAAAGCATATACATATAATAGGCAAAATAAGTGGAAGTTTTGTAAACACAGCAATACTGGCAATAACCCCACCTAGCGATAAAGAGCCCGTATCACCCATAAAAATTTTTGCAGGGTTGCTGTTTACACACAAAAACGCAAGCACTCCACCAACTACGCAAACACCTAAAACTATTAAGTTTTTATATTCCATTATAACATTCTGCCCTATGCCCAAGTTTGTTTGCACGCCACACAAAAGTAATATTATTACACATAGTGCCGATAAGCCTACTACACTAACCCCACCCGCCAAACCATCTAAACCATCTGTTAGGTTTGCACTATTTGTTACGGCCAAAAACACAAGCATACTAACAGGTATTATTCCCCAACCTATATCTATGCTTTTAAAACCAAACGGCAAATATAAAGATGTGCCTATTATATTAGATTTGTAAACAAAAATAGCCACCAAAACCGAAATTCCAACTTGCCCTATTATTTTTTGATAAGCACGCAAACCTAAATTTTTGTGTGTTTTTATTTTTATAAAATCATCTAAAAAACCAAGCAAAGCAAAACTAACAAAAACCACCAAAGCAACAACAGCAAGTCTGTTTTGCGAATTAAAAAACCAAGGGGCAACCAAGCACGCACTAAACACAAATATTAACCCACCAAGAGTACGAGTGCCCTGCTTGTTTTTGTGTGTTGTTACATATTGCAAAATTGTTTGTTTAGCTTTTGTTTTATCTACTATCCAAAAAACTAGGGGTATAAGCCCTAGTCCTACAACAAACGATAACACAAAAGCCAACAGCACATTTATCATTGTTTTACCTTTTTTGGTTTATTTTATTAATAACTTTATAATCACTATAACTAATTTTTTGTCCTTTTATGTCTAAATAATCTTCGGCACCTTTGCCCGATATTACAACAAAATCGTTGGGTTTACTTAAACTAACAGCATTTTCTATGGCTTTCTTTCTATCTGTTATGCACATATAGTTTTTATAATTTTTGGGTATGCCTTTTTTTATATCAATAATTATAGATTGTGGTTCTTCAAAGCGCGGATTATCACTTGTTATTATTGTAAAATCGGCTAAACTTACGCTTATTTGCCCCATTAGTGGGCGTTTTAGCCTGTCTCTATTTCCGCCACAACCAAAAACTGATATAACCCTGCCCTTAGAAATCTCTTTTGCGCTAGTTAAAATTTTTTGCAAACCATCGGGTGTGTGCGCATAATCTATAACTGCATAAGCCCCGTTTTTTAGTGGCAAAACATTAAACCGCCCCAAAACTGGCAAAACATTTTTAACGCCTTGTATAATATTTTTTTGCTCTATACCCAAAACACTACAAGCACAAATAGCACCCAAAATATTATATAAGTTAAACTTACCCATTAATGCCGAACTGCAATTAAAAGTATATCCATTTACTTCTACATTAAACTTTAAACCATTATTTTGTAGGCTATAACTTAAACATTTTTGCCCCACTTTATTGTTTAGCCCAAAACCAAAGCAGTTAAACCCAATACTCAAACTATTTTTATAAACCCCGCTTGCAAGTTTATCGTCTAAATTAACTACCCCGTTTATGCAATATTTTGGCGATAAAAAACTTAGTTTCGTTTTTGCATAGTTAGAAAAAGTTTTAAAAAAATCTAAGTGGTCTTGTGTTATGTTTGTTAATATTCCAACTAAAAACTTAACCCCTTCCATTTTGTTTAAACTTATTGCGTGCGCACTAACTTCCATTACAACATAGTCAATTTTTTGTTTTACCATTTGGGCTAAAACCTTATGAAAAACTATTGGGTCGGGCGTTGTCATATTCGTTTTTAATTTTTTATTGCCTATATATATACCAATAGTTCCAAACAACCCAACCTTATACCCCGATGTTTCTAAAATAGATTTTAAAATATATGTTGTGCTTGTCTTCCCGTTTGTGCCTGTTACGCCTATTAGTTTTAGTTTTTTTGCAGGGTTACCATAAAAGTTAGCACTGCACAGCGCCATAGCCGCACGCGCATTTTCTACTTTTATTTGCACAACATCTAAATTTAAAAACTTTTCCACCACAATAGCCACCGCACCAAGTTCTACTGCATTTTGCGCATAGTTATGCCCATCTTCATTCACACCGGTTAAGCAAAAAAATAATGAATTTTTGTGCATAGCACTTGTGTTAAAGCATAAATTTTGTATATTTTTATGGTTTATTTCGCCTTTTGTTTGACAATTTATATTTTTTAAGATGTTTTTTAACAACATAATATCACCTAACCTAAAATTATTATTGTTCCTATTTCTACAAACTCGCCTTCGGGTATTGCCTGACTAAACACAACTTCTACTTCTTCATTAAAGTAATAATCTAACTTTATAGACTTTAAAATTGCACAAGCATCTAAAATTGACATTCCAACAACATTTGGCACTTGCACTAAATTTGTTGTATCTATCATATCGGGGTTATCTGGTGGTATTTGAAGATAATTAAATAGTTTTGAAAAAATCTCTTTGCCATAAGGCTTTGCCACTTGTCCACCATAATACATACCGTTGCTAGGCTCGTTTACACAAAGTAGCAAAACATATTGCGGGTTGCTTGCCGGATATGTTCCTACAAAACTAGAAATATACTTGCCCTGTGCAACTTTACCATCTTCATACTTTTGTGCTGTACCTGTTTTTCCGCCTATGTGATAACCTGTTACAAACTGACACTCGCCCTGTGTAGATAAAACTTGCTCTAATAAATAATTTAGGTCTTTTCTAACTTGCTGTGTGGTAGTTTGTCTAACCGGAATGCTATTAAAGGTTTTTATGCCATCTTGTGTTGTTATAGACTTTATAAATCGTGGTTGATATAATGTGCCATTTATTACACCACAAATGCTGGTTATCATTTGTATAGGTGTTACGGCAACTGCTTGTCCAAATGATATGCGTGCTAAATCTACATTTTTAACAATGTTTTGGTCCATTAATATGCCCGAACTTTCACCATTAAAATCTATGCCTGTTTTTTGACCTATCCCAAAAGTTTTTAAGTTAGAATAAAACTTTTCCACGCCCATTCGCAAACCTAAATCCATAAACACGCTATTGCAACTATTTGAAAATCCTTCCACCAAAGTTTCGCTTCCGTGCCCCTTTGTTTTCCAGCATTTTATTTTTTGCCCATCCACCACCCTATATCCCGGGTCGTAAAAGCGTTCTTCTAAGTTTGTTATTCCCAAAGATAAAGCGCTGGCTGTTGTAAAAATTTTAAAAGTGCTTCCTGGTTCATATACATCTGTGATTGCGGTATTTTTACTTAGTTTTAATAGTGTTTGCACATCTTCACGCGGTATTTCGTTTAGGTTAAAACTTGGTTTTGTTGCCATACTAAGCACTTCACCATTTTGGGCGTTCATAATAATTCCTAGCGCACTGGTGGCTTTTTGTTCGGTTAAAGATTTTTCTAAAACACCTTCTAAAATTTGTTGAAGCCCTACATCAATAGTTAAAGTTATGTCACAACCCTTTATTCCTGCTATATATTGCGTGGTGGCATTACTTAACTCTACCCCCGTTATTGTTCCATCGGTTAGCGAATAACCGTCTGTTCCTACAAGAAATCTGTTATAATAATCTTCTAACCCAGCCTGTCCGTCGTTGTCTATTGTTGTAAAGCCTAATACTGATGTTAAAAGGTTGTTATATGGGTATTGACGAGTTGAGGTTTCGGTTAGATAAACACCATTTAAATTAGCCCCCAATAAATTTAGGGCAACTTCGGGTGAAATTTGTTTTTGAATTAGCACTTCGGATACTTTTTTATTTTGTATTTTATCTAAAATTTTTTGGCTATCTATATTTAAAATTGAGCCAATAGTATCTGCACTATTTTGTGCATCTATTATTGATGCAGGGCGAACATATAAATTGTATGAGGTGTAAGAACTTGCTAAAACATTTCCGTTTGTATCTAAAATACTTCCACGCACGCCACTTAATGTTAAATCTCGGGTCCACTGACTAATTGCTTTTGTTTGCAAACTTTTTGATTGCACCACAATAACCAAAAATAATTTTACACCTATTAATATAAAAGCAAAGGTTACTATACAAATAATGCATAGTAACCTCTTTTGTAGATTATAAATAGTGTAATCTTTTTTCATTTTATCTCCCAAACAAACGAGAGAAAAAGTCGCAAACTTTATCCCAAACACTACTGCTAGGAATTTCTTGCGAAGCGGTATTGTTGGATATGTCGTGATTAGATATGTTTTTTGGAACATTTCTGCCCGAAAGCCAATCGGTAAGTTCGGCATCTGTAAGATTTGAATCGGTTTGGTTAATAATACCCTGCTGGCTAGAAAGGTCGCCTGTTTCTACATTTTTTCGAGTAAAAGCATTGCTTCCCGCCCCCGCGCCTAAACCTAATATACCCATTAATGTGGCACTAGCAAGCAAGGCAAAAGCACATATACCACTTATAAGCCACAACTTAAAGCGCTTTTTAGATTTTTTTGCAGGCACAGGAATGTAAGGACGGATATCCATTTGCGGTGTTACATCTTCAAAATCGACAACATCGTTATAAGTTTGAAGTTGTTCGGTTGGCTGTTCTTGCTTTGTAAAAGGATTTGGTGCAATGTTAGGTTTTGTTCGAACAACCCCTGCGGGTTTTTTTGCTTTTGCCACGCGTGTAGTATCACCCGAATTTGTAATATAGCCTTGAATATTTAACTCGCTATATGCCTGTTGCAAATTTTGGTCTTCGTCGTCTTCTTGCATACTCGAACGAACATCGGGCTGAGTATTAGTTAGTTTTTCGTCTATCATACTAACTAGATCATTATCATATAAGTTTGTGTCTTTTTCTTTTAATTTTTTAGACATTTATTTATACTCCTTTTTTGTATAAATTATGATAACTAATGCTTTATATTTTTTGCAATACTCTTAATTTTGCACTATGTGCGCGTGGGTTTAGGTTTAATTCTTCATTAGTTGCAGTAATAGGTTTTTTATTTACAAGCACGGCTTCTTTTTTGTGATGACATATACAAACTGGAATTTTTTTATCACAAATACAATCTGCACATAATTCAGCAAACGCCTGCTTCGTAATTTTATCTTCTAGCGAGTGGAATGTTAGCACGCACATTCTTCCGTCTTTGTTTAAACTTCGCGCCATTTCTTTTATGCAATCTTCTAGTTCATCTAACTCAGCATTCACTTCTATTCGTATAGCCTGAAAAACTCGTTTAGCAGGGTGCCCCTGCTGTTGTGGTGGCACACTGCGTTTTATAATTTCAGCTAATTGCAGGGTTGTGCTAATTGGTTTTTGTTTTCGCGCAAATATAATTTGGTGCGCTATTCTTTTTGAATATGGCTCTTCGCCATAGCGTGAGAATATATCTGTTAGTTTTTCTTCGCTATAATAGTTAACAACATCAAACGCGGTTTTTTGCTGGTCTTGGTTCATACGCATATCAAGTGGCGCATCGTGTATATAACTAAAACCACGAGATGCCGTGTCTATTTGATAACTGCTTACACCTAGGTCTAACAAAATTCCATCTACTTTTTGTATCTTTAACTCATCTAAATGCTGTTTAAAGTTTTTAAAATCGTCATTTATAAAAACTACTTTATCTAAATATTTTTCTAGTTTTTGCTGACAAAAATTGATGGCTGTTTTATCTTTATCGAAGGCTATTAGTTTACCCTTGTTTAGTTTAGATAAAATTTGCAAAGAATGCCCACCACCACCAAGTGTGCCATCTATATAGATGCCATTAGGGTTTATATTTAAATTATCTATACATTCGTTTAACATAACAGATATATGTGTAAACTGCATACCCTAACCCCCCTTATATAATATCTACAAGTTGACAATCCACTTGGTCGCACGCTGTTAAATAATATTTAACTCCGTTTTTTTCTACAAACTTACAGGCTCTGCAATTCTTTCCGTGCAAGTGTCCATAAACCACTGCATTAATTTTATATTTTTCGAAAAGCCTTGTAAAATCGGAATCCATAAGTTTTGCATTAAATGGCGGATAATGTATCATTGCAATTAAATAGTCGTTTTCTTTCTTTATTTTTTCTAGGTCTTGCAAAGCTAATTCCATACGAATAACTTCGCGGTCGTATATCTTTTTGTCGTTGTCGTCTTTAAACTCGTCGGGACTATTAGGAACAGTCCACCCCCTAGTTCCACACACCACAACATTTTCTATTTTTATAGCGTCATTTTGTAATGCATAAAACTCGCCTGTTAGCATAGACCTAACCTTAGATATACTATCCCACCAATAATCGTGGTTATTAAATCTAAGTCGGGCTTTGCTTCGTTAGAACGCATACCCCAACTAATGTCGCCCGGAATTAAAACCAAATCGTTTTCGGTTACTTTTTGCTTCCAACTTTGGCAAATACGCTCGAAATGGTCTTCCCACCCAGGACCGAAAACATCCATAGGTTTATCTACCACACTATCTAAGTGCAAATCTCCTATTGCAAATACTTTCAATTGATACTTCTCCTTATGTTAAATTATAACTAAAATTAATTTTAAAATCAACAAAAACACCATAATAAAAAAGAAAAAACAGGCTTTTGCCTGTTTGTAGAGATAACAAAATGTATTAACTAAATAAATTAAAGCCGTTATTGTTGTTTTGGTTGTTTATATTTTGTGCTGGCGCAGTTGAAGGAAATAATGGCATATCAAAAAATCCATCACAAGCATTTTGTGAAAACTCTTGACACGCTGGTATGTGGCAATAGCCATAACTAGGCACCAACAACTCGGTTTCGGCAACCACTTTTAAAACAATTAATGCACAGCACTCCACCACGGCAGTATCGTCTGTAATTGTTGCATTTGCTATCATAACACTTGCAACAACTTCAATGTTATAAGGAATAATTGATGGTTGCGGTAAAAACAACACAACATCTTGCGGAACACTTAAAACACCTTGGGCAACACCCTGTGTGCCGTTTGCATCGGTATAAACAATATCAACAGGCATATTAACCGTTGCCGAAATTCGTGCAAAATTTGGCCTATCTTCAAACCTAGTTACAACTAAATTTGTAAGATATGGCTTTTCGGTAGCACTAGATTGCCCCGACACAAAAGTTAAAGGTGCAGTTGGATTTGGTGGTGTAAAGTTTGTAAGTGTTATTTCTTGATTTTCAATGTGCTGTTGCTTTAAACAAGCATCAAAAACTTTTTTAACCTGAATGCACACCTTTTCGCACAAGCCCTTTAATGGGTTGTTAACTATTGGGCCTGGTATGTAATTGTTACTAACCCCCGAGAAAAAAGACATAAAACCTCCTATAAAATCCCGTACATTATATTTTATGAAAAATAAAAGCATAGTGTTACAAAAATAAATACCCACAAGTGCATAGTACTATGCACCACTATTTATAAGCAAAACTATGCGCAAAAGCGAGTTTTATATAGGTACTATGCACTTTTAAAACAAAGTGCATAGTACCTACTAATGCCCTACTATAAAGAAAGCGTATTTTAATTATAAATTTAGGCAACAATTTTAATAAAGTGGTGTTTTTTATTTGAATTTTTTTGTATTTAATTATATACTATATAAAATTAGATAATGAGGTATGATATGCTTTCTTTAATTATACTAACAAATAAAGTTGTAGAAGACTTACCTGCACGCCAACAAGCCATTATTAATCTATTAGAAAACTACAAAATAAAGTTTGATGTTAACTTTGTTTCTACCGCCGACTATAACGCATTAGATGATGTTAAAAATGTTGTTGCACAAAACGAAAAGCACAACCTTATTGTATTAGCACCTAGTTCAAACAAAAACTCGCAGATATATGTAGGGCTAGATAGCATAAAAGGCGACAATGCTTTAATTTTGGATATAGACACAAACATATCTTTGATAGAAAAAATCTTGCAAAAATATAAAGACGACTGCCAAAATGTGTTTGTTAGAAAAAAAGTAAATTCGGCACACTACTTCTTTACTAAAATAGGAATGCTTACTTATGGGCTTGGGTTAAAAATGCTAAAAAAACTACCCGACCTATGCTGTGAAAGCAGTGTAATTTTATTAAACCGAGTTTCGATAGACACAATTTTAGAAAACCCAAAACATCTAAAAGAGTTATTAAACACAAACATAACCCCCGAACAAAAATACAGCATTCTTCACGAAAAGAATATTTATGACTCACCAACTAAAGTTCAACAAAAAAGTCAAACAAGTTTTATGTTGCTGGGTGTACTGTCTATTGTATTTTTACTTGTAACCTTAGGCGCAATGTTTATCTACCCTATGTTTAATGGCTGGATTTATAGTTTGTGGATGTTTATAACCATTGTTGTGTGGCTTGTGCTAAGCATATCGGTTTGCGCATTAACGGCAAAACAAATTTTTAACGCTAGACTTGGAAGCCCTATACCACTAGATATTGATGACTTGCCACTTATTCATATAAGCAACACTTTTTCGCACAGCGATTTATATCAACAGCAAATGTTTAAAGAATATTATAACGAAAAAGAACCAACAGAAAAAGAAAACAAAAAACCTAAAAAGAAACCTAAAAATGAAAAAGTAAAAAAAGAAACCGCAACAAAAAAGACAACCGCTAAAAAGATAACAAAAACCACTTCTGCTAATAAAAAAGAAAAAACACAAAACATAACCACATCTACCACCCCTAAAAAGCGTGGAAGACCACCCAAAAATAAAACAAATTAAAGAAGGTATAAAAAATGAAAACAGTTAAATTAGGTATCAACGGATTTGGAAGAATAGGAAGGCTTGTTGCCCGTGTGGCACTAAACACCCCAAATGTAGAACTTGTAATGGTAAACGACCCATTTATGACAGCAGACTATGCAAAGTATTTGTTTGAATACGACAGCACTCACGGAATTTATAATGGCAAAGTTAGTGTTAAGGGCGACATTTTAAACATAGATGGACAAAAAGTTAAATTTAGCGCCGAAAAAGAACCAAACCAAATAAACTGGGGCAAATACAATGTAGATGTAGTGGTAGAGGCAACAGGAAAATTTAAAGACATAGAAAGCGCAACAGCACACATTAATGCTGGTGCTAAAAAAGTTTTGATAACTGCCCCAAGTAAAGATGCACCTACTATTGTTTTGGGTGTAAACGACCAAACATTAAAAAGCGAAATGAAAATTGTTAGTAATGCAAGTTGCACTACAAACTGCCTTGCCCCTATTGTAAAAGTTTTAAACGATAACTTTGGTGTTACCGAAGGTCTTATGAGCACCATTCACGCAACTACTGCCACTCAACTTGTTGTAGATGGAACATCTAAAAAAGATTGGCGTGGCGGAAGGGCTGCTAGCACAAACATTATTCCTAGCAGTACGGGCGCTGCAAAACTAATTGGTGTTGTTATACCCGAACTAAAAGGCAAACTAACTGGTATGTCGTTTAGAGTTCCTACCACTAATGTTAGTGTGGTTGATTTAACTGTTAAATTAAAAAAGGCAACTACTTACGAAGAAATTTGCAAAGCAATGGAAAAAGCAAGTAAAACAAACCTTAAAGGAATTTTAGGCTATACAACCGAAGCCGTTGTTTCTAGCGACTTTAATGGCGATAGCAGGTCTTCGATATTTGATGCCACCGCTGGTATTATGCTAAACGACAAGTTTGTTAAGGTTGTGGCTTGGTATGACAACGAATGGGGTTATTCTAACCGCGTTGTAGAACTTGCTAAAAAAATGATGAAATAAAATATAAAAACATAAAATAAAAAGGCCTTTAAGACCTTTTCTTTTTTGCTGGCAAATTAAATTTATAAAACTTTATGCCCTAATTTATTTGATTGATATACTTTTTCATTTTGGTTAAAATTTTCTTTTCTATACGCGATATATAACTTTGTGATATATTTAAAATTTCGGCAACTTCTTTTTGTGTTTTTTCTTCTTCACCAAGTAAACCAAAGCGCATTTTCATAATGCTTTTTTCTTTTTCGTCTAGCGTGTCTAAAACCTGATATACCATTTGATTTTCGAACTGGCTTTCTACACTATTATATGCCTCGTCTGCATCCACCCCTATAATATCAGATAAAACAAGTTCGTTGCCTTCGCTATCTAAACTTAATGTTTTATCTAGCGAAAGTTCGTTTTTTTGTTTAGACACTTTACGCAAATACATTAAAATTTCATTTTCTATACAACGACTAGCATAAGTTGCTAGTTTAATGTTTTTTTGCGAATTAAAAGTATTTATTGCCTTAATTAAACCAATAGAACCAACAGAAATTAAGTCGTCTAAATCGCTTGCGGTGTTTTCAAACTTTTTAGATATATACACCACAAGTCTTAAATTATGCTCGATTAATTTATTTTTTGCATCTGCATCGCCTTCTTGTGCTTTTAACAAAAAAGCTGTTTCTTCGTCTTCGGATAGTGGATTTGGCAACGCTTCGTTGTTGCATAAATAATAAACCCAATTTTGACTATCTGCATTAAATAAGTTTTTAAATATCTTTTTTAATAGTTTTAACATACTACTTCCCCCATTTTATTATTTAGCAAAATCGAAAAGTCTTTAAAATGCTTTGAGTTGTCTATACCTACTGCCACATTATAATTGCGATTGTTTATACATAAGTTATCTGCATCAAACACCAAAATTTTAGCCTTGCTTCCAACACTGCAAACTTCTAACCTTTGCGGGTTTTTTATTTTTACCATTTTAAACTTACCCAAAAGTATGTTTGTGCGCTCGTCACACGAAAACCAAAACCTTAAACTATCTTCTTTTAAAATTATAATTGGCACATTGTCTTTGGTGCATAGGTTGTTGCCACTATCATAATAAGCACTTAAATTTACAGTTTTGTTGTTGATAGTTAAATCTACTTTTGTTAAATAGTTAGAAAATTTAACAGCGGTATATACTTTTTTTATAAGTTTTAACAAAACCATTAAAAACACCACCCCCGCCCCCACTGTTGCACCTAGCGGAATTTTGCTAAAATACACTAAATTTGCCCCTTGTATAACATTTACATTCGCAAAATAGCACACGGCTATTAGCATACCACCAAACAAAAAGGTTAAAACCACAAAACAAACTATTCGCAAAAACAATTTATAAAAGGTTAGACTGCTTATTAATACAATTATAAACGCCACTAACATTTTAATAATTAAAAGCACCACTCCACTAAAATTTAACAACGGGCTAATTAGGGCAAAAACAGCACCAAACAAACTTGCACCCGCTATGCCCCACCAGTTGTTTGGAACTTTTAATAGTTTGTTTGTGCAATATAACAAAATGCCATCTATAACAAAATTGTCCAGCATTACATATTCTATTACAACTTCCATTTCTCCTCGCAAAAAAATAATGTACTGGTATTTTAACACAGTACATTTTAAATACGAAAAGAAAAAAACATTAAGTTAAGGCGAAAACTGCCTGTTTTAATGCTTTTTTGTCTAACTGAAAAATACAACGGTGGCATTAACTACTAAACCAACTATCATTAATACCAAACCAACTATACGAATAGCAAGTAACATTCTGTCGTTGCTTTCTACTTCGTCAACCTTGCGTATGGTGCGAACAACCCTACCTGCAATTAGCACACAAACTAGACCAATTAATACTAAAACCAAACCTATAATAATACTTGGTTCTTTTAAGTAATTTACTAATTCGTTAAAAAATGATGCCAACATATTTTATTCCCCTCTTTAAATACTAGCAAAATTATATCAAACTTTTTTGTAGTTGTCAATACTGAATTTATATATTTTATGAAAACACTTTTATAAAAAGCACAAGTTTGGCTCTACTCTTGCTTTTCTTCTTGTGTATTATCTTCTTCGATATGTAGTTTTTGTTTTTTACTAAACCTTGAAAAAACCTTTTTTGCATTAAGTGCAATATACACTATAACACTTATAATAATTATAATTAGCCCACAGCATAAAATGTAAAAGCCCCATTTATCAAAGGTTTGTTGCAAAAAGCACAACACCAACCCCACCGACATAACAACAGTGCCAAGTTTTCCTATAAAGTTGCTTGGTATTGTTATTTTTTCTTTTAACAAACAAAGCCCTGTTATTATCATTGCCAAATCTATAACAATAAGCAAAACACTTAACCATATAGGCAATGCGCCATCTATGCACAAACATAATAGCGTTGACATTTTTAACAACTTATCGGCAAACGGGTCTAAAACAGTGCCAATAGGTGTTATTTGGTTTGTTGCGCGTGCTATTATTCCGTCTAAAACATCAGTGACGCTAGCAACAATAAAAATGATTAGTGCTATTATGTGGTTTGTTCCGGGAACACAAAAATAAGTAACAACCAATGCCGGAACTAACAACAACCTAAACAGCGACAGCATATTAGGAACATTCCAAAAGCCTTTTAATAACTTGTTTTCCACAAATTCCTCACAATTACATTATATACAAAATATAGTTTATTATAGCATACAAACAAAAAAACACAAACAAAAAACTACAAAATTTAACAAAAACCACTACACCCGAATATTATATAAATATATCATATTAAGGAGGATATTTTGAAGAAAATAGGTTTTTTGTATATGCTGCTGCTTTTACCAGTATTTTGCGTATTTTGTTTTGCTGGTTGTGGCAGTACACAAAGCACAACACAAACTGTTAAACTATACGAAGTTACACACAGTGTTTTTTATGCACCACTTTACATTGCCATTAACAAAGGCTTTTTTGAAGATGAAAATTTAGAGATAGAATTAACAAACGCAAATGGCAGCAACAATGTTATGACTGCTCTGCTTTCTAACAACGCAGATGTAGGGCTGGCGGGCCCCGAAACAAGTGTATATACAGCCCTGCAAAGTAACGGAAAAACGCCAAAAGTATTTGGGCAACTGACTGCTTGTGACGGAAGTTTTTTAATAGGCAAAAAAACAGACAAAACTTTTGAACTTAGCGACCTAGCAGGTAAAACAATAATTGGCGGAAGGCGTGGCGGTATGCCTGCAATGACCTTGCAATATGCCTTACATTTAGCGGGCTTAGAAAATGGCAAAGATTACACCCTAAACCTAGACTACGATTTTGGTATGGTTGCAAGTGTTTATGATAGTGGTATTGGCGACTATTGCACAATGTTTGAACCAACAGCCAGCAACTATATTGCATCTAAACCAAACGAACAAATTGTGGCAAGCATTGGCAAACTTGGTGGAAGTGTGCCTTACACCGCCTTTATTGCCAGTGATGACTGGCTAAACAAAGACTCTGCCCGTGCAGAAAAGTTTTTGCGTGCAGTATATCGTGGTTATAGGTTTATGACAACAGCAGATATAACCGAAGTGGTAAAAGCATTAAAACCAAGTTTTGACGGAAGTAGCGATGAAAGTTTAAAACAAAGTGTATTAAACTATATAGAAATAAACGCTTTTGCCTCTACCCCAGTTATGACCGAAGAAGGTTTTGAAAGACTTTTAAACATCATAAAATTTGCTGGCGAGTTAGATAAAGACGCAAATGTAAACTTTAACGATGTTTGCACAAACACCTATGCTAAAAAATGTGTAGAATATTTTATATAACAAAAAGACCACACTTTTGTGTGGCCTTTTAATTAACATTATTAATAAAACACTTGAAAAAAAACCTTATTTATACTATAATGGTAAAAACGAGGTAAAGTATAATGAGGTGTCCAAACTGCGGGGCTAAATTCCCTAAAAGTGCAAATATTTGCATACATTGTGGCACACAGATGTCACAACTAGAAACAGCATCTAATAAAGCAGTAACAAAAGCACGAAAAGAATATCAACCCGAATTAGTTGTTTATTCTAGTATTTTTCCATCCGATTTAAGTTATAAAAAAACATTGCTATTGTGCATTTTCTTAGGCTTTTTTGGTGTACACCGCTATTATACAAAACAAAAACTTTCGGCAATTTTAATGACTATTGCTTCGGTAGCATTAATAGTTGTAAGCATAATTTTAGGTATGTATTGGGGTGGCTATTTAGATGTAAACTCTTTAGGAATTTCTTTAACGGCACTAAATAGTGTTGTCAGCCTTGTTTCGATATGTGGCGCAATTAGTATAATTAGGTGGGCTTTTGATATAGTGTTTTTAGCAATAAAGCGATATAAAGTTCCCGTAGTATTAGGCAAAAAAGAAGAAAAAGGAAAATAAAATGCAGCAAAAAACAGTAGTTGTTGGAATGTCGGGCGGTGTAGATTCTTCGGTTAGTGCATTACTATTAAAAGAGCAAGGCTATAATGTTGTTGGTCTTTTTATGCAAAACTGGGAAGAAACCGACCAAAACGCAGTTTGCACAGCACAACAAGATTACGATGATATGCGAAAGGTATGCGATAAACTTAACATACCTTATTTTAGTGTTAATTTTTCAAAAGAATACTACGAAAAAGTTTTTGAATACTTTTTACAAAGTTATAAACAAGGGCGAACCCCTAACCCCGATGTTTTGTGCAATAAAGAAATTAAGTTTGGTCCTTTTATACAAAAAGCCTTGCAACTGGGGGCGGATTATATTGCCACAGGGCATTATGCAAAACTAGAACAAAAAGACGGGCTTTTTTACCTAAAAAAAGCATTTGACAAAAACAAAGACCAAAGTTATTTTTTAAACCAACTTACACAAGACCAACTAAAATATGCAATGTTTCCTTTAAGTGATATTACAAAGCCCGAAGTGCGTGAAATTGCTAAAAAGGCAGGTTTAAACACAGCCAGCAAAAAAGATAGCACAGGTATTTGCTTTATAGGTGAACGAAACTTCCGCAAATTTTTATCTAACTACTTACCTGCCCAAAGTGGCGAAATTAAAACCCTAAACGGCAAAGTTATTGGAAAACATCAAGGGTTAATGTATTATACTATTGGGCAGCGAAAGGGTTTGGGTATTGGCGGACTAAAAGACAGTAACGGTTCGGCTTGGTTTGTGGTTAAAAAAGACCTAACAACCAACACCCTATATGTTGCCGAAGGTGAAGCCGAAATGCCAGTACAAAATGGATTAATTACAAACGGTTTTAACTTTATTCCTACTCGCCCACAAAATACAAGTTTTGAATGTTTTGCAAAATTTAGATATCGTCAACCCGACCAACCAGTAAAAGTAAACATAAAAGATGATGGCAATGTAGATATAAAATTTTTATCTAAACAAACAAGCGTAACGCCCGGACAATTTGTTGTGTTATACGACCAGCAAGAAAACTGCCTTGGTGGTGGCGAAATAGATATAATATATTAAAAAAACATATCAAACGATATGTTTTTTGTTTTTAATACTATGCATAGTACTATGCACCACTGTTTTGCGAATAGTTTATTACAAAATATAGGGCTTTTAATACTATGCACTACATAAGTAAACTTCCGTCATCGGTTTCCACTACTTTTAAAATTTGCGACTGCACGCCTGTTTTTGCATCTATATATACATAATATGTGCTACTATCATACACGCACATAAACTCCCAGCATAAAGTTTCGCCCACATATTCGTTTGGTGTTAGTGTTAATTTAACTGTGCGAATATCCATTTCGGGCGAAACACTTTTTTGTGCTTCTTCTTTTTTAATAGTTGGGGCTAAATCTTTGCGTTCGGTATGGTTGTATGCCCAACTTTTTGCTTCCCACCCCACTACTTTGCCGGTAGTGTTAGAAACCTTTACTTTAATTTCATCTGGATATAATATCACACCACTTTGTATAGGGGCTAAATTTACATAAGTAAAGTTATCCGAAACAGTACTCCAAACAACTTCTAAGTTATCTAACCCAAGTTTTTTAGCAAATGTTAAAGCAAAGGTACAGCATTCTTCTTCGGTAAAATTTTCTTTTTCTGATTCTTGCCCACTATTTAATTGAAGCAAAATTCCATCACGCACCGAAACTTGTGCATAATATCTTGTTTTATCTTTAACTAAACTATAATTATATGTATCAAAATCTCCGCCAGTTGTTTTTCCTTCAAAGTTAACAATAAAGTCTTTAAACCACTCCTGCATTTTTACATAGGCTTGGGCTTGGGTTATTTCGTTTTGCGAAAGTCCTTTTATTTGCTTGTGTATAACACTATCGCTAAAAGGTCCATCGTATATAAGTTGCGGATATTCTATATTGCCATTATTAAAACTTGCCCATTCGTTATTAAATTTTGAAGAATTATTGCTTGTAACAGATAAATTATCTATTATGCTATAATTATTGCTGCTTATCATAACAGAAAGTTTATTAAGTTCGGTTTTTACTTTTTTGCTGGTATCTAACAATTCATCTATTTGGTCTAATTCATCCATATCTAAATTTTTATTGTCTATCAAGTTTGCTTGCAAAGTGCTTGTATATCCACCCAAAGTATTTAAATATGTAATAGTTTCGTTTATTGCATTATGCTCTATTGGCAAAACGCTAATGTTATCTTGGGCGTTGCTAGATAATGTGCTAACTTTGCTTAAATATTGGTTTTGCATAGTTTTATCGGTTGAAACAGTTAGTTTTGATAAATTAGATTCTATATTATTTACATTATCTACTAATTCATAAAAATTTTGCTGGTAAACATATTCTAGTTGCGATTTATAATTGTTTGCTTCGTTTGCCTTGTCAAAATATAATACACTACCTATAACCGTACCAAATATTGCGCCTATTATAGATAAAGTTATGAGTACAGACTTTTTCATACTTCCCCCTTATATTGCAAAATTATGCTTACCAATTTTTACCAAAACTTTTCGCGACCATATCCACGAACTTGTGGCGGTGTTGGGGTTATAATAATATAACGCGCCATAACTTGGGTCCCAACCGTTCATTGCATCACGCGCGGCGTTATATGCAGACTGGTTTGGTTCTAACTTTATTTGCCCATCACTTACACAAGTAAAAGCATAAGGCTGATAAATTACGCCATATATAGAATTTGGAAATTTGCTAGATTTTACCCTGTTTAATATTACCGCCCCAACGGCCACCTGCCCAGCATAAGGTTCTCCTCTGGCTTCGGCATATATACACTTTGCAAGATTATATAAATCGCCACTATTTTGGGTGTTAGAACTTGTTTTTGTTAGGGTTATGCCCATAGCAGCAGCGGTTTTTGCACCCACTACACCATCTGCAACTAAGCCATTCTTTTTTTGAAAAGATATAACAGCATTTTTTGTTTTTGGGCCATATACACCATCAACCACCCCAGTATAATACCCCCAGCGTTTAAGTTTTGTTTGAACAGTTTTAACTTGCGAAGATGTTAGTGCCGCTTCGGCAATAAATTGTATATCTGTTTGTTGTTGCGAATAACTAAACACACTATAAACACCTAAAAAAACAGTGCTAATTAATAAAAACAAAATTACAATTTTTTTATAAATACTTTTAACTTGCATTTACTTTCCCCCAAAAAGAATTGATAATTTCTAATAATTTAGACCTATAAGTTACATCATTAGAGTTATCGGCATTTACAAAGCATAGTGGCGGATATACTACGCACCACCAATTATTGCCTTGCCCCGAACCAAGATTAACAATCAAACTATCATATACGCCAGCCGGAAGAGTTAAATTATTATAAGCCCGTGTAGGAAACTCTTCTTTTTTTATAACACTATTTGTTTTGTAACTAAACTTGTTTTTACTTAACACACTATCTGCCACATTATTGATATTAAGAAGATTGTCACTAACAATTTTTATGGCAGTTTTTTTATCTACTGCATTAGTAAGTAGTGGTGTTAAATAATTTACAACAGCATCTTTTACTTCGTATTTTACATTTTGGTCAATATCGGCATTCGAGTTTGCCCTAATATGTATTCTTAAAAATTCATCATTAAATGTACTGGCTGAATTATTTTCTGTTGGAATAATAAAAAATACCGCCAATAAAGATAAACTTAAAACTAAACTAATAATTACCTTTACATTCATATATTCTTCTCCTTTTTTAAAATTATTCACTATAAATTTAAAAATAAACAAAAAAGACAAGATAAATCTTGACTTTTTGTTATAATTTATTTGCATAGTACTATGCATAGTATTATATGTTTTGCCTATAAACTAATATATTTGTAGGCTGTGTTATAGGAAAAGTTAAATTTGGGTTTTGTGCTGTTATAATGCTAGGGCTAACTTTTAATAGTTTAGACACTTCCCACAAACTTTCCGCCCCACTTACAATATATACGCCCATAGGTTTATTTACTTCTTCTATCTTTTTGCCAAGCGTTATATTGCTTACAATATTGTTTTCTACATTTTGTGAATAGTTTAGCATAATACTTATAGCAACCTGAATATCTATATCTTTTACTCTTTTGCTTCGGGCTTCTATTTCTTTTACACTTATTATTGTGCTTATGCTACCTATATTTTGGTAACTAAAAGTTTTGGTAAACGGAATTTCGGCTAGTATTGCACCTGTTGTTAAATTATCGTCATCTAATTGATAAATGACATTTGCATATACCACCCCGTTTATTGTTGTTTGGTTATCTTTATCTTTTGTTATGTTGTGTGTTATATACGAGTGCGAAACACATAAAATTTTATCTATACGCACATCATCAGTTAAAGACAAGTTGCCATCAATTTTTTCGTTAAAGCTTTCGGTTAAATAATTTTGGTTTGTATAACTTGTGTTTTCGGGTATAAGTTCGTATTTAGGGCAAAAAGCATCTTCTAACACTTCTATACTACTTTTTCTAGTTGTAAAAGCGTTTACTAAAATATTAGATTTTAAAGACAAAACACCCTTGCTGCTATTTAACTCGCCTTGTACTTCTGCTATAATATTATTTAGTTTTACTTGTGCCACCACACTATCATCTTGCAAAACCGAATTTGCTAAAATTTCTTGGGTGTAGTCTAAAACATAATCTTGTGTTTTTAACTTTGGAACTTCTTCGTTTGTTAAATACACTACACTTGCAAAAACTTTTCCGCTTAAAGTTATTACATCGGTGCTTGTCTTGCAATCTTCTACTATTGCACTGCCACTAGATAACAAAACCGAAGATATGCTATTAGGCAAGTTTACTTCATTTATTACATCAAAATTTTGTGAAGTACTATAATTTACATCTAAAAACTCGTGTTGGCATGTTTTTTGACACACATCAGGGCTTAAAGACTGAACATAGTTTATTGTTTGGTTTTTTATTAAATAACTATCTACACTAATAACAACATTAAACGAAACCGAGTTTTCGCTGGCTATTATGTTTTTTACTTCGTTTAGGCTGGCCACTGCATAAATTTTTGTTTCGTCTATTATATCTGCATCACTAATATGGGCATTAAAGTTTATGTTTTCTTCTAATAATTTATATTGTTTGTCGGCATCTAAAACCAAAACTTTTATAACTGCACCACCGCTTATATCAGCATTCCCGTTAGTTGTTATTACATTGTTTATATTAGGCAAAGCGTTTATAGATAAAACTTGTTTTACTACCACACCATTAGACATTATATTTACTGGCAAATCTACTTTTTGTGTTGTTAAAGTTTTTTGTAGTTTATAACTTTGTGTATTAACACTTGGTTCGAAAGGCATTTTGTTCCTCCTAAAAATTATATCAAAATAGTTTATTAATAAAAAAAAGCAAATATGATAACTTGCTTCTATTTTAATGCTATTTTTACATCACCACACAAAACTTCGGTAAAACTATAAGACTTCTTATCTATTACATTGTCGTTTTCTATTTTTACAACAAATACACTTTGATATATGTTTTCAACTACCCCTTGATAATGCACAATCTTTTTTCGTCCGTTGTTTACCTGCATGTTTATTTGTTTTCCTTTTAGTGCCATTATTGCCTGTTTTATTTCGTTTAAGGTCATATTTGGTTTTCGCATTTTATTATACCCCTGCAAAAATTATAACCTTTTACATACTTTTTAAACTAAATTAAATAAAAATAGCAAAATTATCGTGTTTTGCGAATAATTTTGCTAGTACTATGCACTAATTTGTTTTATTTCGTTTTATTAAATCTATTGCAATATTGCTTATATTTACTGCACTAACCCCAAATAAATCATATAATTCTTCTTTTGTTCCACTCTCACCAAAAGTATTAATGCCTACAACATAACCAAACCTGCCCGCCACACTATGCCAACTGCGTGTAACACCTGCTTCTACTACAATTTTAGTAGGAAATTCGCTTGGTAGTACACTTTGAATATAGTTTTTATCTTGCTTTTCAAACAACTCACGGCAAGGCATACTTACAACCCTTACCGAATAACCTTTATATTCTAATAATTTTTTTGTTCGCATTGCTACTTCTACTTCGCTTCCGGTGGCTATAAGTATGGCATTAAGTTTGTATCTATCTTTTTCGGGTGCAATTATATATGCGCCTTTTGATACATCTTTATATTTTGCCTTACTAAAAATAGGATTTTCGGTTTTAGATAAAGACAACACCATAGGGCAATTATTTAATACCTGATAAATATAACTATACTTAGTTTCCACCGCATCGGCGGGTCTAAAAACCATTAAATTTGGTGTTAACCTTAAACTTTCTAACTGCTCTACTGGCTGATGTGTTGCGCCGTCTTGCCCTAAGGCTACACTATCGTGTGAAAATATAAATAGTGATGGCACATTCATCATAGCACACAATCTAATTGCTGGGCGCATATAATCGGAAAAAGCTAAAAAAGTAGAACAATACCCACGCAATCCGCCGTGCAAAACTATTCCGTTTATAATGTTTGCCATAGCAAACTCTCGCACACCAAAAGCAATGTTTCTGCCCATATAATTTTTTGCGCTATAATATTCTAGCCCTGTTAGTTCGGTTTTTGTGCTTTTAGATAAATCCGCACTACCGCCAACAAAGTTTATATCTTTTTTTGCTAGCACATTTAACACTTTAAAACTAGCGTCACGCGTACTTATATCGGATTTATTAAAGTTTATGTTTATATCTTTTGCTATTTGTTGTGGATTATATGTAAATAGTTTTTTGTATTTACTTATATTATGACGCTTATACAACTTTAACAAATCTTCCCACAAAGCAAACAACTGTTCACCCTTGTTTTGTAGCGTTTTAAAATGTTTATATACATCTAAACTTACACAAAAAGGTGTTGTATCAAGCCCCCAACTTGCCACCAGTTTTTTAACTTCTTTTTCGTTATATGGGTTTGCGTGCGCTTGTGGATTGTTTTGATACATTGTGTTTTTTGCTATTATTGTATTGCAAATTATTAATGTAGGTTTTTTAGATTTTTTTGCTGTTTTTATAGCAAGTATTATGTTTTTATAATTGTCATCACAATCTAGAACATTAAAGCCTTGTGCGGTAAAACGCATTTTTATATCTTCGGCGGTTGTTTTATCAGTGCTTCCGTCAATGGTCATATTGTTTTTATTATATAAAACAATTAATTTATTTAGTTTAAACAAGCCACTTAACGAAAAACTTTCGTAACTAACACCTTCCATTAAATCGCCATCACCACAAACTAAATATGTATAGTGGTCAATTATGTTTATGCCCTTTAAATTGTATCTAGTGTTTAACATTGTTTCGGCAACCGCTAGCCCTGTTGCAACCGCTATGCCCTGCCCCAAAGCACCTGTTGTGCAGTCAACGCCCGGTGTATTTGTTTCGGGGTGCCCCGGTGTTATTGAACCAAGCGTGCGAAAATCTTTTAGGTCGTCAATAGTGATATCATAGCCCATTAAATGTAAGATGGAATATAGTGCGGCACTTGCGTGCCCATTAGATAAAACTACTCTATCACGATTTATCCAGTTGGGTTGACTAGGGCAAACTTTGGCTTCGTGATAAATTGCATATAAAATTGGGGCACAATCTAGCGCAGCGCCACAGTGACCACTATTAGCACGCAAAATCATTTCTAGCGACAATTTTTTTATTGTGTTAATTGCTTGTTCTTCTATCGACATATTAACCTACCTTTGTTTATATTATACAAAAAAACAACAAAAACACAAACAAAAAAAGATAGTGTTGCTATCTTTTTATAATTAACCTTGATTTTTAAAGTGTTTTACAATTTCGGAAACAATTTTTTTAGCAGCTTTGTTTTCTTTTAATTTACTGCAATCTAAAACTATATCCGAGTTTTCTACATATTGTTTGTCTTTTTCGGCAAAAGCAATACCCAAAATGTCATTAGGAATTGAATCGCGGCTAGATTTTGCCCTTGCTTCGAAATATTTAGGGCTAATTTGAAGATAAACAATAAAGCATTGTTTTGATATTTTGTTAAAGTTCTTTTTTTCGAACAACATATTAGGTGTTATTGTTACTATGGTGTTTTCAAAATCGCAAACATTATCAACTACTTTTGTTTGGCATTTTTTTATATAATTTTCGCCTTCTTTATCACCCAAAACTTCTTTTATGTGAGATACATCACCTAACTCAAAGTCTAGCATATCTTCTACATCTACATAAAACATATCTAGTTTATCGCCTAATGCTTTTGAAACATTACGGGCATAATTGTTAAACAAACATATAAGTGCAATGTTAGATTTCATTATACACCTCGTATTATAAATCAGTTTAATATAACATCTTTTTATGTTTTTGGCAATTAAAAAAGCATAAAATATAAAAAATAAAGAGAATAGTACTTCTCTTTATCTTAATTTTGTTGTTATATAGCGGTTGCATTCTTTTACAATCTGTTGTAAATCAGCATCAGCATATATAGGTTTTGGGTGATTTTTTGTAGGAGGAAGATAATGCTGTATATAATAATGTTTTGCACCTTTTAAATATTTGGCAATATCTATAAAGTCTTGTTTTAAAATGGTTGGAATTGCTGTTGTGCGAAACTCGTAATCTATATTGCTATTTATAAGCAAACTTATAGATTGTTTTAGTGCATCTAAGTTTACACTTACTTGTGCTACATCATTATATTTTTTTGATATTGTTTTTATATCCATTGCAACATAATCTATCAACTTTTTATCTAACAAGTCCTTTAAGGCTGTGGGGTTTGTGCCGTTTGTATCTAACTTTACTAAAAAGCCTAAATCTTTTATTTCTTTAATAAACTGCGGTAGGTCTTTGTGCATAGTAGGTTCACCACCACAAACAACCACTGCATCTAACTTACCTATTCTTGTTTTTAAAAAGTCTAAAACTTCTTGCTTATCTACTTCGCCTTTTTTAAGTGAAAGCAGTTCAGCATTTTGACAAAACCAACAATTCCACATACAACCCTGCGTAAACACCACACAAGCAAGTTTGCCCGGATAATCTATTAATGATGTTTTAACATAGTTGTGAATTTCCATTTTTTATGCACCTAATTGTTCTTTTTTGAATTGTTGATATTCGTCAGTTGTCATAACTTGTTCGGGGCGAAGTTTAAACACTGTGCGGTTGTGGTATTCTAGTTGTTTTGATTTGCTAAAATCTTTTACACATCTAAAGAAACCTACAACACGGGTCCAAACTTCACTTTCTTGACCACATACTGGGCACTCGAAGTGTTCGCCAGCAATATAGCCGTGCGTTGGGCAGACGCTAAATGTTGGGGTTATGCTAATGTATGGCATTTTGTTGTTATTAAATATCTTTTGAATAAGGTTTTTGCAGGTGCTTGGGTCATCTACTTTTTGACCTAAATATAAATGTAGCACCGTACCACCTGTATAGCGTGATTGCAATTCGTCTTGAAGTCTTACAACATCAAAAATGTCGTCGCTATACTCTACCGGAATTTGTGTAGAGTTTGTATAATAAACATCGTTTCCGCTGCCCGATGTAATAATTTCGGGATAGCGTGCTTTATCTAGTTTTGCAAGTCTTGGTGCAGTACCTTCGCCTGGGGTTGCTTCTAGGTTATATTGATTGCCAGTTTCTTCTTGGAACTTTATCATTTTTGCACGCAAAAAGTCCATAACTTCTATGGCAAACTTTTGACCTTTTTCGCTAGTGATTGGCTCGTTTAAAAAGTTTAACAACGCTTCGTGCATACCAATTATACCAATGGTGTTAAAGTGGTTTGCCCAGTATTTGCCAAAACGGTCTTTAACTGTTTGTAAATAGAATTTGCAGTATGGGTACAAGCCGTTTTCGGTTTGTTCTTCTACAATTTTACGCTTAATTTCTAGCGACTTTTTAGCAAGGTCAACAAGATGTTCTAGTCTTTCGTAAAATTCTTCTTTGGTTTTAGATAAATAACCAATACGCGGAAGGTTGATTGTTACCACACCAATAGAACCAGTTAGTGGGCTAGAACCAAACAATCCACCACCACGCTTGCGGAGTTCGGATACATTAAGTCTTAACCTACAACACATAGATATAGCGTCTTCGGGGCTTAGGTCGCTTGTAACATAGTTGGCAAAGTATGGTGTGCCATATTTGGCTGTCATTTCCATAATTGCGTCCATTACTGGCGAATTCCATTCGGTATCTTTTGTAACATTAATTGTAGGAATTGGGAATGTAAATATACGCCCATTGCTATCACCGTGCATCATAACTTCGCAGAATGCAAGGTTAAACATATCCATTTCTTTTTGGAAGTCGCCATAAGTTTTATCTTGTGGCACACCACCTATTATAACTGGGCGGTCTTTTAACAGTCTTGGAACTTTTAGGTCTAATGTAATGTTGCTAAATGGGCATTGAAAACCTACACGAGTGGCAACATTCATATTGTGCACCCAACTTTGAAGCATTTGCACAACCTGGTCGTAAGATAGTTTGTCATAGTAGATAAATGGCGCACAGTATGTGTCAAAACTACTCCACGCTTGCGCACCTGCTGTTTCGCCTTGCAATGTAAAGGTGGCATTCATAACTTGACCCAAAAAACTATTTAAGTGCTTTGCCGGAGCCGAACTTACCTTTCCTTCTACACCAGTAAAACCTAAGGTTAATAATTGGTTTAAATCCCAACCAACACAGTATGCACCAAAAAAGCCTAAATCGTGGATATGTAAATCACCCGATAAGTGTGCTTCTTTTATATCTACAGGATACACCTCGTTTAACCAATAACCTTTTGTAAACTCTTCACGCACAAAGTTGTTTAAACCAGCAACACTACGCTTCATATTACTATTTTCGCGGGTACGCCAGTCGGTATCGTTGATATACCTACCAAATAAATCAATTGTTGCACCAATTAATGCATTTGCTTCTCTGGCGCGTTGACGCTTTTCGCGATATAAAATATAAGCCTTTGCTGTTTGCGAGTGTTTGTTTTCGATTAACACATATTCTACCATATCTTGAATTTGCTCGACTGTTGGGGTTTTGTCTTCTCCAAACTTTTGCAATAGCAACTCTTCTACTTGGTCGGCAAGTTTTGCCGATTGTTCGTAGTTGCTGCCATTACAAGCAACGGCTGCCTTAAATATGGCATCGGTTATCTTCTTTTTATTAAAAGGTTGATAAGTCCCATCTCGTTTTAGCACTAATTTAATCATTTTTTTGTTTCCTCCTTTAATGCTATTAAAATTATAAACGCCCAACTATATTTAGTCAAACATTTTTTCAAAAAATACTAGATATAGTGTTATATTTGTACTAAATGCACAAAATGTAGTGTTTTTGGCTTTAAATTATAATTCATAAAATTTTATAAATATACAACAAAAAACAGCATAACACCCCAAAATTAGCGGTATGTATTTTTTACAAAATTTATAAAATTGCAAAACATAAAAAAACAAAAGATATTAGCCTAAAACTAATATCTTTGATTTTTGCGAATACTTTATTATTTTTTACTCATTTTTTTAATAACTTTTTTGCTAGTTTTTGGTGCTAAGAACAAAATTATTGCAGATAAAACTATCAAACCTAGTGCTATATACCACCATTTTATAACAGTTTGTGGTACATATTCACCCGAACTTATACCAATTGCCATATTCGCTCCGCTTGCTAGGGTTTCGCCTTCTTGACTACCCGCGTTTTCGCTAGGTGTGTAGTTTAAACCTATAACTATATCTCCATATTTTATTGTTTCGAAAATTCTGTTTAAAATTTCGGCATCGTGTTGTTTTAATCTTTCGTAAACTTCTTCATCTGGCAAACCATATATTTCGTGCTTTCCTACTGCAACTATGGCATACTCGGGGTCTAGGGCTTCTATAAACTCGGATATATTGCCCGTTTTACTGCCGTGGTGGGCTAAGTCCATAAAATCTACATTAGGCAAAGTGCCATACTTTTGTAGTATCATTTTTTCGCTTTCTTTTTCGCCATCACCAGTAAAAGCAAAAGAAAACTGCTTGTAAGTTAAAATAATTAGTGGTGAATAGTTGTTTGGGTTACTTTTTAAACCGCCAACTGTTGGGTTGTAGTATTCGTTTGTATCTATTGTATAAAACTTAACTTTATATTCGTTGCCTTCGTCATCTGTGCCACTAAACTGTATTGTGTCGTTTGTAACCAGCATAGTTGCACCCAAATCAACTTCGGCATAAGCGTTGTTTAAAAATGCGCGCATTGTGTTTGTTTTTGTAATGTTATAATCTTTTTTTAATGTAACACCAATGCTATCTGCTAGTGTTTTTTCTTTTGCTGTTAAAACTGCATCTTTTTCATCGTTTTGGTAAAATTCGGGCGACCTAACTATTGTGCCAACTTCAAACTCTTCTAATATGTTATCTAAAATGCTTACATGGTCTTCGTGTGCGTGTGTTAGCACCATATAATCAAACTTTTCGCCTTCTTTTATAATGTTTGCCTTTGCATAGTTAATAACATGGTTGGTTATTGCAACATCATTGCTTTCGGTTTGGTTGCTATAAATTGGCTTGCTACCATTCTTTTGCCCAGCATCTATAATCATATTTTTGTTATCGGGCAAATTTATCATAATGCAATCACCCTGCCCCACATTTACATAGTGCACAGATAGTTTGCTGTTGTCTAAAATTTCGGTTGAACTAATTACTTTTACATTGCCTGTTATTTGTTGATAATAGTTTTCTATTTGCGTAGAAAATAACATACTTACGCCCAAAACTACTGCTATTATTATAAAAATTATAAATCTTAACTTACTAAATCTAAAAATGCCTTTTGATTTGTTTGCCATTATTGCTCCTTAGTTTTTATTACATCTACCATACTTTCGCGCTTTTTTGCGCTGTCAAAGATTATTCCTTCGTCTATAAGTTGTTGTTGTTTGCGTTCGAACTTTCTTCGTGTTTTATCCATAAGTTTGATACGCCTTTCGGTCTTTTTAATATCTTCGTCGGGTTTAACTTTTTGAACCGCCTTTAATATCTCGGGCATTTGCTCGATTGTTTGTATATAGCCTTGATATATCATATTGTCTAAATCATCCAAACTTGTGCGGTCATACCTTGCAAGGTCTAGTTTAACCACACAGTCGGAATAAACATAACCGTTTAACGAGTTAGACTTCATAATAATGCGCAAGGCTGCTTTTAATTCTTCAAAATACTTTGTGCTATCTGTGCCATAACCTCTATCTGGGTTTATATCAAAAGATATAACAACATCGGCACCCATATCACGCACAACATCGGCAGGAATATTATTTACTAACCCACCATCATACAATCTATAATCTAAAAACTCTACCGGTTTGAATATAGCAGGAACAGCACAACTACCCGCTATTGCTTTGCCTATATCACCCGAAGTTATTCGAATTTCTTTGCCCGAAATTATATCAGTTGCTACAACTGTTAGTGGTATATTAAAACTATCAAAACTTCTGCCATCTAATAATTGAGTTATTAGCGCGCTAAATTTATCGGTTTTGCTTGGCATAAACTTAATTTTGTTTGTTAAAATATCTTTTTTAGATAAACCACGCGCCTTGTTTTCTACTTCTTCTAGTGGTATTCCACTAGCATACACTGCGCCCATAAGCGACCCAACACTTGTGCCAGCCACATAGTCAAACACTATTCCGTTTTCTTGCAAAGCCTTAAATACGCCAATGTATGCAGCCCCCCTTGTGCCACCACCAGATAAAGCCAACCCAAGTTTTAAAGGGCTTTTTACAATAGGAATATCAAACATATTTGTATCTG
Organism: uncultured Eubacteriales bacterium; assembly: GCA_902788085.1. Lineage (GTDB taxonomy): Bacteria > Bacillota > Clostridia > Christensenellales > UBA1242 > RUG666. The sequence continues at coordinate 52,131 of CADAJB010000007.1, forward strand.
TTTTGTTTTTCTTGCCAAACCAGCCCATTTTAACCTCTTTTTTATTTTTATATATTATATAATAATATAACACAAAAAATATTAATTTCAAAACAAAAAGAACACCCAAAATGGTGTTCTTTAAAATTTATTTAGATTATTCGTTAGGGTGTGTTTGTTTGTAGATTTCAATAGCATCCATAACTTCGGCAATGTCGTCTTTTAAGTCGTGGTTAACTTGAACCAAAATTTTGTTAGTTGTTTCTAACAATGGGAAGCGGTCTTTGTTAGTTGCCATTACATCTTCGCAGTGTTGTACAGATAATCTTAAACCATCTAACAAGTCTAAATCTTCAGATAACTTTTTAGCTTTTTCTTCGTCAATATCTACATAGTTGTTTACGCCGTAAAGTATAACTTTTTTGCGTGCAACAATTGCTTCGCGACGACGAAGTTTTTGTTCATCGCGTTCTAATGTCTTTTTAACTCTAGCAAGTGGCATATATTCTTTGCGGTTTGCTTTTAGTTCTTTTTCGTTTAATTTTAATCTGTCTTTTAATTTTTCTAATCTAGCATTTAATTGTTCTAATGTAAGTGTAGCGTAGATAGATGCAGGAATTACAACATCTTCTTTAACTGGTTGCTCTTCTACAACTTCTTGTGGTTGTTCTTCTACTTTTTCTACTGTTTCTGCGTTTTCGGCAGCAACTGGTTGACTTTCGGTTAAAGCTTCACCTTCGTCACCTTCGCCTTCATCTTCGGCCTTAACCTCTTCTGCTGGTTGTTCTTCACTTGCTTGTTCTTCAACTGGTTGGTTAAAGAATTCTGCAACAGCGGCTTCGTTAATTTCGTTAATCATTGTGTTGATGTCTTCTTCACTTGCAGGTGTTTCTTCATCAAACAATGCATCAAAATCGTCCATTTCTTGTTGACGAGCTTCAATTTCTTGTTCTTTTTTTTCTGTTGTGTTAGCTTCAATTTGTGGAACATCGTTGCCTAAAAGTTGTTGTTGTTCGGCAGCAACTAAGCTTTCGTCCCAGTTGTTTACTTTGTTTTCTTCTTTTTTGTTTTCGTTTTCTAATTCTTCTAAACTTACTGTGTTTGCTTTGGTGTTTTCTACCATTTTAGGCTTTTTTTGTTTAGAACTTGCATTTCTGCGGAAGAACAAACCTTTTGTTTCTGGCGAAATGATTGCCAAGAATAAGTCGATAATTAAAGCGATAACTAACGCTACAACTACCAAAAATACAATAACTGTTAATACAGCCAATAATGCATCAATAAAACTCATAATGTTTTACCCCTTAAATAATCTTTTGAAAATAGTTTTTAATGGTGGAGATGATGGGAGTTGAACCCATGTCCAAAAAACTATCAAACCAACATCTACATATTTAGTTGCTTTATAATCTTGCATAAGGCTAACCAAGCAACAGGTGCAATATGCAAAGTTTAATTTAATACGGCACAAAACCTTAAACACTTTTTGTGCGAGTAACCTAATGGGTTGATACCATATTGTATGCCTTAGGTACTATCCAACACACAACTGGCAGATTTAATAAAACTTAAATCAAGCAATTACGCATAAGCGTAAACTGTGTTAACACTTGCGTAATTAGAAACGTTTTTGTTTGCGTTTACATTTAATTTTCGTTGGTAATGCAGACGAACCTGCAATATGCATTTGGTTTGACCCATTTTCTGTCAAAGCCGTAACACCCCCAAAAAGTTAGGAATTTTCCCTAAGCTCTCTCTCAATGTTACGCCTAACATCGCGCTCTTTTACAACATTGCGCTTATCAAATAGTTGTTTACCACGGCACAATGCTATTTCTACCTTTACAAGTTGCTTATCAAAATAAACTTTTAAAGGCACAATAGTTAAACCTTTTGTTTCCACCTTGCCCGAAAGAAAATTAATTTCACTTCGGTTTAACAAAAGTTTTCGTGGACGGCGTTCTTCGGTTGGAACTCGGTCGCATTCGTAAGGCTTTATATAACTATTAATTATATATGCCTCACCATTCTTAATGATTACATAAGTATCATTAATTGAAATGTGCCCTGCCCTAACCGATTTAACTTCGCCACCCATTAAAACTATGCCGGCGGTAAACTTTTGTAGCACAAAATATTCAAAGTTGGCTTTTTTGTTAGTAGTAATAACTCTCATTGCTACCTCACTATTATATCACACATAAAATAATATTTCAATACCTTTTTGCAAAATTTTTGATATTGTAAGCAAAAACGCCTATTCTGTAAGCATTTTAAAGGTTATTTGGCGTTTTAAAAGGTTAACTTCTACTGCGCGCACCCTAACCTTTTGCCCTAGATGATAACTGTGCTGACTGCCCGAAAGTTTGTATGCTTTTTCAAACAACAAGTAGTTGTCATTAGGCAAGTTTTCCATTGTGCAAAGACCTTCTATTGTGTTTGGTAGTTCTACAAACACACCAAAAGATGTAACGCCAGTAACAATTCCTTCAAACTCTTCTTGCAAATGACCTTGCATATATTCGGCTTTTTTAAGGTCATCAACTTCACGCTCGGCACTTTCGGCTAGTTTTTCGCGGTCGCTAGACTGCAAACTTGCATCAACTACCCAATCTTTTAGAAAATCGTACCAAAGTTTATCGGGCTTACGCAAAACCACAGATTTAATAATACGGTGTATTGCTAAGTCTGGGTAACGCCTAATTGGTGAAGTAAAGTGGCAATAATATGGTGCCGCTATACCAAAATGCCCTAAGTTTTTGCTTGCATATCTTGCTTTTTGCAAACTACGAAGCATAACTTGATTAACCATACTTTCGTACGGTTGACCTTTAATTTTATTTAATAGGTTTTGAAGGTCTTTTGGCTTTACTTTTTCGGGTGTAGTATTGATTTTTAGTTTAAAACCATTAATAAAGTTGAAAAATTCGTTCATTTTTTCGGCGTCTGGCTGTTCGTGCACACGAAAAACAAACGGAATTTCGCGCTTGCACATAGCCTCGGCAACTACTTCGTTGGCAATAAGCATAAACGATTCTATCATCATGTGTGCAACATTGCGTTCGTATAGTTTTACATCTATAACATGCCCTTCGCTATCCATTTCGAACTTACATTCAGGCAGATCAAACTCTAAGGCCCCGCGTTTTTTGCGGTTATTTTCTAAAATGTAGTGCAATTCTTCCATATTTTTAAAATCTTGCACTAAATATTCATACTTTTTGCAGGTTGTTGGGTCACCTTGTAAAATTGCATACACATCGGTATAAGTCATACGCTCGCAAGTGCGTATAACACCTTCGCAAATGTTATAGTTGGTTACTTCTCCGTCTTTGTTTATATCCATTACAACAGAAAGTGTAAGACGGTTTTCGTGTGGGTTTAGCGAGCATATACCATTAGACAACTCACGCGGAAGCATAGGATAAACAAGGTTTGGAAAATATACACTTGTAGCGCGCTTATACGCCTCTTTATCTAGCAAACTATCATATTTTACATAATCGGATACATCGGCAATATGAACTTTTAAGGTAAAATTGCCATCGGGTTTTTTAATAACACAAACGGCGTCATCTAGGTCTTTTGCGTCTTCGCCGTCTATGGTTACTACTTTGTCGTCTCTAAAATCGGTACGCCCTTTTATTTTACTTTCGGGCACAGATGTTGGTTGTGTTTTGGCCTCTGCTAAAACATCATTTGGAAATTCTTCGTATAGATTGTTTTCACGGATGATAGAAAGCATAGCAAGCATTGGGGTGTCGTCGTGACCTAACACTTCGGTAATCTCGCCAAATGGGTTTTTATCACCATTTTTATATTCTTTTATTCGGCAAACAACTTTATCGCCATTTTCGGCACGCATTTTATCGGCATTGCGCACCATTATATCGGTAAAATAATGCACATCATCGGGTTTAACAAAAGCCAAACCTTTTTTAACATAGTCTAGTTTACCAACAATATTTAAATTGTTTCGGGCTAAAATTTTAATAACTTGCCCTTCTTGTTGGTCACCTTTTTGTTTTATGCTAACAAGCACAGTATCTTTGTGTAACGCGTTTTTTAAGTTTGCATGTGGAATAAATACATCGGGTATATCTTCATCTAAAATGCGACAAAAAGCAAACCCCCTAGCGTTGCCAGTAAGTTTACCTTTTTTATAACCTAGTGTTTTAGACAAAGCAAGTTTGCCCATATTGCCCACTTGCACCATATCGCCGTTTTCTAACAAATCGTTTATGCAAGCATAAGCCTGTGTATAAGGCATATTAAGCCCGTCGCTAAGTGCGCGGGCAATTATAGGCTTTGTTTGATAATCTAAACTATGTTGAGCAATAAAATCTATTATTTGTTGCATAATTTTATCCTTTTACAAACAAAAAGAGGGATAGCACCCCTTTTTTTAATTAAATGGATTGTATATTTTTAGTGTAATCCAATAAACCACAGCAAGAACAGCAATAATAATTGCCAAAATTATTGTAAGTTTACGCAATAATCCATCACGGGTTTTGCCTTTGTTTTGTGCAAAATATGTTTCTTGTACACCACTTATGGCGTTTAAGTTGCCGTCGCTGTTACTTTTTTGGAACAATACCAAAAATATAATAGCCAAAGCACATACTGCCACAATAGCAACAATAACATATTGAATAATGCCCAAAACCTGAGCAACCGCAGGATCTAATGCACCTAATAAATAATTAAACATACATCCTCCGACATTGTACAATAATATTTTTGTATTGTAACACACAACACATAATTATTCAAGCATTTTTGCTAATATTTTGCGTTTTTAGGCGTTTTTATCCGCGAAAAGTTGTATATAATAGCAAAACACCTAAACAAATAATACTTAAAATTAAATAACCTATTTTTATTGGGTGTTTTTCGTGTGTTTTTGATTTATTAATAGACAAACCAAAAAACAAGAACATTCCGGCTATTGCCAAACTAACTATTATCCACCTAACACTATTAGGAATATCGCGTACACAAGTGTTTAAAAAGGTGTTTATAAAATTTGCAACCAAACTGATGTTCATAACTTCTCCTTAGTTTTTAAATCGCTTATGTTTAATTATATCACATACATAAACATATTTCAAGGCTAATTATAAATTTAATGTTATTCTTTTATTAAACTTTCGCCCGTCATTTCTTGTGGTTTATCCACTTCCATTAAGTTTAGTATAGTTGGGGCAAAACAATCTAACCCAAAATCGCCTTTTTTTAGTTTTAGTTTAGAGTTTGTAACAATAAACGGAACAGGGTTTGTAGTATGTGTAGTTGCACAACCGTTTGAAGTGCGCATATCTTCTATATTTCCGTGGTCGGCGGTTATTACACACACATAACCATTGTTTTGCGCAGAGTTTACCACTATTTTAAGGCACTCGTCTAAAACTTCTAACGCCTTTACACTTGCATTTATATTGCCCCTATGCCCTACCATATCGGCATTACTAAAATTAACAACTATTAAATCGTACTTTTGCTCTAACATTTTATAAACAAGTTGTTGCGCAATCTCGTAAGCACGCATTTGAGGGAATGTGGCAAAATCATCTACAAACTTGCTTTCTATTAAAATTCGGTCTTCGCCTTTATATGACTTTTCTACTCCACCATTTAAATAATAAGTTATGTGTGCATACTTTGTTGTTTCGGCTATTTTTAATTGTTTTAGTTTATTATTAGATATAACCTGCGACAAAGTGTTTTTAGGAAACTCTGGCAAAAACAGGGCTGGCAAGTTTTTTTGCTTTGCATCGTACACACACATTGCTGTGCAGTTTATCTTTGGCATCTTGCCCCTATTAAACTTGTTAAACTTAGGGCTTGCAAATGCACTTGTAAGTTGGCGCATACGGTCGGGGCGAAAGTTAAAGAATAAAACCTCATCACCCGACTGCATACCACTATAACCACCCACTGCAAAACTTGGCATATATTCGTCACTAACTTTGCGTGCATACGCTTTTTCGAAGGCGTGATTAATAGTATTTACCCTAAACTTTGCAGTACTATGCACTATTAGGTTGAATGCCTCTTCGGTGCGCACCCAACGCTGTTCGCGGTCCATTGCGTAAAAACGCCCAATAATTGTGGCAACACTGCCTAAATTTAGTTTATTTAACTTATCTTCTACTTGTTTTACAAATTTAAAGCCACTATCTACACTAGTATCGCGCCCGTCTGTAATACAATGCACATACACATTTTTTATATTATAATCGGCAATTATATCTAAAAGAGCAAACAAATGATTTATACTACTATGCACTCCACCATCGGAAACTAGGCCCACTAAGTGCATAGTACTATGATTTTTTTGCGCCCTAGTTATTGCTTGCAACAATACTTTGTTTTGTAATAATTGACCATTTTGTATTGCGTTGTTTATACGCATAAAGTCTTGATAAACAACACGACCACTACCAATATTTAAATGCCCTACTTCGCTATTGCCCATTTGCCCGTCGGGCAACCCCACATATTTGCCACTTGCCTGTATTGTAGTATGTGGATATTCTTTTAATAACGAATTATAAAAAGGCATTTTTGCTAAACTAAAAGGATTTTCGTCTTTACTTTTTCGAACACCAAAACCGTCTAAAATAATACCCAATACTGGCTGTTTTACTTTCATAAAAACTCCTTTACATATCTTTGGCAATACCTAAAAAGTCGGCACAATTTAAACTTGCACCACCAACTAATGCACCATCTACACAATCTATTTTAAATATATCTGCACTCATTCCTGGTTTTACACTTCCACCATATAGCACCGGAACAGTTTTACCAAACTTTTTTTGCAAAACCTGCTTTATATACTGTATGTTTGTTTTTATATCTTTTACAGAAGCAGTTTTGCCCGTACCTATTGCCCAAACAGGCTCGTACGCAATAATTATATTAGAAACATCTTTAATATCACACAAACATTCTTTTAATTGTTTTAACAATACTTTTTTTGTTTGTTTGTTTTCATATTCTTGTAATGTTTCGCCGATGCACAAAAGTGGTTTTATATCATTATTTAGCAAACGATTAATCTTTTTGTTTATAGTTTGGTTATCTTCATTAAAATAAGTTCGGCGTTCGCTATGCCCTACTAAACAAAAATCTGCACCAACTTCTTTTAACATTTTTGCACTATTTTCACCAGTATAGGCACCACTTTCGGCAAAAGCAACATTCTGCCCACCTGCTAGCCAACCATTCTTTTTAAGTGTTAAAGCGGTTTTTTGTAAATACACACTAGGCACACTTACACCATAAGTTATATTTAAAGGAAATTGTGAACGCTTAAAGTCTTTAAAAAACTGGTCAATTTGCGCATTATATATAGACATTTTCCAGTTGGCTATTAAATATTTCATAAAACACCTCTTAATCGAATTTATCTTGAATAACTTCTACACCTGGCAAACTTTTGCCTTCTAATAGTTTTAAACTTGCTCCGCCACCTGTTGATATAAATTTAATTTTATCTTGTAGTTCTAGCCCTTCTACTGCGGCAATACTATCACCACCGCCTACCATTGTAAAGTAAGGTGATTTTGCCATAGTTTTGGCTACTTCATTAGTACCCTTTGCAAATTTTTGGAACTCGAATACACCCATAGGGCCATTCCAAAATACTGTGCGGGCGCGTTGCAAAAAGCGTTTGTATATAGCAAGTGTTTTTGGCCCTATATCTAGCCCCATTAAACTGCGTGGAAAGTGGTCGGTAGAAACAATAGTTGGCTGTGCAGCAAAACTAAACTCGCCTGCTGCAACATGGTCAACCGGCAACAAAATGCGTGTGCCTAATTTTTCGGCTTTTTCTAAAATTAATTTTGCCATTGGCACTTTATCTTTTTCGACTAACGATTTACCCAAAGTGTAACCTTGTGCACGCAAAAAGGTATATGCCATAGCACCACCAATCATAATGGTGTCGGCTTTATCTAAAAGGTTGTCTAAAAGTTCTATTTTATCTTTAACCTTCGAACCACCAACTAGCACTACAAAAGGCTTGTCGGGGTCGTTTAACACTTTATCAAATGTTTTTAATTCTTTTTCTACAAGCAAACCAACACAGTTTGGCATTACCTGTGCCACACCATAGGTGCTGGCGTGTTGACGGTGCATAGTACCAAAAGCGTCATCACAATAAATATCTGCAAGTGCCGAAAGTTTTCGTACAAAGTCGGGGTCGTTTGCTTCTTCACCTGGGTCGAACCTTAGGTTTTGCATCATAACAATGTCGCCCTCTTTCATATTGCGAACAAACTTAATAGTATCTATATCACCTACATCTTTTGTAAGTATAACAGGCTTTTTAATAAGTTGGCGCAAGCGCTCGGCAACTGGTTCGAGGCTGAAATCTGGCACAACCTTACCTTCGGGACGACCAAGGTGTGTGCAAATAATTATTTTTGCCTTCTGCTCTATTAAATATTTTAGTGTTGGTATAGATTCACGAATACGCCTATCGTTTGTTATTTTTAAGTTAGCGTTTAAAGGTACATTATAATCTACCCTTAATAAAACTTTTTTACCTTCTAAAACATAATCTTTTAAAGTGGTTTTATTAAACATTTCTATTTCCTCCTAATTGGTTAAAATTCCTATTTTTATTGTTATATTAGATAAGTCGGTGTTTATATTTTCAAAAGCCATTAACACATCAAAATAAGTTATATAGTCGCCATTAATTTTTTGTTGTGGCACAAACAAACTTTTTCGGGCTGTACTATTTTCTCGTTCGTTTTCTTGTGCTTTTAACAATATTTCGTTAAAGGTTTTGTCATCTACTTTTAAGTTATTGGCTAAGGCGTTTTCTACAAGTTTGTGTAAATTATTAGATAAATCTTCTATACTGCCCCAAATAGTTTTTAAAGATTCCACCTGAACATTGTTTAGTTTTTTAGGCTTTGCTTTAAACCTTAAACCATAGTTATAAATTTTGTTTATGTGTTCTAGATAATGGTTGGCATCATTTAAGATATTTATAACAATGTTTATTTTATCTAAGTTGTCTTTATTTACATTTGCACTAAGCCTAATGGCTGTGTTGTTTGTAAGTTTAATAATTTTATCTAAACCTTTAATTTCGCTTTGAATGCCCTTATCGTTAAACAACTTATCTTCAAACCTATGCACAATTTTTGTGGTTAGTTTTGTTTGCATAGTAATTATTCGTGCTACATTATTTAAAAGCGTTGGCAAGGCTACACTAAAAATTTTTGTTGAATTTTCGTCTATTATAAAAGTATCATAAACACTAACATTCTTTTTGTTGTTTGGTATTAGTTTTATAAACAACTTACCTAAAAACTTGCTTAGTGGCAACAATAAAAGCCCAGGAACAAACATAGTAATTAAATATAGCAACAACAAATATATTGCCGTTTGATGCCCTAACAAATCGTAAAATGGTATTAACCACGGAATTAAACTAGATAACAATAATAAAGCAGTAGCAAACACCTTATATAAATTATAACCAAGCAACATTGCCTTACTTTCACGCGAGGTATTATTTATGCAATAAAGCATAGGCACAATACCACCAAACGCCGAAGCGCCAGCAAGCATATATACACCACTCATAACACTAAGTGGCCCGCCACCTGTTGCCCCCATAAGGGCTATCATAATAGTAACAGTTGCATACATACTATTAGTAACCATACTAATAATACCGCCCACAACAAATAACAATATAGGGTTGGTCATAACAGAAATTGCATCATAAATATTTGGGTCGTTTACTAAAACACTCATACCATCACCAAGCAACGAGATACCCGCAAACAACAACCCAAAGCCCATAACACTTAATGCAACTTTTTGCATTTTATAACTTTTGCAAAACATAAGCATAAATGCGCCAACTACACACAATACAGACAAAATTTTCATTAAGTCTATAGACTGGAATGCCACCAGCACAATCATTAACGCCGAACCCAACTGCACACCAAGCATTAAGGCTACACCCTGCGTAAGAGTGATAGAACCTACATTTAAAAAACTGCTAATCATAGATAAAGTTAGCGTTGTAGATTGCCAAGCACCCGAAACCCCCGCAGATAAAGCATAACTGCCAAACCTATTATTTGCCACTTTGCCAATAATGCGTTTAAAACTAGAACCTAGTGAGGTTTCCATACCCTCGCGCAGTACTTTAAAGCCATATAACGAAACACCTAAGCCCGCCAATACTGTTATAATAGTATAAAATAAATTCATATTTTTACCTTTTATTAATATACAATTTAACTATACTAAATAAAATAAAAAGTAGCAAACGATTTTGCCACTTTTTTAACTTTAAACCCCATTAAAACTAACTATTTTTTACTAAATGCCTGATTTAATAAATCCATTATTTCTTCTAGATTTAGCGACCTATTAATTTTAT
>CADAJB010000008.1 GCA_902788085.1 uncultured Eubacteriales bacterium
GCGATGTAGAACCAGATTTTCCTAGCAGTTTTATCACCCGCTTTGCTACCAGCCGTATGCTTTTGTTTAAACGCGCTAAACCCGACTTTATAAACTATCAAATACGCGATTTGCCTAACCGTGCTGTTAAAAAGCACAAAAATATACCTCTTCTTTGCTGGGTTGCATACAACCAAGAACAATACACAGACGGTATGAAAAAGGCAGATAACATAATCTTTCAAGACTTTCAACCAAAAATATAAAACACAGCCAAAAACTGTGTTTTTTTATTTATATTATTGCATCTGCAAATACGCGTGCATCAAATTCTTCTATATCGTCTATCTTTTCGCCCGTGCCAATAAATAATACGGGTTTTTGTTTTTCTTGTGCAATAGGCAAAACTACACCACCTTTGGCTGTTCCGTCTAGTTTTGTTAAAATTATACCATCTATATCAACGGCTTCGTTAAACAACTCTACTTGTGTTAAAGCGTTTTGCCCTGTTGTCGCATCTATAACTAGCAATTTTTGATAGTTTGCTTCGGGATAGTTGTTTGTTACAACTTTGCTAATTTTGGTAAGTTCGTTCATAAGGTTTACTTTGTTTTGCAATCTTCCTGCGGTGTCTATAATAACCACATCATTGCCCTTTGCTTTTGCACTGCGTATGCCGTCAAAAACAACAGAGGCAGGGTCGGCACCTTCTTTGTTGCAAGTTATTTTTACATCGTTTTTATTTGCCCATTCGGTTAATTGTTGTCCAGCAGCCGCACGGAATGTATCACCAGCCACCAACAACACAGAATGCCCTTGTTTTTTATAAAAATGTGCAAGTTTACCTATTGTGGTGGTTTTTCCTACCCCATTAACCCCAACTATTAAATATACAAGTGGATACGAAACCTCAGGCTTTTGTGTTTCGGTTAAAATTTCGGTTAAAATGTCTTTTAACGCCTCTTTTACATCGTCTTGTGTACGCAACTTTGTTTTGTTTGTGCGTTCACGCAACCTATATACAATTTCTTCGGCGGTGGTTACACCTACATCGCTTGTAATTAATATATCTTCTAACTCGTCAAAAAACTCGTCATTTAATTGCCCGTGCGAAAACAAACTTGTTAGTTTATTTGCCCAAGCAGTTTTTGTCTTTTTAAATACTTCTTTTATTTTACTAAACAAACCCATAATATTGCTCCTTTATATTTTCTATTATCCACAAAATAATATACACAGTCAAGCAAATTTATGCAGATTGTTATATATTTTGGTGTATATAATATAATAAAAAAAGTAGGTTTCCCCACTTTTTTTGCAAGATTTGTAAATAATTATACATTTTTATGCATAAATATTAGTTTTGTGTTGCACTTGCTATTGCCTCACTTAACTTAACAGAAACTATTTTTGTTACACCCTTGTTTTCCATAGTAACACCATATAAGGCATCGGTTGCTTCCATTGTTGGTTTACGGTGTGTAATAACAATAAATTGTGTGTCGCCAGCAAAACGGTGCAAATATTTTGCAAAGCGTTCGGCGTTTGCATCATCTAGGGCGGCATCAATTTCGTCTAACAAACAGAAAGGCATTGGCCTTATCTTTAATATAGCAAACAATATAGCAATGGCTGTAAGTGTTTGCTCACCACCCGAAAGTGACATAAGTTTTACATTAGCACTCTTTCCTGGTGGTTCGGCATAAATATCTACACCTGCGGTTAATGGGTCGTCGGTGGTAAGCACAAGTTTTGCACTACCACCACCAAACAAGTCTTTAAACACTCTTGTAAAACTGGTGTTTATTTTATCAAAAGCCTCTAAAAATTGCGAAGACATCTTTAAAGACAACTCTTTTATAGTGTTTAAAATATCTTCTTCGGCTTTTAATAAGTCTGCCATTTGTGTGTTATAGTCGGCGTAGCGAGCCTCTAATTCGGCACTTTCTTCTATGGCATTTACATTTACATAACCAAGTTTGCTAATTTCGCGCTTTAATTCGTTTACTTTTACCATACCCTGATGATAATCATAATCTGCAATTTTATAACTTTGTGCTGTTATGTATGTAAGTTCGTAATCTTCTAGCACTTTTTGTTGCATATTTTCGATGTTTAGGTCTATTTGTTCTAGTTTAGTTTGTTGTTGATATAATTTCTCTTTTGCACGGCTTAATTCATTGGCAATTCGGTCGCGTTCGGCACCAATTTTTTCAATAACAGCGTGCAATTCCTTTTTAACATCTTCTAGTTTACTAATTTCGCCCTGAACAGCGTTTAAGTTGGATTGCACTTCGTTTGCCTGTGTAACATCTTGACTATCTTTGCTAAGTTGAAGTGCTGTTTCGATTGTTTTTGTAGATTTAACAAGCATAGACGAAGTTTCGTCCATATCTTGATTAATGCGGTCTTGCTCGGCAAGAAGACGGCTAATTTCGCTTTCTATTGCACTAACTTCACTTTCTAATGTGGCAATATTAACCTTAAACTGTGTTAGTTTTTCGTTTAAACTATCGCGTTGTGTGCGCAAAGCGTCAAATTGGTTATTTGTGGCAGAACCTTCCCCGCCCCCAAGCAAACTAGCGCTATCTAAACTTTGTGTAGATTGCAACTTTGTGGTTAAAAGTTCAATCTTAGTTTGAATGCGAGTTTGCTCTTCTTTTAATTGCTTTTGCGAATTTATGTAGTTTTCGCTGTTTACAACAGCAAACTTATACATCTCTTCTTTTTGTGCTAACTCTACTTCATAACTTTGATATTGTGCATTAAACTTTTGTATTTGTTGATTTAAGTTTATTACCATTTCATCGTGCTTTTGCACTTTTAGGGTTAAGTTAGAGATATTATCTTGTGTTGTTTTAATTTCGGCTAAGATGTCTTGAATTTCGCGGTCTCTAGATAAAAGGTTGTTAAGTGCAGTTTTTTTACTACCACCAGTTATACTACCTGCTGGGTTTATAACATCACCATCTAATGTTACTATTTTAAAGCCAAATTTACTGTCGTTGGCTAATTTTACTGCTGTATCCATATTATCTACTATTACAGTATTGCCAAGCAAACCTTTTAAAACTGGCTCTAACTTACTATCGTATTTAATAAGTGTATTTGCAACGCCCAAAACGCCTTTTTGTTTTAACAAACTATCATAAGCACTATTTATATACCTAGGTTTTATGCTATTAATTGGCAAGAATGTTGCTCTACCATAGTTTTGTGCTTTTAAGTACGAAACCAACTTTTTGGCTTCTTGCTCGTTGTTTGTAACAATGTTTTGCACATTCGAGCCTAATGCCATTTCGATTGCTGTTTCTAGGTTTTGTGGCACTGTTATTAACTGACCAATAACACCAACGACTTGCGCTTTTAGTTGTGGGTTTTTATTAGCATCAACCAACAACTTTTTAACTGTTCCGCTATACCCTTCAAACTCGGTTTGCATTTCTTTTAACATATTACTGCGGGCTTGAAGTGTAGAAAGTTTGTTTTGTTCTTGGTGTAGGTTTATAGTTAAGTTGCGTTGGTCATTTTGCACTAGCACTAAGTTTTCTTTTAATGCATCTAGTTGTTTTGTTATATCTTTCTTTTGCGCTTCGGCACTATCTTTTGCTTCTTTTGCTTCTTGTTCTTCGGTTTGTGCCTGCAAAAGTTTTTTGTTTATATCGGTTAAAGAAGTGCTTATTTCGGCTTGCCTATCGTTTAAGGCTTTTATTTCGGTGTTAATACTAGATATAGTTGCTTTAATATCTGATATTTTATTAAGTTTATCACTAATGTCTTTATGGCTGCTGCTAACTAAATCTTCGTTTTTATTTAACTCGGTAACAATACTTACATAAGCGTTTTGAACTTCATCAACTTTGGCACGCATACTATTTAATTCTTCTATTTTTTCGTGCTTTTGTTGTTGTTTTTCGGCAAGCAAAGCAGAAATGCTTTGAAATTCGGCTTTTTGGTCTTTAAGTTCTTGTTGAAGTTTTTGCGATTCTAGTTGCATATATTCTAGTTTTGTTTGTGCTAATTGCACATCGCCTTTTTTCTTTTGCAAACTAACAGATAGTTCTATTGCTTTATTGTGAAGTTGTTGAATTTGTGCATCAATAGTTTTTATGCTTTCTAACGAACTATTGCTTTTTTCGGTTACTTCTTGAACTTGTTGTTCTTTTAGGGCAACCTGCTGTTCTAACCCCTCTAACTGACTTTTAATTTCTTGTTTGTTAAATTCGGCGTTATCATAGCAGTATATATAGTTGTTAATTTCGTAAGATTTTAACTCTTCTTTAAATTGAAGATATTTTTTAGCGGTTTCGGCTTGCTCACGCAATGGACCTATGCGGTTTTCTACTTCGTGATATATATCTTGCAACCTAACAATGTTTTCACGGGTGGTGGCAAGTTTGCGTTCCGATTCGGTTTTACGTTCTTTAAACTTTGCAATACCTGCGGCTTCTTCAAAAATTTCGCGGCGGTCTTCGGGTTTGCTGTTTAAAATGCGCGCAACCCTACCCTGACCAATAATACTATAACCATCACCGCCTATACCCAAATCGTGCAAGTGCCCAATAATATCGCGGCGCAAGCAAGGTGCACGGTTTAGGGCATATTCACTTTCGCCCGAACGGAATAGTTTACGGCTGATAACAACTTCGTCGTAATCTAAATCAAACTGGCGGTCCGAGTTATCAAAAACAAGGGCAACTTCGCAATAAGATAGCGCCTTTCTGCCTTCTGCACCCTTAAAGATAACATCTTGCATATTATCACCACGAAGTTGCTTAGCACTTTGCTCACCAAGCACCCATCGCACAGCATCACCAATGTTGCTTTTACCACATCCATTTGGACCCACTATACCTGTTATACCTTTCCCAAACTCTATATTAGTAACATCGGCAAACGATTTAAAGCCTGTTATTTCTACGCGTTTTAACACCTAAGTATCTCCTATTTTTAACTATTGTTGTTTATCTTCTTCTTTAACTTCTTGCGGTTCGTTGTTTTGTGATGGTTCTTCTGTTTTTGGTTGTTCTTCGGTTATAACCGCATTTTGCATTGTTTGTTGTATTTTATTTAATAAATCTTTTTGGGTGTACTCTACAATTTGTTCAATTGAAGCAAGTATTTGTTTTGCCTTAGACGACCCGTGAGATTTAAACACTAAATATTTTGTACCAAGTAGTGGCGCACCACCATATTGCTCGTAGTCGTATTTTTTTAGTTCGGTTTTTAAAGACTTTTTAATAAGCAAAGCACCTATTTTTGTTTTTAATGATGATGTAAGAGCATCTTTTACAACGCCCATCATATTTTTTAATGCGCCTTCCATACCTTTCAATAATACATTACCAACAAAACCATCGGCAACAATAACATCGTATTGCCCAGATAACGCATCACGCGCTTCCATATTGCCAACAAAGTTTATATCTAGCCCTTTTAGTTGACTAAAAGTATCTAAAACTAATTGATTGCCTTTTGCTTCTTCTGTTCCCACACTAAGTAAAGCCACGCGTGGTGTTTCTATGCCAAACATAGTTTTCATAAAAGTGCTGCCCATTAAGGCAAAGTGGCATAGGTTTATAGGTTTGCAATCCATATTAGCACCACTATCTATAAGCATAACTCTGCCACCATTTTTTGTAGGCAAAAGTGGTGCAAGTGCAGGGCGCGATACATTATTAAGCCTTCCCAACTTTAACACGGCACCGCTAAGCACCGCCCCCGTCGAGCCAGCCGAAACAAGCCCAGCATACTCACCTGTTTTTAAGTTATCTAACGCCACAACTATAGAACTATCTCTTTTTGTTCTAATAGCATTGACTGGTGCATCATCGCAATCTATCACTTCGCTAGCATTAATGATATTTAAACGGGTTTTATCGTAAGACTTTTGTGCCAACAAATCTTTTAATGGTTCTTCTTTACCAACTAGAGTTATTTGCAAGTCTGGGTATTTATACAATGCAAGCAAAGCCCCATTTACAATTTCTTGGGGTGCGTTATCTCCACCATAAGCATCTACTAAAACTTTCATAAGAGTTACTCCTAAGTACAATAAATTTAATTAATTATACCAAACTTTATTTTTTTAGGCAAATATTTTATACAAAAAAACTACATAAAACCCGCTTGTTATGGGCTAAAATGATTAAAAAGTGTATATTTTTGCATAATATTTAATATGAGCATTAAAAAACAAATTGGTATCTATATATTAGGCATTATCATAGTGCTAAGCACCACTTGTTTTTGTATTAGCAAAATTTTGCCCTGCAACTACAAAAACCAGATATCTTATTATAGCAAACTGTATAACCTACCGTTTAGTTTAGTATGCGCAGTTATCAATACCGAAAGCCACTTTAATAAAAACGCAATATCTAGCGCGGGGGCGGTTGGTTTAATGCAATTAATGCCCACCACTGCCGAAGAATTAGCAAAAAACTTAAAGTTAGATAGTTTAGATTTATATAGCCCCACAACCAACTTACACCTTGGGTGCTATTATTTAAAAACTTTAATAGATAAATATAAAGTTGTAAATACTGCCCTTTGTGCCTATAACGCTGGGCCAAAAAATGTAGATAACTGGCTAAACAACCCTAAATTTAGCACCGACCAACAAAATTTAATAGATATACCCTTTTACGAAACAAAAAACTATATACGCAAAATAGGTATTTTTAGAACATTTTACACAATTATATATAACCCATAAAAAAACATTTGACATCATATTTTTAATCTAGTAAAATTGAAAAATAAAGGAGTAAAAAATGGCAAAAATATTTATAGATGCGTATGCAGATTGCAGTGTTAAAGAAGCACAAGCCGAAGGCTTAAACTTAGCACCAAGTAAAATAAAAATAGGCAAAAAAACCTATAACACAACCGATAAAGTTGGTTTTTCGCAAGACGAAGTTATTGCAAAAATTAAAAAAGGCGAATGCAGTGTTGTTCCACTTACTATAAAAGAATGGACCGACTTTTTTAGGCCGTTTTTAGATAACGGTGAAGACATTATCTTCTTTACTATTGCCCAAAACTTAATGAGCGATGGCGGGCAAGATTTGCAAAGTGCCTTTTGCATACTAAACGACGACTACCCCGACCGTAAATGTGTTTTGTTAGACACACAAACAGTTAGTCGAGGCACTAGCGAAATTGCAATGCTTACAAACATTTTTCAAAAGTCAGAACCCGATTTTAACAAGGTTTTAGATTTTGCAAACAAACTTATAGGCAGATACATTACAGTTTTGGCTGTTGACGATGTAGAAAGTTTAAAAAACACCAATATATTTAAAAAAGTATCAAAAAACTTTGCAGGCGCAACACTTAATATAAAACCTATAATTAGCATAAACCCAGACGGCAACATTAAAATAGTAGAAAAAGTAAAAGGTTTTAAAACCGCAGTAAACAAACTTTATGCCATAGTTGCACAAAATGGTGAAAACATTGCCGACTATACCTTCTCTATTGTAAACTTTGGTGCTAGCGACGAAGCACAAAAACTTTTTGATAAATTTGCCACCCAAGTAGAACCAACAGATATTCGAAATTTAAGTATTGGTGTACATAATGCAATCAATATAGGCGGAAAGGTTGTGGGCATAACTTTCCACGCAAAAAAGTATGATAGATAACATTTTTATATAAAAAATAGGAGTTTTTATGAGAATTACACAAATAGTATGCACCTTAGGACCTGCGTGCGACAATAAAACTATACTAAAAAAAATGAACGACGCTGGTATGAATATTGCGCGCCTTAATATGAGCCACGGAACTCACGAAACACATCAAGCACTTATCGACAAACTTTCCACTCTACGCCAAAAAGACAAAGTAAAATTAATGATAGATACAAAAGGTCCCGAAATTAGAATTGGCAACTTTAAAGACGGAAGTGCTGTTTTACAAACAGGCAAACAGTTTATATTAACTTCTCGCAATGTCCAAGGCGATGAAACACAAGTTTCGCTTATTTATAAAGACCTTGTAAAACAAGTTAAGGCTGGCAATAAAATTTATGCAAACAATGGTTTAATTGTATTAAATGTAACCAAAGTAACCCCCGAAGACATCATAACAACCATAGAATTTGGCGGAACACTATCTAATCACAAAAGTTTAAATGTGCCAAATGTTGTTCCATCTGGCCCTTACCTATCACCCGCTGACAAACTAGACCTAAACTTTGCTATTAAAAACCAAGCCGATTATATTGCTCTTTCGTTTGTAAGCGAGGCACAAAATGTTAAAGATGTGCGCAAATATCTAAACGCACGCGGTGGTCGCAATATAAAACTAATTGCTAAAATTGAAAACGCAAAAGGTGTAAATAATGCCGAAGAAATTTTAGACGAAAGCGATGGTTTGATGGTTGCTCGTGGTGATTTGGGTGTAGAAATTCCACTACAAAAAATTCCACCAGTACAAAAAAAGTTGATATCTTTATGTAACGCAAAACGAAAACTTGTAATAGTTGCAACCGAAATGCTAGAAAGTATGACCAACTCTACTCGACCAACTCGTGCCGAAGTTAATGATGTGGCAAATGCTATATACGAAGAAGCAAATGCAACAATGTTAAGTGGCGAAACTTCTATTGGTATAAACCCAGTTTTAGTTGTTCAAACAATGGGCACAATTATAGATGAAATAGAAAAATATGTTTATAATATGAAATTAGATTATTAAAAAAGCACTTGAAAAAACAAGTGTTTTTTATTTATATTCTACCTTTTTTAATGCCAACCCACACGCTTGGGCTGTTTTGCCCGCGCGCGACCTATTTTTGCTGTTTATAATTTCGGGTATTTTGTTTGGGTCTATTCTGCCATAACCAACTTCTATAATAGTGCCAGCAATTATACGCACCATATTATATAAAAATCCATTTCCACAAACCACCAACTTATATTTGTTGTCGCCTAAATCTTGTAGTTCTATATTGTATATAGTGCGAACAGTCGTTTTTGTCTGCTTACCCGCACTGCAAAAACCTTCAAAATCGTGTTCGCCTAAAAAATGTTTAACTGCTTTTGTTGCCTTTGTATAATCAAAATCTGGGCGGACACGCGCAAACTGTGCATCAAGTAGTGGCAGGCTTATATTCGAAGCATAAAACGAATATTCATAGCATTTTTTTACTACATCAAACCTAGCATTAAACTCGGGCGAAACTTCTTGACTTTTTAAAATGCTTATATCTGTTGGCAAAAATCTATTTATTGCATACGCCAAACTTTCGGCTTTTATTTTTGTGCTTGTGTCAAAGTGTACACACTGCCCCCACGCGTGCACACCTGCATCTGTGCGACCACTTGCAAAGGTTTGACACTCTTCGCCCAAGGCTTTAAAAATAGCGTCTTCTAATGTTTGTTGTATAGTAACCTTACCTGGTTGCTTTTGCCACCCGTGAAAGCGCGTTCCTAAATATTGTATTGTTAATAATACTCTCATAATATCCCCTTTAGTTAAAGTTTATCATAACTTAAAAAATTTTACCATAGAAAAAGCAATATAATTTAAAGTTTTGTTTGACTATAAATGCGTTGGGGTATATACTTTCTAAAACGGAGGTAATTAAATGAAAAAATTAACAATCGACGGCAATACCGCTTGCGCTTTATCTATGTATGCAACAAACGAAGTTGCCGTAATCTACCCTATAACCCCATCTAGCCCAATGGCCGAATCGTGTGATGCTTGGGCAAGCGAAGGCAAAAAGAACATCTACAACACAACTATGCAAGTTGTAGAAATGCAAAGCGAAGGCGGTGCAAGTGGTGCTTTGCACGGAAGTTTGGTAGCAGGCAGTTTATCTACCACATTTACAGCAAGTCAAGGCTTGTTATTAATGATACCTAATATGTACAAAATTGCTGGTGAACTTTTGCCTTGTGTTATAAATGTTTCTGCCCGCGCACTTGCAACCCACGCTTTGTCAATATTTGGCGACCACAGCGATGTTATGGCGTGCCGACAAACTGGTTTTGCTATGCTTTGTAGCAACAGTGTGCAAGAAGCCCACGACTTTGCTACTATTGCAATGATGACCACCCTAAACACCAGCGTTCCATTTTTACACTTCTTTGACGGATTTAGAACATCACACGAAATAAACAAAATTGAAGTGCTAGAAAATGACGAAATTGCAACACTTATGCCACTAGATAAAATTAAACAATTTAAAGCGCGCGCTTTAAGTTCTAACAACCCACAACAATTTGGTACATCGCAAAACCCTGATGTATTTTTTCAAAATCGCGAAGCAGCCGAACCATATTATAAAAATGTTTTAGGCGCCATAAAACAGGCATTTAGGCAATATGCTACACTTACAAAAAGGCGCTATGCCCCTTATGAGTATGTTGGTGCAAAAGATGCCACAAGCGTAGTTGTTTTAATGGGCAGCGCTGCCGAAACCTGCGAAAATG
Source organism: uncultured Eubacteriales bacterium (assembly GCA_902788085.1). Taxonomy (GTDB): domain Bacteria; phylum Bacillota; class Clostridia; order Christensenellales; family UBA1242; genus RUG666. Next base: position 10,428 of record CADAJB010000008.1, read on the forward strand.
TTGCAAAATATTTAAACAAAAAAGGCGAAAAAGTTGGTGTTTTAAAAGTAAGGCTATACCGACCATTTTTTGCTAACGAATTTTGTAAAGCACTACCAAATACTGTAACAAACATAACAGTACTCGACCGAACAAAAGAAAGTGGTGCAAATGGCCCGTTATATTTAGATGTAGTAAGTGCTATAAGCAACAACAAAACCCTAAACCACGCAAAAGTTTTAGGTGGAAGATATGGGCTTGGCGGAAAAGACTTTACCCCTGGTGATGCTCTTGCAGTATTTAAAAACAACAAAGATAATGGTAAAAACTATTTTACCGTTGGAATTAACGACGATGTAAGCAAATCTAGCCTAAAAACTACCCCATTAAAATTAAACAATCAAGTTACCGCTTGCCTATTTTATGGTTTGGGCAGTGATGGTACAGTTAGCGCAAACAAAAACAGTATAAAAATTATTGGTGATAACACCAACCTAAACGCACAAGGTTATTTTGTGTATGATAGTAAAAAAAGCGGAAGCATAACAATAAGCCACTTGCGTTTTGGCAAACAAGTTATAAAAGCCCCTTATGAGATATCTCACGCAAACTTTATTGCCTGCCACAACCAACGCTTTATAGGTAAATATGATATTCTTAAAAAACTAAACAACAACGGCACTTTCTTATTAAATACAACTTGGAATATTGACGAGTTAAAAGAACGACTACCACAAGAGTTTATTAAAGCAATTTTAGATAAAAAAATAAACTTTTATATCATTAATGCAGATATGATTGCACAAGATTTAGGGCTAAAAGGCAAAATTAACACTATTATGCAATCCGCTTTCTTTAAACTAAGCAACATTATAAACTACAACAAAGCCAAAGAAGCCTTAAAAACCGCTGCTAAAAAATCGTATGGCAAGGCTGGTGATGCAGTAGTTATGCAAAACTACAATGCCATAGAAGAAGGCGGAAAAAATATTGTTAAAGTAAAAGTAGATGCAAGTTGGCTAAGTAAACAAGATTTAACCACAACTAAATCCGCTTTTACAAAAAGTGCTTTTGCAAAAAACATTATGGCACCTATATCTCGACTAGAAGGCGACTCTTTGCCAGTTAGCGCATTTACCCCAAGTGGAAACATACCTACCGATACAGCAAAATACGAAAAACGCGGAATTGCACCGTTTATTCCCGAATGGATTAAAGAAAATTGCATTCAATGTAATATGTGTAGCACAATTTGCCCACACGGTGCTATAAAAGCCGTTTTAGTAAATAAAAACACCCCTACACCAAAAGGTTTTGTAACAGTTGCTGCAAGGGGCTATCAAGACAAAGAATATAGACTTCAAATAAGCCCACTAGACTGCACTGGTTGTGGTTGTTGTGTAAATGTATGCCCTGCTTTAAACAAAGCATTAAAAATGAGTGATGCAATAACGCAGATTAAACAACAAGCCAAAAACTATGAATGGGCAGATAAATATCAAAACAATAAGTCAGTTATAGATAAATCTAACATTAAGGGGCTTCAATTTGCACCTTGCCACTTCCAGTTTAGCGGTGCTTGTGCGGGCTGTGGTGAAACAGCATACATAAAAATGGCTACTCAACTATTTGGCGACAATATGCTTATAGCAAACGCAACTGGTTGTAGCAGTATCTATGGTGGCTCGTACCCTGCTTGCCCGTATGTAACCAACAACGAAGGCAAAGGTCCTGCGTGGGCAAATAGTTTGTTTGAAGATAACGCCGAATTTGGTTTGGGTATGCGCATAGCCCTAGATGCACGAAAACAACACTTAACGCAACTTATACAAAACGCAATAGACTTAAAAAGTAAAAACAAAAAACTACTAACCGAGTGGCTAAGTTCAAACAATAATTTAGACGAATCAGCCGAATTAGCCACACAAATAATTGATACATTAAAACTAGAACAAAAACAAGCCCCAACACAATTAAAGAAAGTTTTAAAACAAATATTAGACAACGCCGATGCATTAAACGAAAAATCTGTTTGGATTATTGGTGGTGATGGTTGGAGTTATGATATAGGCTATGGCGGTTTAGACCATGTGCTTGCAAGCAATAAAAATGTAAACATATTAGTTTTAGATAGTCAAGTTTACAGTAACACAGGCGGACAATCTAGCAAGGCAACCCCACTAGGTGCAATAGCAAAATTTGCCGAAGGTGGTAAACGCACCGCTAAAAAGAGTTTATCTTTAATGGCATTAAACTACCCTAATGTGTTTGTTGCACAAATAAGCCTTGGCGCAAACTATAATCAAGCACTTCAAGCATTCCGTCAAGCACAAGCACACAACGGTCCATCAATTATTATTGCATACTCACCTTGCATAAACCACGGCGTAGATATGTCTAACACCTACAAAAACGAAAAAGATGCAGTATTGTGTGGCTATTGGCACTTATTCCACTACTTGCCTACCGAACAAAAACTATATCTCGATTCAGCCGAACCAACAGGCGATTTTGTGGCATTTGTAAAAAGTCAACGAAGATTTGCAAACTTATATAAAAAGGACCCTCAACTTGCAGATAGTTTAATAGAACAATCTAAACAAGATAACATTAAACTTTATCAAAAACTTAAAAAACTAGCGCAAGATTAAATATTTATAGTACTATGCACTGTAATACTATGCACAAAAATATATACTATGCATATAAAAAGTGCATAGTATATAACAAAAAAAAGCATTGATAATCAATGCTTTTTATTTTTTGCTATTCTTCATCACGAAGTGCAACATTGTGGTAAACATTTTGCACATCGTCTGATTCTTCTAGGTTATCTACTAATTTTTCGAATGAAGCATATTTTGCGTCGTCCAAACTAATTGTAGTTGCTGGCACCATTTCTAGCCCAGCCGAATCTATTGTGTAGCCATCTGCTTCGAATGCTTTTTTAAGTCCGTTTAATTCGGTTGGCTCGGCGTAAATAGTAAAGTATCCATCGCCTTCGTTTATAACATCATCGCCACCATTTTCTAAAACAACATTCATAACATCATCTTCGGTTTTGCTATCCGATTTAACACAAATAACAGCCTTGCGATTAAACAAGTAAGCAACACTACCAGGGCCACCCAAACTACCGCCAGCGCGGTCGAATATGTGGCGAATATCAGCAGCAGCACGGTTTTTGTTATCTGTTAGCACATCTAACATAAACGCACTTCCACCTGGGCCATAACCTTCGTAAACCATTTCTTCGTAGTTTACAGCGTTTAATTCACCCGATGCCTTTTTAATACTGCGGCTAATGTTGTCGTTTGGCATATTGTTTGCCTTTGCTTTGTCTATAACTGTTGCAAGTCTTGGGTTGCTAGACGGGTCGGGCCCACCTTGCTTAACTGCAATAGCAATTTCGCGACCAATTTTAGTAAATATCTTACCGCGTTGTTGGTCTGTTTTTTCTTTGTCTCTGTGGGTTGTTGCCCATTTACTATGACCTGACATAATTAAAATCTCCTTCAAAAATATGTATAAATTTACCAAATTATAGGCTTTTCGTCAAGTGTTTTTACAAAACTGACTATTTGTTATTTAAAGCATACATAATAATTCCACCAGCCATTGCTACATTAAGCGACTCTACATCGTTTTGCATTTCTATTGCAATTAGTTTTGTTGCAACGCCTTTTACTTCGGCTGATGGCCCGTTGCCTTCGTTACACAAAACAATACCAAAATCGGAACTATTAATTTTAAACTTGTTTAAAGGCTCGCCTGCCGCATCGGCAAGCAATAATGTTTTTTCTTTTGAAAGTTTATCTAGCTTTTCTTGGTTAATATTTGTTAGATTTGCCTTAAAGATTGTTCCCATACTTGCCCTAAGCACCTTATCGTTTCGAAAATCAACACAATTAAATAGATAAATATCTTTATAATTTAGTGCTATGGCTGTGCGTATAATTGTGCCTAAGTTGCCCGGGTCTTTTATGTTATCTAACACTAAAAATTTTGTATTTGGTAATTTAAATGTATTGTCTTTTATTTCTACTACCGCTAATATACCCTGCGAGTTTTCGGTTGTAGAAACAGTGTTAAAAAGTGTTGTTGGTAAAACTAAAACTTCACAATCTTTTATAAGCGCAAGCACTTTTTTAAACTTTTCTTTACATTCTTCGGCAACTACTACTGTTTTTGGGTGTATGTTCTGTTTTAATGCATCTAAAATTATGCGTTCGCCTTCAATAACCCCAAACCCTGTTTCGTTGCGTGCCTTTTTTGTTTTTAGTTTGTTTATTGCTTTTATTTTAGGGTTTTGTAAACTTGATATAAAATTCATAAACTACTCCTAATAAAAACAGTTTTCTCTATAAAAACACCCGAGAAAACTGCTTTTTGTTATTTTGCTAATGCTTGTTTTGCTTGTTCTACAATAGCGGTAAATGCTGCTGGGTCTGTTGCTGCAATATCTGCTAAAACCTTACGGTTTAGGTCAATATTAGCAACTTTTAAACCGTGCATAAAGTTGCTGTAGTTGATGTCGTTTTGACGGCAACCAGCATTTATGCGGGCAATCCATAAAGCACGCATATCGCGCTTTTTAAGTTTGCGACCAACATAAGAATAGTTACCACTTTTCATAACTTGTTCTTTTGCTGCTTTAAATTGTTTAGATTTAGCACCAAAATAACCTTTTGCCTTTTTAAGAATTGCATTTCTTTTCTTTATAGCGTGTACACCATTTTTAATTCTCATACTAGTTACCCTCCTTATTTAATTGCGTTGGCTATCCTTACTTTGTCGGCACTGCTTACTGTGCTTCCGCTAGATAGACGCTTCATCCTTTTTGCACTTTTTTGACCTGTGTTGTGGCGGGTGCCTGGGCAACCGCGTTTAATTGTGCTTCCGCTTGCGTTAGATCTAAAACGCTTTTTTGCAGCACTGTGTGATTTCATTTTTGGCATAATTTTACCCCTTTAATAATTTTTTATTTAGCAGTCTTTGGAGATAACACCATTGTTATCATCGAACCTTGCAAGATTGGTGCTTGATCCATAACAGCATCTTCCTGAACCATTTCAAAAAACTTGTTCATATTGTCGATACCAAAATGAGCAAAACTCATCATTCTTCCACGAACTTTAATAAACACCCTAACTTTGTCGCCAGCGCGTAAAAATTTTTGTACGGCCTTTGCTTTGTATTGCATATCGTGTTCTTCTATATGAACACTAAGTTCCATACCTTTAATGTCGGCAGCCTTTTGTTTTTTCTTGGCTTCCTTTTCACGCTTTTGAACTATAAATTTGTATTTACCATAGTCCATAATTTTACAAACGGGCGGTGTAGCGTTTGGGTTGATGTTTACTAAATCTACCCCTTCTTCGCTAGCGCGTTGTAAGGCATCAGCAAGCGATACAATGCCTAATTGTTCGCCATTTTCGCCAAGCAAGCGTACTTCGCGTGCCTTAATTTGCTCGTTAATTAATAAATCTTTTATAATAGTATCCCCCTAGACTTTTTTGCACAAAAAAGAAGTGGATAGAAAACTACCCACTTATACAACCTGTTTAGGTTTATATTTACCAAATCTAAGTAAACTTGACTGGTGAGCAGTGAGTGCTTCTTCTTTGTAACACTGCTATTATATAATATTTAAGTTTACTTGTCAAGGGTTAAATTAAAATTTAGTAATTAATCTAATGATTTATCGTCATTTTGTTGTTTTACAAGATCTATAAATTGTTGAATGTTCATACTGCCCAAATCGCCTTTTTTGCGGTGACGGACAGATACAGTGCCATCTTCGTGTTCTTTATCACCAATTATTACCATATATGGCACTTTGTGTAATTGTGCTTCACGAATTTTATAACCTATTTTTTCGTTGCGGTTATCTGCTTCGGCACGAAGCCCTAATGCGTTTAGTTTGTTCACTAAACTGCTTGCATCTTCTGCTGTGCGGTCGGTTAAAGATAAAACTTTTACTTGCACTGGGCTTAACCATAATGGAAATGCACCTGCATAGTGTTCAATTATAAACGCAGTAAACCTACCTAACGAGCCTAGTATTGCACGGTGAATAACTACTGGTCTTTGCTTATCTGCATTTTCGTCTATATACTCTAATTCAAATCTTTCGGGTAACTGATAGTCTAACTGAATTGTAGATAGTGTAATTTCGTGCCCTATTGCACTATTTACCTGAATATCTATCTTAGGGCCATAAAAGGCAGCTTCGCCTTCTGCCTCATAAAAATCTACATTGTTGTCTTTTAAAATTTGCCTTAGAGCATTTTCACTTTTGTCCCACAATTCGTCATTAGGGAAATATTTATTAGATTTTTTATCACGCAAAGACAATCTAAACTTATAGTCGTTAAAACCAAAGTCTTTATACACATCTAATATAAGTTTAACTACGGCTTCTACTTCTTGCTTTATTTGGTCGGGCCTACAAAAAATGTGTGAGTCATTTTGAGTTAACCAGCGTGTACGCTCTAAACCTAATAATGTGCCGCTTGCTTCAAACCTAAAATCAGTAGCAATTTCGGCAATGCGAAGTGGCAAATCTTTGTAAGAATGCAACGCGTTTTTATACATCATCATGTGGTGTGGGCAGTTCATTGGACGCAAAACATATTCTTCGTCATCTAACTTCATACTAGGAAACATATCTTCTTTATAGTGTTCCCAGTGCCCTGATGTTTTATATAAACTAGAAGAACCTACACAAGGTGTTAATACATGCTTATAACCATTTGCCAACTCTTTGTTCATAATATAGTCGCTTAGTGTTTTGCGTAGTAAAAAACCTTTTGGCAACCACATAGGCAACCCTTTACCTACAAGGTCGGAAAACATAAATAATTCTTGCTCTTTACCTATTTTGCGGTGGTCGCGTAGTTTGGCTTGTTCTAGTCTTTCTAGATATTCGTCTAACTCACTCTTTTTAGCAAAGCAAGTACCATAAATACGGGTTAACATTTTGTTGTGTTCGTCGCCACGCCAGTATGCACCAGTTGCAGATAATAGTTTGTAGGCTTTAATAATAGAAATATCTTCTAGGTGTGGGCCACGGCATAAGTCGATATATTCCCCTAGTTTATAAGTAGATATAACTTCATCTTCGGGTATGTCTTGCAAAATCTCTAACTTATATGTTTCGTTTAAATCGCCAAATATCTTTTCACCTTGTTTGCGTGTAATTTCGCCACGTTCAAATTTTAACCCCGATTTTATAATCTTACCCATTTCTTCTTCTATACGTGGTAAGTCATCCGAACTAATTGGTTGTTCAAAGTCAAAATCGTAATAAAAACCATCTTTAATGGCTGGACCAATTGTTATTTTTACATTTGGGTATAATCTTTTAACAGCCAAAGCCATAATGTGTGCAGTAGAATGACGCATAACTTCCATTCCACGCTCGTCTTTTAATGTAATAACTTCTACTACATCATTTTGTTTTACTTTGCTAGATAGTTGCACCATTTGCCCGTTTAAACAGCCCGCAACAGCGTTGCGCGCCAAACCTTCGCTAATTTGCTTTGCAACATCTAAAACCGTAGCGCCTTGATTTATTTCTAATGCACTACCATCTTTTAATTTAATTTGCATAATTCTTCCCTCCATAACTTAGGGCAAATAAAAAACTCGCCCTTGTATTTTACAAAGGACGAGTTCCCCCGCGGTTCCACCTTTTTTGCTACTATAGTAGCCACTCTTTATTACTTGGTTACGCCCAAGTTTAGCGCAGTAGCAAATGGGTGGTTTCGGCATACCCGCCTGTTAGTTGCTTCCAGCCAAGGCAACTTTCTCTGTTAACGGTGTAGGTGTGTTTACTTGTCCCACTTGTTATACTATTGATAAGTTCATTATAATACTAAAAAAAATGTTTGTCAATATTTTAAAACAAAAAGTCAAATTAAGTGCAATTTTTTACTCTACCATCAAACAACTGCAAAATTAGTCTTTTTAAACTACTGTAAGACTTATCGTGCAATAAAATTTGTTTGGGCGAAAGTTCTATTAATGTGCAAATAACCTTTACATCATTTTTATCTAACTCAACTAAAACCTGATTGTTTAAACTGTCTATATAACTAATACAGTTGTCATCAACAGATACAACAACGCTATCTAGTTTATAATTTAGGTTATCTATTAAAAATTTAAGCAAACTTAAAAATGTTTCGCTTGACAAAAACACACTGCTATTGTTGTTTGTTATAGCGCATAAATCTTTCCATTTGTTTTTTAAAACTGATAGTTTAAAAGCAAAATAACTTTCTAAAATTATTGTGCTGGTGTAATCTATTAATCTATAACAAATACTGTGTTCTAACTCTAAATCAAAATATGTATAAACTTTTATAAAAGCGTTAAAGTATGGATTGTCTTTTTGTATAAAGGTTATATTATTATGTAAAAACTCCGCTTTAAAGTGTGTGCAAAACACATCGCACAAAAGTCTTTTTAAATAATCCCAAACTTGCGTTTTATATTTATCTTCTGTTCCAATAGATATACAGCACCATTCGGCGTTATACTGCCCCACAATCACTCTTTTATTAAACTGAGATATAAGCATATCTTTTATGTATAAAACGCTGTCTTTATAACTTGGTTTGCTTTTAATTGTAATTTCCCACATAACCACTCCGTAAGGGTATTGTGTGAGAGTTTTTAATATTTATAATGCAAAAAACTACGAATTTTGAAAGATAAAAATAAAAACCGCTAAACAGCGGTTATTTATAGAATTATAAATCTTCTTTAACTTTAGCGCGTTTGCCCTTTAAGCCACGAAGATAGTATAATTTTGCACGGCGTACCTTACCTTTGCGAACAACATCAACATGGTCGATACGAGGAGAGTGCACTGCAAAAGTACGCTCTACACCAATACCAAAACTAATGCGTCTAACGGTAAAGGTTTCGCGAATGCTTCCGTTTTTACGTGCAATAACTACACCTTCAAACGCTTGCAATCTTTCTTTGTCGCCTTCAACAACTTTAACATATACGCGTACTGTATCACCAATGTTAAAATTGCCAGCATTTTCTTTTAAGCCTTCTTTTTCTAATGTTGCAATCATGTTCATAATGACTTTTCACCTCCATTGTAGATTAATTATAACCGAATGTTCATACAGTAAACTATACTTACCATAGCGGACCACACGAAGTCATAGAAATAATATAACATAAATAACTAAATAGTGCAATACTTTTTATTTAGTTTTTTAAATTTTTTACATTGTAAACGCATTTTGTATTACATTTACACTATCATCTAGTACTTCTACCACATCAAAACGACACAAAGCGTTGTACTGCCCTGTTGTGTTTATATAGTATTGCGCAAGTTTAATAAGTTTTTGCTGTTTATACTCGTTTACGGCTTCACTAGGACGCCCAAACAGCGTTGATGTGCGAGATTTTACTTCAACAAACACCAAAACACCCTTATCTTGTGCTATTATGTCTAATTCGCCAAGTTTGCACTTATAGTTGCGGGCTATTATTTTATAGCCCATTTTTTTTAATTTTTTGCAAGCAAGTGTTTCGCCTTTTAGCCCAAAAACCTGATTATTGTTCATTATTATCACCCACAAAATGTTTTATAAAGGTATTGCGGTGTATTGGGCATTTGCCATATTGTTTTAAAAGTTTTATATGCTCGGCTGTTCCATAGCCTTTGTGCTTTTTAAAGTTGTATTGAGGGTAAACTTTATCGTATTCTAGCATCAGCCTATCCCTAGTAACCTTTGCAATAATAGAAGCACAGGCTATGTTATAAGACAGTGCATCACCGTGTATTATTGGCAAGGTTGGAACATTTACATCTAGCTCCTTAACCGCATCAATAAGTGCAACATCGGGGGTTATTTTCATATTGTTTATGCAGTTGCACATACCTTGCTTTGTGGCTTCGAGTATATTTATTTTATCTATTGTATTATGGTCAATAATGCTAACAGAATAACAAACCGCTTTTTGTATAATTTGGTCGTATAACATATCTCGCTTTTTAGGCGAAAGTTTTTTACTATCGTTTACACCATCTATTAAATCTTGTTTTTGTAGTGGCATTATAACACAAGCAACAACCACAGGGCCAGCAAGCGGGCCGCGTCCTGCCTCATCTACGCCCGCAATTTTACTATACCCTTTACTTAAAAACTTGTTTTCGTAATCAAACATTATTCCCTCACAATACTATCGTATCTATCTAGTGTAATTTTGCCTATGCGACATTTTCTAAAATCGTCTAACACTGCCCTAGCGGCACGCTCGTAGTCGGGTTCGCCTTTTAATAAAAACTTGCGTCTATCACAAATTTTTTCTAGGTATTCCACAGCTGTTATATCTTCGTCTTGCAAGTCATATCTAGATAAAAACTCTGTTTTGTATGTTTTTAGTGCAAAGTTTATAAAATCTATACACAACTCGCCTTGATCAACAATATCATCTTTTACGCTATTAATAATTGCAAGGTTTGTAGCTGTTTTTTCGCTAAAATCGGGCCATAACGTACCTGGTGTATCTAAAAGTTCTATCATATTTTCTAGTTTAACCCATTGTGTGTTTCGGGTTATACTTGGCTTATCACCAGTTTTTGCTTTATAGCGCCCGCAAAGGTTGTTTATAAGTGTAGATTTACCACAATTTGGCACACCAATAACCATTGCACGCAAAGTTATGTTTACGCCTTTGTTGGCATATTTGTTTAACTTTTTTTGTGCTAGTGTATGTATAGCAGATATTATAACCTTGCCCGAGTTTGTGTATGTACTATTTAAAGTTATGCAAATGTTGCCAGTTTTAGCAAAATATTGTTGCCAAAGTTTTGTTTGACTATCATCAGCCAAATCGGCTTTGTTTAGCACAAAAATAATGGGTTTTGCGCCTAAAATTTTGGTAAATTTAGGGTTTAAGCACGAGTAAGGTGCCCTAGCATCTAACACATAAATAACAACATCAACGGCTTTAACATTAACTTCCATTTCCCTTAAAGCCTTTGTCATGTGTCCCGGAAACCAATTAATTTTAGATTTATTATCTTGCATATTGCACCACCTTTTATTTTACTATATTATTTGCGGTTTTTATGTCCATAAGGTTATTTTCAACAAACTCTAACCCAACTGCCATAAAATCTTCTAAACTATTACATGACTTGTATAGTTTATCTATTTTAGAAAATAAATCTTGGTTATCTATTTTTACATTATAAAAACCTGAATTGGCAATATTAGGGTTAGTTAAAAAATCTTTTAACCCAGAATTGTTGGCAATAGTATGCACTGCAATTTCCGAAAGGTACCAAATAGCCGAACCATATGTTCTTTCTAACATTTTAGGATTGTTTGCAAATGCTTTATTCCATTTTTGCCACCAATATAAATGTGTTATTTCGTGTATGGCTGTCTTTTTAACTTTTTCCCAATCGTAAGATACGCCCTGCACCCAAAAACCATTTTTGTTATAAGGACAACAATAACAAGGCCATAACTTTGCTGTTAAAGTAGTTTCTTTTAATTCTTCGTCAAAAATTTGTGTAAATATATTAAACACATCTTTTTCTATTTTATTCCACTCTTTTTGATACTCAATAGCAAACTTTGTTTCTTGTTGTATAACTTCATCAAACTTTAAAGAGGCAATTTTATGTATCTCATTATTAGACATTTTGTCCGCTTCTTCATAAGGTATATTAAAATCTCGACATATAGAATTTTTAACTCTACCCGAAGTACCCGATAAAAGCCAAGTTAGTGTGTTTTGACAATCTTCTTTACCTAAAACATCAAAAATCACCTTTGCCATATTATTTCTCCTTTAACAAATCTGGACGGCGTTTTTTTGTAAGTTCTTCGCTTTGTTGCTTACGCCACTTTTCTACTTCTTGATGATTGCCACTTAACAATACTTCGGGTACTTTTAAGCCCCTAAATTCGCTTGGGCGTGTATATTGCGGAAACTCTAACAAGTTATCTTTAAATGTTTCGTTTTTAAAAGATTGGTCGTTGCCTAAAACTTCAGGCAAAAGCCTTGCCACAGCATCCACAAGCACCATTGCAGGCAACTCGCCACCTGTTAAGATATAGTCGCCTATGCTTAATTCCATATCTACAAAGGTATCTATAACGCGTTGGTCTATGCCTTCGTAATGCCCACAAATTAGCACTAAATGTTTATAGTTTGTTGCTAAATCTTGCACAACGCTTTGGTTTAGGGTTTTACCCTTAGGCGAAAGATATATAACAAAAGCATCATCATCTAAAACACTTTCTATGCAGTCAAACAGTGGCTGTGGCGTCATAAGTAACCCCTCGCCACCACCAAAGGTATAATCGTCGCACTTTTTGTGTTTGTCTAACGAAAATTCGCGAATATCTACAACATTTATTTCTATTTTATCGTTTTTTTGTGCACGACCAATTATACTTTCGGTTAAAGGTGTAAAACTATTAGGAAAAAGGGTTAAAATATCAATCTTCATAATCCACAACCTCTAAAAATGCTTTTTTGTTTATAACTATCTTTTTATTTGTTAAATCTGCATCAACTATTAAGTTGTTTAAAAATGGGCATAAATACTCTTCGGTGCCATCTTTTATAACTAATATATCTGTTGCGCCATAGTTTTGAATATCAAAAATTTTGCCTACTTCTTTATTGTTTTCGAAATATAGTGTGCAACCTATTAAATCTTCGGCATAAAACTCATTTTCTTCTAACTGTGGCAAATACTTACGCTCTACACAAACATCTTTGTTTCGGTAGTTTTCGGCATCGTTCATACTATTTATGCCTTCTAGTTTTAGTGCAATGCCATCACTAACCTGTTTAACATTTTGTATTGTGTATGGCTGGTTGTTTATATACACTACATCTGTTTTATTTAAAAAACTTAAATCGTTTAAAGACAAAATAACTTTTACATCGCCTTTTACGCCGTGTGGTCTAACTATTTTGCCTAGTGTTATTAAGTTGTTCATAAATCCCCCTTAAACACAAAAAGAAGGGTTGGCCCCTTCGTTGATGTGTATATTATTCTGCTGGTTGTTCGGTTGCTTCGGCTGGTGCTTCTTCGGCTGGAACTTCTTTCTTTGCAGGTGGCATTTGTTTTGGACGAGGTGCCACATAAGGTTTTGCTGCAATTAAGCCTTGTTTAATTAACAATTCTTTTGCTGTATCTGTTGGGACAGCACCACAACCTAACCAGTATTTTACACGGTCTTGTTTAATTTGAACTGTTGCTGGGTTTGTTAAAGGGTTGTAAGTACCCAAAATTTCTATTGCTTTTGTATCACGAGCGCTGCGTGAATCTGCAACTACCATACGGTAAACTGGTGAATGTTTATCACCCATACGCGCTAATCTAATTTTTACTGCCATAATAATTTTCTCCAATTAATTTAATTTTTTTTATTTAAAGAAAGGTAACTTGCCTTTTTTCTTGCCTTTCCCGTTAAATTGTTTCATCATCTCTTTTGACTGATAAAACTGTTTTAGCAATGTGTTTACATCTTGAATGCTAGTACCACTGCCTGCTGCAATACGCTTTTTTTGACTTGCCTTTATGCCATCGGGATTTAAACGCTCTTTTTTAGTCATAGACTGAATAATTGCTTTGTTGCGTGCCATATCTTTTTTGTTTATAGACACATTGCCAACCTTGTTTTTTAACCCCGGCACCATTTCTAAAATTTGGTTTATATCACCCATTTTGTCTATGTTGTCGTATTGGGCTAAAAAGTCGTCTAAGGTAAAACTGTTTTCACGCATTGCAGTTTCTAAACGCTGCATTTCTTTTTCGTCAACTGCTGCTTGTGCCTTTTCGATAAGTGTTAAAACATCACCCATACCAAGTATTCGGCTAGCCATACGGTCTGGGTAGAATGGCTCGATGTCGCCAACCTTTTCGCCCACACCACAAAACTTAATTGGTTTGCCTGTTACTGCCTTAACAGAAAGTGCCACACCACCACGAGTATCACCATCTAGTTTTGTAATAATTATGCCTGTTACATCTAGCTGGTCGTTAAACTCTTTGGCAACATTTACACTGTCTTGACCCATCATAGCATCAATAGTAAATAAAATTTCACTAGGGTTAAGGTCTTTTTTAAGGTCTTTTAATTCTTGCATCAATTCGGTGTCGATGTGCAATCTACCTGCTGTATCTATAATAACAACATCAAAATTTTGCTTTTTGGCGTGTGCCACACCTTCGCGTGCAGTTTTTAGTGGGGATTGTTTGCCGTGTTCGTACACTTCGACATTAGCATTCTTTCCTACAACCTTTAACTGTTCAATGGCGGCATCGCGGTAGATATCACAAGCAACCAATAAAGGACGCTTGCCCAAAGATTTTAAATGGTATGCTAGTTTCCCACACATAGTGGTTTTACCAGCACCTTGCAAACCACACATCATAATAACTGTTGGTGGCGAACTTGCAAAGTTGATTTTTGCCTGTGTTTGCCCCATAAGTTTTACAAGTTCGTCGTTTACAATTTTAACAACTTGTTGCCCCGGTGTTAAACTTTCTAGCACTTGCTGCCCCAATGCTTGTTTAGATACATCTTGCACAAACTGTTTTGCCACACCATAGTTTACATCGGCTTCTAACAAAGCAACCCTAATTTCACGCATTGCTTGGTTAATTTCTAGTTCGGTTAGTTTTCCGCGATTGCGCATCTTACTAAAAATATGGTTTAGTCTTTCAGATAATCCACTAAATATTGCCATTTACACCTCCACAGATTTAATAATTTGCTCTATTTGGCTTTTTACTTCGTTATTAATATCTTTTGTTAAAAGTTGTTTTAAACCAGTTAGCAACTCTTGGGTTTTAGCACAATAGCCCAATTTTTGCTCGTATTCATCTAACTTTAAGCAAGTTCTATTAATAATATCTTTAACAGCCTGCCGCGTTGTTTTGTATGCCTGTGCAATTTCGCTAAGTGTGTTATCAAAACATAAATAGTCCGTCAAAATAGCGTGCTGCTTTGGCGTTAGCATATTGCCATAAATATCTAATAGTTTAGTGTAATATACGGCTTTGTTTACTTGCATACCCACCTCACAGCATTTAAACACATTGTAAAGTATTTCTACTTTACCAACATTATATACAATTTATATGTCTTTGTCAAGGCTTTTATTAAAAAAGGGTAAAAAAAAAGACGAAGATGCCTGTTGTAAAAACATCTTCGTTGTGGGTAGTTTAGTCTGTAAGCCGAGTTTTGTCTAGGATGGTCATCTATCTAGACGCACTGTCGCCAATGCGTTCAAGCGATGTATATCGGGAACGGGCGGGCAACCCGTATAATCTCCCTTATCTTGCACAAGGTGGGGTTTACATAGCACATCTACTCTCGCAGATGCCGGTGGGCACTTATTCCACCTTTCCACCCTTACCACTTTAAAATTTTGTGAAAAAATAGGAGGTAAGATATAATTATAAAATTATAAAAACACAAAAATAGACAATTAAGTGGCGGTTTGTTTCTGTTGCACTATCCTTGAAGTCGCCTTCACAAGATGTTATCTTGCACCCTGCCCTGCTGTGCTCGGACTTTCCTAATGCCAAAAAGCATTCGACCATCTAACTAACTACATCCGTATTTTAACACACTTTTTAAAATTTGTAAATACCCTTTTAAAAATTTATTGTAAGTTTGTGCCGCTCTTGACTAATAAAAGTGAATTTTAGTTTAATATAACTACTTATATGTAATACCGAGCGGAGCAACTTGTTGCGAAGTCGAGCGTATCTCAGGGTATATGCTCCATTTGGTATAACAAAAAAAGGCTTAACCTGCATAGTTAAGCTTTTTTGAAAACTACGATATGACTAAAAGTACATAAAATGTTCTTTGTTATCTTCTTCGCCTTGGTCAACACCCGTAACAATGCTGGCTTTATCTTTGCGAAATTGGTTTTCGGCTTTTAGGTATAATTCGTCGCATGGTGCATCTAGGGCTTTTTGTGCAAAGTCTAGGTTTGTAGGTGTTGTGCATTTGTTTTTGATATCATACATAGTTTTTGCGCCCATTCCTAAACCAACCGCACACAAACCATAAACAACCGAATTAACAATTAAGTTATCTGGCAAAATTTTGGCAAACTTGCAAATCAAAACAGAAACAGCGCTTAGCGATGGAATAATTCCACTTTTTAACACAACATTTCTAAAATAATCTGCCCTTGATGCATTATCTATAAATGCCCTTATGCCTTCTAACCAGTTAATCTCTACCTCTTCTTTTAAAAAGGCACATTCTTTTTCGTTTAAAGCTTTTTTACCAAAACTTGCAACACGGGTTTGAACATAAGTAGAATAATACAACTGATAAACTGCATCTTGCATATCTTGATTTATAGCGTCTATCTTTTGCATACGCTTATCTATATAATGTTGTTTTATGTTAGAAAAGAAACTCATATATTTCTCCTTGTGTAAAACTATTTTTTAGATAACTCTAAAACTCCGCTATACCCCAAAGATTCGGGGTTTTCTTTGCGAAATCTAATAGCAGCCATATTTTCGTATCTATCTTTAACGAACTTAAAATCTGGTGTTAAAACTTTATCATAAACAAAATCTGTTTTTGACGGAGTTGTTAAGTGATGCTTTTTTGCATACCTATTTTCAATGTTCTGCACAACAGCACCGCCCGCCAAAGCAATAGCTGCGGCAATGGCTGCATAACTAATAGGCACTGCGCCTGCAATTTGAGCAGAAGTTAATGCAACCGCACTAGCTGCGAAAACTATTCCACTTTTAAACGAACTATTTGCACTGTTATTTGTCTTTTGTTTTTTTGCAAACCTTTCTACCAATTTATCGCTAAACTCGTAAAAAGCATCGGTTGCAACACAATATCTTTCGTTTGGAAACAATCTGTTTGTTCCGTATTGCGACATTCTTATGCGTTCGTAAATGTTATAATACTCGTTAAAAAGTTCGTTATCTAATTTTTGTAAACGCGCCCTGCGTTTTAATATCTTTTTTTGATAATAAAAATCTATAATACTTTCTTTTATTTTCATCTGTAAAAGTCCACCCTAAATATTTCTATTTATTATACTTTAAAGCAAAGCAAAAGTCAATACCCAATTTTTAAACTAATGCTTCTTTTTGTGCCTTGTAAGAAGCATCTTTATATTCTTTAACTTTTGAGTGCATATCTTTTAATTTTTGTTTAGCATATAGTTGCTTTTGGCAAACACTAGCAAACCTTTTAAACATTTCATTGTGAATACTTTCTTCTTTTTTAGTGTTTTCCATTAATTCTGTAAAATTATCTGGCACTTTAAAGCAAGTTGTTAATGTACCATAATATTTTTCCATATTGCTGTTTTTGTCTTCTTGCATACGCTTTTCTAACTTATTTTTTGCAATTATGGCATCACAAAAATAGCCTAAAAGCCTTTTATATGTGCGTTTGTCGTTAGAATAGGCTTGCTCTAACTCTCGTTTTTTATTAAACAAATCTTTATCTTTATCTTCTAGTGTTTTGCCGCCGCTTTTTTGGGCGCAATCGGTTAGATAATTTTTAAGCTTTTCTTCAAAGTCGGCTATATCTTCACATTCTATTTGAAATTGATTGAATTTTTGTTCGTATTCTGTTAAGTCTTGTTCGAATGCCTGCACATCACGACCAAACTTTAAAGATTTTTCGCCCAAGTTTTTTTCTAACTTTTCGCGTTCGTTTAAAATGCGAATTAAGCAAATATCCATATTGGTGCAAATATCTAAGCCCAACAAAACTTTTTGTAAGTCGGCATCGCTGTATAAGGTGTTGTCTTTATTTTCTTGTGTTGCTTTTTTCTCTTTAAATAATTGTTTCCACTTTGCCACAGCATCTTTTAAAAACACACGCATTTGTTTTTCGTTGGGGTTGTCTAAAAACTTTTTCCAAACTTCTTCATCCGAAACTTTTGCAAAATCTTGATTATTAAGCATATCTAGCCTGATGCCGTGCTTGTGTACTTCTATTGTGTGTTCGGTGCCTTCTTGTGAATATACTGTGTCATTTAAACTTTCTAGCAAATCTAAAACCATACTTTCGTCATCACCCTTGTATATTGCGTTTAAAATATCATCTTCGGTTAAACTTTCTATATTTTTAAATTTTTTACTAACTGCTTTGTTTTTGCGGTTATCTTCCATTGTTATATCTCCAAGTGCAATGCCGTATGTATCTAATAATGCTTTTAATGTTTCTGCGTTCATTTTTATCTCCATTTTTGCTATATTGTTACATTTTAACACAATTAATAGCCTAATTCAATACCAAAACTAAAAATATAAACAAAAAAATGGGGAAACCCCATTAACTTAACATATTGTTTAAAGATATTTTTTTGCGTATTTTTTGTATTGCCTTTTTTTCTATACGAGATATATACGAGCGTGATATACCCAA
The DNA here is from genome assembly GCA_902788085.1 of uncultured Eubacteriales bacterium. Lineage (GTDB taxonomy): Bacteria > Bacillota > Clostridia > Christensenellales > UBA1242 > RUG666. Next base: position 28,853 of record CADAJB010000008.1, read on the forward strand.
CTTTTTTGCAACTTCGCGCTGGGTATATGCTACCCGTCCGCCTATTCCATAGCGTAGCACCAAAATTTCGTACTCGCGCGCAGACAAGCTTTGTTTTATTAGTTTTATTAAACTTTCGGTTAAAATACCCGTATCTATTTGGTCTATTAAATCTACATTTTCGGCTAAAACATCGCCAAGCACTACTTCGTTGCCGTCTTTTTCTACCCCCAACTTTTCTTCTAGTGACATAACTTGCTGTTGCTTTTTAGTTGTTCGAAAAAGCATTAGAATTTCGTTTTCTATACAACGGGCGGCGTAAGTAGAAAGTTGTGTACCTTTATCTAGCGAATATGTTTCTATTGCTTTTATTAACCCTATGGCGCCAACAGATATTAGGTCGTCGGCATCTTTGCTAGAATTGCTATACTTTTTAACAATATGAGCAACCAGTCTTAAATTGTGGCTAACTAATATGGTTTTTGCTTTTTCGTCCCCGTTTTTATAGGCTATAAAATACTTTTTTTCTTCTTCGGGCGTTAGCGTAGTTGGAAAAGAAGAAGTACTATCCACATACGAACTAAACAACATAATTTTGTTCATAAAAGTAATAAAACTCTCTATTATCATACAACCCCCTAGATAAATTAATATATGATAAATAAAGAGTTATTTTGCCAAAATTGTATATAAAAACGCCTAATCTTTTATAAAAGTGCCACAGTTTGGGCACCCATTGTTATCTAACACAGTTATGCCATTTGCGTTGCATTTTTGGTTATTATTAAACAAGCACGACTGCTTGTTACACTTTAAATTAACATCTTTTATATGCCTAGAATTTGCATACTCGGGCGCTGTTTCAAACATAAGACTGCTATAATCTTTATCTTCTCCGCCACGCACAAAACTTTTGCATTCGGTGTTGTTGTTTATATCTACAAACTTTGCTATGCAGGTTTGCCCCTTGTTAAATCTGCAACCAGTTTTTCTGCATTTTATATCCATAATACCCCCTAAGCAATAATTATTAGCAAAATACACAGATATATTCATTGACAAAATTTTTAATAACATTTAAAATTATAAAAACAAAAGGAGCACTTAAAATGGAAGTTATTTTATTACAAGATGTAAAAGGCACAGGCAAAAAAGGCGACATTGTAAAGGTGGCAGATGGCTTTGGGCGTAACTTTCTTATAAAACAAGGGCTTGCACAAATTGCCAACAACACAAATAAAAACATACACAACCAAGCACAAAACGCAAAAGCATATCACAAAGCCGAAGAACGAAAGGCTTTTTCTGCCGAAGCAGAACAATTAAAAGGCAAAACTATTATAGTTAGCGCAAAAGTTGGCGAAAACGGAAAACTATTTGGCGCAGTAACATCACAAGAAATTGCAGATAAAATTAAGCAAGATTATAATATTGAAATTGACAAAAAGAAGATTATTACCCCAAACATTAAACTTGCAGGTGCTTATGATGTTAAAATTAGGTTTGCCGAAGGAATTGAAACAAAAATAAAAGTAAATATAAAAGCAATATAAAAAACTAGCAAGCGCTAGTTTTTTTATCTACTTAATTCTTCTAAAACCACGCTACCATCTAACCAAGAAGTTATAAAACTAGTTAGTTTTTTGCCTGATGCGCGTTCAAACGATTGTATTAAGTTTTTGGGTGTGGCAATTTTATATGCGTTGTCGCTATAATATGTGGCAATACATTTTTCCATTTTGTTTTTGCCCACAACTTCGCAAATGCTGTCAAACATCAATACTCCCTTAACATAAGTCATATAAACATATTCGGCTTCGGTTTTATAGTTGTAAATTGGTCTGTTCATACTTGTATCTATACTGCCATAAACTTCTTTGTACATATCACAATATAAAAGATAAGAAGATAGTGCGTTGCCCAAAACCTGTTTTGTGGTTAAACTATAACCCGTGTTTTTATCATAAAACAATGCGGTTACATATTCGGTTAGGGCTTCATCTAGCCACGGATATTCGGCTTCGTTATTCCCCACAACATTATAAAACCACTGATGTGCTATTTCGTGCACAATTACATTACTGTATTCGCTATCTACATCTATCGCATCAGATATAAACACTAAATTAGGATATTCCATTCCGCCCTGCAAAAAGTTAGACTTGCACACATTTAACACGCTGTATGGATATTTGCCTATAAGTTTATTAAATGTGGTGAAGGCATCGCACGCGGTTTTTAGGTGACTTTGCGCGTTTGGGTCGTCATAATAAAAATAGTTTACTTCTACATCATCTACATTATTTGTTAAAACTTGATATTTATTAGACAATATAAAACTAAAATCTCGCACGCATTGTGCACTAGCCGAACATAATTTTTGGTTTTGTGTGCTATTAGTAGTAGTTTGATTGCCTGTACTAACAAGTGTGTATTCTTGTGGATATGTTATGTTTACATTATAGTTTGCCATATCACTATAAAATGGGTCGCCGTTGCTGTGATAACCCTGCATAACCCACTCACCTTCTTCAAACACACATAAAATTGGGTAAAAGTTTCCACAATTTATAGTATTGTTTCCATACCCAAAACGGTGGTTGGCGTTTGGTAGGGTTACTACAAAATCTATATCAATACTAGCGTTGTTGTTTATATCAAGTGTTTTAGACAAATTTAGCACTAAAATATTGCTATCCGCCCCCGCTATTTCGTAACTACATTCTGCGTTGTTATATTTTACTGCGTTTATATTTATATTCCCTTCACTAAACCCATTGTAATAACACTTTTCAAACTGACTAGCGCTAACCGCTTTTGTTGTTGTGGCTTCCGCCCGAAACGCGTTTGGGTAAAGATGAAAACAAATGTTATTAAGCGCTGTGCCTGTGGTGTTTTTATATTCTACATTTTGATGCGCCTGTATTGTATGGTTTTGAACATCCATAGTGGCATCTATTGT
>CADAJB010000009.1 GCA_902788085.1 uncultured Eubacteriales bacterium
AAAACAAGACAAGTATTAATTGACGAAGAAAAATATAACGAATTATTTGGTAACGATTAAAAGGAATAAAAATGACAAAAGAAGAATTGTTAGCCAAAAAAGTGAGTTTAATATCACTTGGCTGTGATAAAAACACAGTAGATAGTGAACGCATTTTGTATAACATAAATCAGTTTGGTTTTGGGGTTACACCCAACGCACATGAAGCGCAAATAATTATTGTAAACACTTGTGCTTTTATTGAGCCTGCAAGGCTAGAAAGTATAGGCAAAATAAAAGAAGTATTGCAATATAAAAATAAAACTGCCGAAAAAATTATAGTGGTTGGGTGTCTGCCTGCTAAATCTAATTTCGACTTTAAAAATGTGTTGCCTGGTGTAGATTTAACACTAGGTACAAGAAGTTATGAAGAAATAATTAGTGCTATTTGCAAACTTTATAACATAGTGCCAAAACAAAACAAAAACAATTCACCTTGTGCTAGGATTGTTTCTACACCAAGGCATTATGCTTACTTAAAAATTGCAGATGGTTGTGATAATAAGTGTTCGTATTGTACAATACCACAAATTAGGGGTAGGTATAAAAGCGAACCGCTAGAAAAACTTTTAGCCGAGGCAACAGAACTTGCAAAGCAAGGTGTAAAAGAATTAATTTTAGTTGCACAAGATGTAACTAGATATGGCGAAGACTTATACAAAAAACACCGCATAGTAGAACTTGTGCAAGAGTTGTCTAAAATTGAAGGAATACAATGGATAAGACTGCATTATTGCTATCCTGAGTTTTTTAGTGAACAACTAATAAACGAAATGGCAACAAACCCGCGTGTTTGCAAGTATGTAGATATACCTATTCAACATATCAATGATGACATATTAAAAAGTATGAATAGGGCAAGTACATGCAATAGGGTGGTAGGTCTTTTATCAAAACTAAAACAAAAAATGCCTGATGTATCTATTCGCACAAGCATTATCGTTGGCTTTCCGGGCGAAGATAATGCACGGTTTAAGCAACTAGAACAATTTTTAACCGAATATAAACTAGATAATGTTGGCTTTTTTGCATATTCAAAAGAGTATGATACCGTGGCATACAACCTAGAACATCAGGTGCCCGAAAGTACAAAGCAAAAAAGACTTAACAAACTTGTGCAAATTCAGGCAGACATTCAGTATAACAAGTGCAAACAACTTTTAAACAAAACTTTAACTTGCATTTGTGATGACGAAACCGCCGACTATTATATAATGCGCACACAATATAGTTCGCCCGAAATTGATAACTTTGTGTATGTAAAAAAAGATAATGTTGTGTGCCATATAGGCGAGTTTTATAATGTAAAAATGGTTGATGTTGTAGAACCATTCGATTTAAAAGGAGAAATTATATGAATACACCAAACAAACTTTCATTTTTAAGAATTTTATTAGTACCTTTAATTTATGTTTTTTATTTGCTACCAATAGACCCTTACGGTAAATTTATTGCGGTTGGATTGTTTATATTAGCCGCATTAACTGACCAGTTAGATGGACATTTGGCTAGAAAAAATAATCAAGTAACCGATTTAGGTAAACTGCTTGACCCACTTGCCGACAAACTTTTGTATTGTGGCTGTATGTTTTTAATTGTGGTTGATGGCACAATAGCACACCCTTGGGGAATTATTGGGTTGTTTATAATATTTGCCCGTGATACATTAATTAATGGTATTAGGCAAGTTGCTGCCACAAAGGGCGTAGTAGTGGCTGCTGTGTTAAGTGGAAAACTAAAAGCAATATTTGCTTACATTTTTATTCCACTATTTATGTTCTATGCAGGCTGGTTAAGTGTAGGCAGTACTGCACAATGGTTTACTATTTGCGGTGATGTTATTATGTGGGCTGCATATATAATTTATGCTATTGCAATAGTTATTACAATTTGGTCGGCTATTGATTACACAGTAAAAAACAAAGGCGTATTTAAAGATATGGAAAAACCAGTAAACAAAAATCAAAACGAAACAAAGGAAGAAAAATAATTGCAAGTAAATTTAATTGCATTAAGTACAGAAGAAACGCATTTAGATGTTTATAACAATATTTGCCCAATTATAATAAAAAAGTTAAACTTGTGTTCAGTAGAAGTTTTTAGCACTACTGTATTTTCTGATATTTATGCAATTAAGCAATATTTATCTTCTTGTTTAACAAGGAATGTAGTTTTAGTTGCAGATTTTTCTAATAATATAGATTTTGATTTAGTTAAGGCAATTTTATTGCAAAAATACAACGCTACGCTTCAAGTTTTTGATGCGGGTTATTACATATCTAACAGCAATGTTAAGTGTTTAGTTGTAGATACAAGCAAGTTTAATTATTACGATTATTTAATACCGCAAAAGATTTGCCCTATATTTAATATAGAAGAGTTGTCTGCACAAATTAAAATTTTTGGGTTAGATAAAGTTAGTATATTGCAAAAAATTGCTGCAATAGAAAATTCAAACCTATTTTATGCAAGCGTATATGTATCATATTTAGATGCCCAAATTGTGATATCTGCAAAAAACCCCAACATTCCTTTTGATTTAGTAAGAAAGTTTGTTCGCAACTTGCACGAAGTATTTAACGAATATCTATACAACGACACAAACTTAACAATGTTAGAGGTTTTAGATGAACTTTTAACTGTTAGAGATGTTACACTATGCGTTGCAGATATTTTAACACAGGGTGCTTTTGAAAGATATTTGCGTGATGGGTTGCCAAACTTTGATAAGCATATAGTTGAATGCCACTCTTTAAAAACACTAGAAGATGTTGCGGTTAATTTAAATGTTGGTGCTGACTTTTTAGCAACACATAACAAAAGTAGTGTAGATTTATGTTACGAAATGGGCGCAACAATGGCAGAAAACATAGATGCAGGTTTGGCGGTTGTTTTGTCGGGAACTTTTAATACACCATTTTTAGCAGTGGGCGATAAGCAGGCGATACATGTTTATAAATATAACTTTAATCATTCAGCCGATTACATAACCCAAATAATGTGTAGGCAGGCAGTTTTTAAAATAATTAAAAAACTTCATTAAATTTAATTGCGTTTTTTACAAAATAGTGTATAATACAATTAGAACATTTGTTTGAAAGGAGCAAAATTATGAACGAAAAACAAAAGGCACTCGAACAAGTTATAGGGCAAATAGAAAGGCAATTTGGTAAAGGCTCGATTATGCGTTTGGGTGATAATGCAAAAATTGCGGTAGATGTAATTCCATCGGGTTGCCCAACACTAGATGTTGCACTTGGCATAGGTGGTATGCCTAGGGGCAGAATAGTAGAAATTTATGGTCCCGAATCTTCGGGTAAAACAACAGTTGCTTTGCATGTTATTGCCGAAGCGCAAAAAATGGGCTGTGTGGCAGCGTTTATAGATGCCGAGCACGCGCTAGACCCTGTATATGCAGGCAACTTAGGCGTAGATATAAATTCGCTTTACATCTCGCAACCAGATAGTGGTGAGCAAGCATTAGATATAACAGATAGTTTAGTTCGTAGTGGAAGTATAGATATTATAGTTATTGACTCGGTTGCAGCACTTACACCAAAAGCCGAATTAGACGGTGAAATGGGTGATTCGCATGTAGGTTTGTTAGCAAGACTTATGAGCCAAGCAATGCGAAAACTTACTGCTGCAATAAACAAATCTAACACCTGTGTTATATTTATTAACCAGTTGCGTGATAAAGTGGGTGTAATGTATGGTAACCCCGAAACAACCACAGGTGGTAAAGCATTAAAGTTTTATAGTAGTATAAGGCTTGATGTTAGGCGTGTTGAAAACATTAAAGAAGGCGACAATGTTATAGGTAGTCGCACACGAGTAAAAGTTGTTAAAAACAAACTTGCTGCACCTTTTAAACAAGCCGAATTTGATATAATTTACGGCAAAGGTATATCTCGCGAAGGTTGTTTGTTAGATTTAGCAATCGACTTTGGTATAATCGAAAAAAGTGGTTCGTGGTTCTCGTATAATGGTGATAAAATTGGTCAGGGTAAAGAAACAGTAAAAAAATTCTTAGCCGAAAACCAAGACATTCGCGAAGAAGTAGAAAAACAAGTAATGCAAAAAGCAACCCCAACACCAACAAGTCAAGATTAAAAATTAGAACATTTAACACAAAACAATTATTGCTTTGTGTTTTTTATTTTTCTGTGTCAAAATAATTAGAACAAATGTTTTATTTGGGGGTGTAAAATGCTATCTAAATTATGTATTAAAAACTATATATTAATAGAAGACCTAACACTAGAACTAGATAAAGGTTTAAATATTATAAGTGGCGAAACAGGTGCGGGCAAGTCTATAATAATTTCGGCTATATCATTTTTGCTTGGTGCAAAAACCGATAAAAATATTGTTATGCCAAATAAAGACTATGCAAGGGTAGAAATTGAATTTATAAACCTAGACACAAAAACTTTGCAAGTGTTAGAACAATTAGGTGTAGAAGTTTTAGATAACTTAATACTTAGTAGAAAATTAACCCAAGATGGCAAAAACGATATTCGAGCAAATGGGCAAATTATAACTTTAAGTATGCTAAGGCAAATATCCGAACGCCTTATAGAAATTTACGGACAGCACGCATACCAAGTGTTGTTAGACGAAAACAAGCATATAGATTTTATAGATGCAATATTAAAAGATAAACTAAGCCCAAAAACCACACAACTTTATGCTTTGCTACAACAAAAGAATGATATAACAAAACAATTAGCCGAATTGAATAGCGACGACACCGCACGAGAACGCGAAAAACAGATGTTAGAGTATCAAATAAACGAAATAACCGATGCCAATTTGAATGCGGACGAAGAAGAACAACTAAATGAAAAACTTTCTAAAATGAAGAACACTCAAAAAGTGGTAGAAAATTTAAATATTGTAGCAAATATTTTAGATAGCAATGACACCGAGTGTGTGCTAACAATGTTATATAATGCGCTACACTATATAAATAGCATAAGTGGGGTTGATGCTAATATAGAAAGTTTAAGTGGTCGGTTAGATAGTGCTAAAATTGAACTAGAAGACATAAAAAACACTTGCCAAGACATAATGCAAAGTTATGATTTTAGCGAAGAAGATTTTTATAAAACAGATGCAAGAATAGACGAAATAAAAGCACTAAAACGCAAATATGGGCAAAGTATAGAAGAAGTTTTAAGTTTTTGCCAAAGTGCGCAGGACCGTTTAAACACATTAAACAACAGTGAAGAAATTATAGCTAAGTTAAAAGAAGAACTTTTATTAGTAGAAAGCCAAATACAAAAAGTTTGTGCCGAAATAACAAATATTCGAAAACAAGCAGGCAATTACTTAACACAGCAATTATTAGACGAACTAACAACACTAGGGTTAAAAGATGCTAGGTTTAGTATAGATATTCAGCCAACTACTATAACAACCAAAGGGGCGGATAAGGTAAGTTTTTGGTTTAGTGCAAACCCAGGGCAAAAGTTGATGCCATTAAATAAGGTTATGTCGGGCGGAGAAATGTCGCGCTTTATGTTAGCATTTGATATAATACTTGGCTTAGACCAATTTGGTACGCTTATTTTTGACGAAATTGACACAGGTATTAGCGGAGAAGTAAGTTATAAAGTGGCGTTTAAAATGTACGAGTTATCTAAACATAATCAAATAATAGCCATAACACACTTGCCAGCAATTTGTGCTATGGCAGACGCAAACTTTAAGGTTGTAAAAAATGTGATAGACGGTCAAACATTTACATCAGTAGAAAAACTAGATAACATAAACAATATAGACGAAATCGCTCGCCTTACTGGTGCTATAACAAAATCGGCTATTGCGCTACAAAATGCACAAGAGTTAAAAGCACTATGCAATCAAAAGAAAGTTAGCATATCTAATTAACTTTTTTTGCCATAATAAAAGTAGTATAAAAATTTTTAAATACCTCAACATAATAGTTGGGGTATTTTTATGCGTTTTTTTACTTTTAGGCTAAATATAGTACTATGCACACTATTTTTTATGCTAATTTTAAGTTTTTTAGCACCTTTTTGTGCTATTTTTAGTCTTCCAAGCAAAATTAGTATTGCAAAAAACCAATTAAATGGTTATCTAAACACGCAAAATAATAGTTTAATAACTTCAAAATTCAACACACAAAATAGCACACTAGATTATTATTTATTAAATACTATTAAATTAAAATCGGTAAGCGCAAATATTTTGCCAACAAAAAAAGTTTTTTTAGGCGGGCAAACTGTTGGGTTTGAATATAACACAAAAGGCGTTTTGGTTATAGGTAAAAATAAGGTATATAGTAATAATCAGTTTATAGATAATTTACAAAACAACGAATTAATGCAGGGCGATATTATAATCAGTGTAAACGGAACAGAAGTAAACAGTGCAAAAGAGATAAGTGGTTTGATAAACCAAGAACAAACAGATGCAAAGTATGTAACAATAAAGGCAATGCGCAAGGGTAAAGAATATCAAACAAAAATAAAGCCCGCTTACGATTTATTGACTAAAAAGTATAAATTAGGGCTGTGGGTAAAGAATGATGTTAGCGGATTAGGTACACTAACTTACATAGACCCAACAAACAACACTTATGGTGCACTAGGGCATTCGATAATAGAGCCCAACACAAATAGTTTAATTCCTGTTTTAAATGGCAAACTTTATGATTGTGCGGTTTTGGGCATAAAGCGTGCAGTTAGGGGCAGTGCAGGCGAGATAAGGGGAATATTAAAAACCAATGTGATATTAGGAGATGTGCAAAAAAATGCTAGCACAGGTGTTTTTGGGCAAATAAACATTGATAACAAACTTTTAAAAGATAATTATACCGAAATTGAAGTTGGTGGTAAGTACACCATAATACCCGGTAAAGCATTAATGTATTGTTGCATTGACGGAAAAAATGTTAGGGCGTATGATATAGAAATTGTAAAGTTAAACAATAAAAACGAAACTTATAAAGATATGGTTATAAAAGTAACCGACCCTCGACTTATAAAAGCAACAGGTGGGATTGTTCAGGGAATGAGCGGAAGCCCAATAGTGCAAAACGGAAAACTTGTTGGGGCTGTTACGCATGTTTTTGTAAATGACGCAACAAAGGGTTTTGGCGTATTTATAGATAATATGCTAAAAAATTAGACAAATTAAGACATTTTTAAAATATATTTTTTAATTTTTAACTATAAAATTGACTAAAATAGGGCTAAATTGTTACTTTTTTTCAATAATGTTTGATTATTTTAAAATAATATGTTACAATTTTAAAAAATCGGAGAGAAGATAAAATGGTGGCAAATAAATTTGTGGCTATATATTATTTTAGTGATACCAAAAATTATAATAGTAGTTTAAAAAGTTTTTTTCAAAAACATGGTGTAGAATTGTGTTACGAAACAAACTTGTGCAGGTTGTTATCTAAAACTGTGGCAGTGCATCCTATGATGGTTGTTGTAGATAATATACCAAAGCAATTTATAACTCAGTTTTTGCAACTTTTTGATATAGAATCACCATTTTATGTGCCAAGTGTTTGTTTTTTGCAAAACGAAAAAGAAAAGTCTGTTGTAGGTTTGCCTTATAATTGTGCTATTTGTGATAAAGACGACTACGAGGTTGTTTTGTCTAACAAAATTAATGAGTGTTTGGCGTATAAAAACAATCCACACAACACTTCTAATTTTCCGCTAACTAGGTTTGATATAATAACAAAAGTGTTAAGAAACATAGGGGTAAATGTTAAGTCGTGCGGGTCTATATTTTTAAAGGATTGCATTAATCAAGTAATTATAGATGGTTGCAAGGCTTGCACTTTGTATAATTCGGTTTATAGTATAGTTGCGGCTATGCATTCTACCACTATAAATAATTTAGAGCGTTGTATGCGCACCGCTATTAGTAGTGCTTGGCAGTTGTATAATAAAGATAACACTTCACAAATTTTTAACAACGATATATTATTTACTACAAAACCCACAGTTAAAGAGTTTATATATTATGTTGCAAATTTTGTAAAAGATAAAGAGTGCGAAGATAAAGTTCAGTGGCTTGTTAACGGGGTTTGTAGGCAATCTATTTAATACTAACATATTTTTTAGTATTTAGGCGTATATTTAAATATGCCTTTTTTTGTTTCTAATTTTCGTAAGTTTTTAATAATAAAAGATAGTATAGCCGAACATTTTGGTAGATATAAAAAACAATATCTAGTGCTTTTAATACTTATTTTTAGTGCTTTAATAGTTGGTGTTATTGCAGGTATAAAAAAAGCACAAATATCTAACATCGAGGGTTTGCCCGATATCACGCTTTTAAAGTATTTAAGTTCAAATATAAATATTGGTGGAGTGTTTGCTTCTAGGTTTTTTTCTACTATTGGGCTGTTAATTTTAGTGTGGCTTTTAAGTTTTAACCGCTTTACAAGTTTGTTTAGCACCTTAATTTTAATTTATAATGCTTACATTATAGGTGCAACATGTGCTATGCTTTTAAGCCTTTTTAGGTTTGCAGGTTTTATAAACATTTTGCTTGTATATTTGCCTTGTAGGTTGTTAAGTTTATTATGTTTGCTAGTGTTTAGCGTAGTTTGCATAAGGTTTAGTTTTGATAAGTGCAACACAGCCAGCGTTTTAAGTTTTGATTTTTATGCTACCACAAGGGCTGTTTTAGTGTGCGTTTTTAGTTTGTTATGCATATCTTGCGTATTTGAACTTATTTTTTTACCATGGGTTAGTTCGGCAATAATTGTGGGGATTAGTTAATCCTTTTTTTGTTACATAAAATTTATAAAAATACAAAAAATACCTTTTAGGAGGTATTATGAAGAAAGTTAAAATTATAAAAATTCCTTTAATATTGGCTATGTTGCTTTTACTTTTTATGGGTGCAAATTTTCAACCTACTTGCGAAGTTTTTGCAAAAAGTGCAGAAGATATAAACAGCAAAGCCTATTGTTTAATGGATTTTAACACAAACAATGTTCTTTTAGAAAAGGAAAGTACAAAACAACTGCCCATAGCCAGTGTAACAAAAACTATGACACTACTACTTATTTTTGAAGAAATAGAAAAAGGCAATTTAAAAACGCAAGATATGCTTTTATGCAGCAAAAACGCTAGTGGTATGGGTGGTTCGCAAGTGTTTTTAGATGCCAATACCCAGTATAAAGTTGATGACTTGTTATATGCTGTTATTTTAAGCAGTGCAAACGATGCAAGCGTTGTTTTTGCCGAAGCCATTTCGGGCAGTGAAGAAAATTTTGTAGAATTAATGAACAAAAAAGCACAACTTTTAGGTTTAAAAAACACGCACTATGCTAACTGCACTGGGCTTCCTGCAAATAATCATTATTCGTGCGCTTATGATGTAGCAATAGTAACCGCCGAGTTGTTAAAACACAAAATGTATTATAACTACACGCAAGAGCGTTTAAAAGATTTTGTACATCCATCGGGTAGAGTAACACAAATGGTTAACACAAATAAACTTATGCGCGCATATAGTGGCTGTGATGCAGGAAAAACAGGCTCGACAGTAGAGGCAGGTTATTGCTTAACTGCAAGTGCGATGCGAAATAATTTTAGGTTAATTAGTGTGGTTTTGGGTGCCGAAACATCCAAACAAAGATTTAACGATTGTGCAACAATTTTAGACTATGGCTTTAATAACTATAAAAGCCAGTGTATAGTTGACGAAAATCAAACACTAAACTATGCCAACAAAATTTTGCACAGCACTGTTGCCGAAGTTTTGGTAAAACCACAAAATTCATTCTATCAAACTATTAAACAAGATGAAGAAGCAAACCTAGAAACCCAAATTTGCTATGATGAAGTAAAAGCACCACTAAAAAAAGATGATGTTGTAGGTAAAATTTTAGTTTTAAAAGAAGGGCAAGTTTTAAAAGAGATAAACCTTGTTTTAGCACAAGATGTGCCAGAACTAAGTTATTTTGAAAGTTTAAAACAAATAATTAAACAGTGGTAAAGCACTTAACCCATAAGGTTGGGTGTTCTTTGTTTATATTATATTTATACTTATAATAACAAAAAAAGACTTAGAAAAATTACTAAGTCTTTATATATTTACATTATATTATTTGAGTTTTGGTTTGATGTAGTGTTGTATTGATTGTTTGTTTTTTGTGTTGTATTAGTGTATGAGTTGTTGTTTAATGTGTTGTTGGGCAAGTTGTTGTTTGTTGTAGTGTTGTTTATTAAGTTATTGCTGTTTGTTGTGTTTCTTACACTGTTATTTAAAGTGCTAGATTGATTGTTTGTATAGTTTTGTAAAATGTTTGTAATGTTATCTAAGGCTTCGTTTAAACAATCAAAGCAAATAATTCGGCTGCCTAAAATACTTTTAATTTCTAACATATATGGGTTTGTGGTATCAGTTTCGGTAAATGTAGATGTATTAAAGAAATTGTCTATATCTAGTGCCATTGTGTATCTGGTGCGCATTAGTTTGTGTGTAAGTTTTTGCACCACATCTATATAACCATTTAGCATAGATGCTTGTTCGCCATTTAGGCTTATTGTGCTATTGTTATAATTTGTTAATATACTGTTTATTTTTTCTATTTTTGTGTTAAATTCTTCTTTTTGGCTGGCTAATTGTGATTGCAAGTTTTGTATTGTGCTGTTTTGTGTGTTTAAGTTTTGCGTAGTTTGTTGTGTATTTGCTTTTGCAGGCGAGTTGATTGTTTGTGTGTTTGTGTTGTTTGTGTTGTAGTTTGTTGGTGTAACATAATTAGCGGTTATGCTGTTTTGGGCTTTATTTACACCATTTGTTGCGTTGTTATAACTTGCAGTGGTTTGCGGTGTGGTTGTAGAATTTTTGTATGTGTCTAGGTTGTTTGTTTTTGACATAGTATCTACATTCGAAGTTCTGTTTTGGTTGACTGTGTTGCTTGTGTTATAGTTTTGTGTGTTATTATAGTTTGTTGTTGTATTTGTGTTATCGTTTGGCAAAACACTAATTAATCCGTCTTTGTGCACTACCATAAAGCCGTTTCCTATTAATAAATCTCGATTAATAGTGCTTTGTTGTTCGTCTTGTGCAAATGCCTTGCATTCGGGGCATTTTGCATTTTCGTTTAAAATAGCAGCAGCACCTGCACTAGATAGCGCAAGAGCCAAAGATAAAGTAATAAGTTTTTTCATAAATTCACCTCTTAAAATTTTATATAGCATTAGTTTAAACAAAAAATAAAAAAATATTTATGTTTAAACTTTAATTTACTTGCTAATATTTAATTAAGGGGTTTTTATGATGTTAGATACAGAAAGAAATAAACATTATAACGAATATTTACAAAATAAAATTCCAAAAACAAAGCCGTGGCCCACACTTTTTCACGCGTTTTGGGTTGGCGGAACTATATGTTTGCTAGGTGAAATTATAAAAGACCTTTTAATGTTTTGGTTTAATGATATGACTGTTGACGAAGCAGGGGTATGGGAATTAGTTATATTAATAGTTTTAGCATCTTTGCTTACGGGCATTGGTGTTTATGATAAACTTGGGGCTTATGCGGGTGCAGGAAGTATTGTGCCAATTACAGGGTTTAGCAACTCTATAACAAGCCCCGCACTAGAATTTAGACGCGAAGGAATAATTTTTGGGCTATGTGCAAAAATGTTTGTAATTTCGGGGCCAGTTATTGTGCTAGGAATAGTTGCTAGCATTATAGCAGGCATTATTCACATTATAATTTAAGGGGGCATTATGAATAGACAGGGTAAATCTACGCTAGTTTTTAACTCTAAACCGCGTGTTATTGGCAACTATTCGGTGGTTGGGCCCAAAGAAGGTAGGGGCAATTTTGCACAATATTTTGATAGAATTTTAGAAGACGATACCTTAGGTCAGCCCACTTACGAAAAGGCAGAGTGCAAACTTTTAGAGTTGTGTATAGATGGTGCTATTTCTAATGCAAAGTTAAAGCCCAGTCAAATAGATTGTATGGTGGCGGGTGATTTAATGAACCAAATTACAAGTTCTAGTTTTGCGGCTCGTTCGTTAAATATTCCATACTTGGGTGTATTTGGTGCGTGTAGCACTATGGCAGAAAGTTTAATGGTTGGGGCAACACTAATTGACGGGAAATACGCAAACAATGTTGTTTGTGCCACCGTCAGCCATTTTAGTTCTGCCGAAAAGCAGTTTAGATACCCCTTAGAATTAGGTACACAGCGTCCGCCAACAAGCCAGTGGACAACAACAGGCAGCGGTGCTACTGTGTTGGCGCAAAATTCTAGTGGAGTGGCAATAACAAGTGCAACAATAGGGAAAGTGGCCGATTGGAATGTAACCGATGTAAATAATATGGGCGGAGCAATGGCACCAGCGGCATTCGAAACTTTATGGCAACATCTAAACGATTTAAGCATAGAACCCGATTATTATGATTTAATTTTAACCGGAGATTTAGGGAAGTTGGGTAGCGAAGTTTTAATAGACCTAATGGAAAATAAAGGCGTGCATCTGGGGGCTAATTATAGTGATTGTGGGCAAATGATGTTTAAAAATACACAAAAAGTTTTTATGGGGGCTAGCGGTTGTGGTTGCGGGGCAAGTGTTTTAAATAGTTATGTATTGCAAAGATTAAAAAACCGAACATTAAAACGCGTTCTGTTTATAGCAACGGGTGCTTTGCTTAGTCCGCTTACTTGTCAGCAGGGCGAGTCTATACCTTGTATTGCGCACGCGGTTGTACTAAAAGGGGAAAACTATGTTTGATGCAATTTTATACCTAAAAGTGTTTTTAGTTGGTGGTTTTGTGTGTATGCTGGGGCAAGTTTTAATAATAACCACCAAAATGACGAGTGCCCGCATTTTAGTTACTTTTTTAACCCTAGGTGTTATATTAGAAATTTTTAATGTATTTGAACCCATAAAAGAGTTTTGTGCAAGTGGCATAACCGTGCCAATTATTGGTTTTGGTTATTCGCTAGCACGCGGAGCCATACAAGGCTACGAAACATTTGGTGCACTTGGTATATTTACAGGAGGATTACAAGCAGTGGCTGCTGGTATTGCTGCTGCGGTAGTTTCGGCCTTTATAGTTAGTTTAATATTTAAAAGTAAAACAAAAAGGTAACAAAACACCTGTTTTTGCATATATATAATTTATGCAAAAACGCTTTAAAAGGCATAGATTTTCAAGAAGACAAAAATTTTTGGTACTGCTAGTTTTTTTGCTGATTATTATTATATCTATATTTGTTTTCTTTAATGTTTATGTAAACCCTATAATTATAACCATTAGTCAAGCCAAAATAAAAACTATGGCAACTAAGGCTGTAAATGGTGCTGTTCAAACAGTTATAAACAACACCGATGTATATGACGAACTAATTGATATAATGACCGATAGCGAAGGCAATATTACGATGTTTCAGGTAAGGTCTATACAAATAAACAAACTAAGCAAAGATATAAGTAAAACGGCGCAACAAAATCTAGAACTTGCAAGTGCCGAAGGGGTTGGCATACCACTTGGCACACTTTCGGGCATTTCGGTTTTAGTAGGTTTAGGGCCTGAGATTAACTTTTATGTTTCGCCCATTGGTAGTATTCAATCTAGTTTTAGCAGTGAGTTTTGTTCGGCTGGTATCAACCAAACCAACCACCGCATTTATCTTACGCTAGATACAACAGTTAGCCTTGTTTTGCCCACAAGTACGCGCACGGTTAGCACAAAATCGCACATTTTAATTTGCGAATCTATAATTATTGGCAAAGTACCCGACACTTATTTAAATTCTTCTAGTTTAGACGAAATGTTAAACCTAGTAGCATAAATATTAAAAAAAGGCTTGACTACAAATTTAAACTATATTATAATACTATTTGATGAAGCGATGATGAAAGACTAGTAATTTAGATTGCAACTTTTAAGAGAGTGGGCGACGGTGTAATGCCCATAAGATTGCGCTAAACGAATTCACTTTCTAGCACCATACTGAACATTATAGTAGGTTTTGGCGTATTTGGGTAACGATATACCTATAAATGAGTGCCTGTTGTTATAACAACAACAGGAAGTTAGGTGGTACCACGGAGTTTAACTTCGCCCTAAAAATTAGGCGAAGTTTTTTTATTTGGAGGAAAAAATGCAACAAAAAATAAACGAAATAACAAAAAAAGCATTAGAAGAGATATCTAAAACACAAGATAAACAGCAATTAATTTTGGTTAATTCTAAATACTTGGGTAAAAATGGCGAATTATCTACTTTAATGCGTGGCTTAAAAGATGTTTCTAGTGAAGAGCGTCCAAAAATTGGTGCAATTTTAAACGAAGCACGCGACACAATTTTAAACAGTGTAAAACAACAAGAAGATAGCATAGAAAACAAAATTTTAGAGGAACAAATTAAAAACGAGTTTGTAGATATAACTACACCCGTAAAACCTTTAAAACAAGGCACTATGCACCCAATAGAAATTGTACAGCGTGATTTAATAAACTATTTTATTGAGCAAGGCTTTACTGTGCAAGACGGAAAAGAGATAGAGTCTGATTATTATTGCTTTGAAGCACTAAATGTGCCAAAAGACCACCCAGCACGCGATGCACAAGACACTTTCTATTTTGATGCCGAAAGATTGCTAAGGGTGCACACATCTGCAACACAAATTCGCACAATGGAAAACAACACACCACCTATTAAAATGATTAGCACAGGCAGAGTGTATAGGGTAGATGAAGTAGATGCAACACACTCGCCAATGTTTAGTCAGTTTGAAATTTTGGTTGTAGATAAAAATGTAACTATGTCCGACTTAAACGGAACACTAGAAAAGTTGGCAAAACACTTGTTTGGTGAAAAAGCAAAAATTAGGTTAAGGCCATCATATTTCCCATTTACCGAGCCTAGCGTAGAAGTTGATGCAACTTGTACACACTGTGGCGGAAAAGGTTGTTCGGTTTGCAAACAAACAGGTTTTATAGAACTTTTGGGTGCTGGTATGGTTCACCCTAATGTGTTAAGAAATTGCAACATAAACCCCGATGAATACACAGGGTTTGCAGCGGGGTTAGGGCTAGACCGTATTGCAATGATAAAGTATGGTATAGACGATATGCGTGAGTTGTACGACGGCGATATAAACTTATTAAAGCAGTTTAAATAATAGGAGAATTAAAATGATTGTTACTTACAAATGGTTAAACGATTTTGTTGACTTAAAAGATTACACACCAAAACAAGTGGCGCAAACTTTTACATCTATTGGTTATGAAGTTGACGAAATGCGCGAGTTATATAAAGGTATGGAAAGGGTAGTTATTGGTAAAATTACAAAAATAACAAGACACCCAAATGCCGACAAACTACAAATATGTCAAATTAATATTGGGCAAAAAAAGCCTGTTCAAATTATTACAGCAGCCACAAATGTGTTTGAAGGTGCAATAGTGCCTGCTGCACTAGATGGTGCCGAATTACCAAATGGCAAAATTATAAAAACAAGCAATATGCGCGGTGAAGAAAGCCAAGGTATGTTATGTGCTGGTGAAGAGTTGTGCATAGATGATAGTGTTTACCCAGGCGCTATGGTAGATGGCATTATGATTATAAAAGAGCAAGATATAAAAGATATTCCACTTGGTACAAACATTTCGGTTTTACTTGGTATGGATGATGTTATTTACGATTTAAGTGTGCTTGCAAACCGCCCAGATTGCCAAAGCGTTAAGGGGTTGGCAAAAGAGTTGGCTGCCGCATTAAATTTGCCATTAAAAGACGCAAGTTTTAAATATAAAGCACAAAAACTAGATATGCCACTATCGTTAGAAGTAAAAGATGAAGATTGCCCTTACTTTTTATGTTGTGTAGTTAAAGATGTAAAATTAGGCCCTTCACCTATGTGGATGCAACAACGCCTAAAACTAATAGGTTTAAAACCTAAAAACAATATAGTAGATATTACAAACTATGTTTTGTGGGAATTAGGTCAGCCATTACACGCATACGACTATGAAAAAATAAATGGTCAGTCTATAATTGTGCGAAAAGCCAAAAAAGGCGAAAAACTTATAGCACTTGATGATAAAGAATATCAACTAACACCAAACATCACTGTTATATGTGATGCCAAAGGTCCTATTGGTCTTGCTGGTATAAAGGGTGGGGCAGAATATTCGGTAAACGATAACACTAAAACCATTGTGCTAGAAAGTGCCGCATTCAAGCGCGAAAGTATTCGCAAAACAAGTCGTAGCATAGGTTTGCGTACAGATGCAAGTGGTAGATACGAGCGTGGTGTTACACCTGTTTCGTGCGTGGCTGGTTTAGACCGTGCCTTAGCACTCATCGAACAACTAAAAATTGGTAAAATTTCTAACGAAATGATTAGCAACACAAGTGTAGATACAAAAGGCAAAAACATTAGTTTTTCAATAGATTACATTAAAAAATTGTTAGGCATTGAAATACCCGAAATGGATATTATCCGCATTTTAGGAAATTTAGGAATAACTGCAACAATAAAGGGCAGAAAACTAAACTGCTTAACACCTGCAATTCGTACAGACATTGATGGTCCAAACGACATTATAGAAGAATTAATTAGGTATTATGGTCTTGATAAGTTAAATAGCACAGCACTCGAAACAACTTCGTTTGTAAAGGGTGGAAACTCGCAAAAACAAAGTTTGCGCAATACTGTTATAGATAGTATGATGTTAACAGGTGCACATCAAATATTTAGTTATTCATTTATTTCTCCTAAACAACTAGATAAATTATTAATTCCACAAGATAGTGCTTTGCGCAATTATATGCAAGTTAAAAATCCGTTAAGTTTAGATTATTCTATTATGCGTACACAACTTATTGGGTCTTTGTTAGAGGTTGTAAACTACAACTTAATGCACAAAAATACTAATTTTGCATTGTTTGAAGTTGCCAACACTTACGATAACCCAACAGATACAACAGCACTTCCACAAGAGCACACCATTCTTGCGTATATTGATGTAAAAGAAGACGCCAACTTCTTTACAACAAAATCTATTGTAGAAATGCTTGCACAAAATTTAGGTTTAACACTAAACTATAAAGTTGCAAACATTAGTTATTTACACCCAAACATTTCGGCTGATATTATTTGGGCAAATAAAGTTATTGGGCACATTGGTAAGGTAAATCCAAAAGTTACTAAAAACTTTGATATTAATAAAGATTGTTATTATTTTGACTTAAACTTAGATGTTGTGCCACAAAAGAAAACAAAAAAAATAAAGGCTCTTCCTAAATATCCTGCATCTGTACGCGATATGGCGGTTGTGGTTGAAGACCATGTTGCAAGTGGTGATATGCTTAATGTTATAAAGAAAACAGCAGGTGATACTTGCGAAAGTGTAGAACTATTTGATGTTTATAAAGGTGCACCACTAAAAGAAAATCAAAAAAGTATTGCTTGGAAACTAACTTTTAGAAAACAAGATACAACAATAACACAACAAGAAGTTAATGAATTGTTTAACAAAGTATTAGAAGCTTTAAAAACACAATTTGGCGCAGAGTTGCGTTAATAAAAAGGGGATTGTATGATATATTTTGATAATTCAGCCACAACTTGCACAAATAGTGAAGTGGCAAAGTATGTTTGCGATTGTAGCACAAAATTGTTCTACAATCCTTCTTCTGTTTATGCACCATCTATTAATGTAAAAAACATATTAAACGAAGCACGCGCAAAAATGTTAAAGATGTTGCACGCAAGTTCTAGTGATAATTTATATTTTACGGGTAGTGCTACCGAGGCCAACAACATAATATTAAACGGTCTTGCACGCAAAAACAAAAAGATACTTGTTAGCATTGGCGAACACCCAAGCGTATTTGAAACTGCAAAAAATTTAAAAAACAGCGGCTTTAATGTAGAGTTTATTAACTTAACTAAAGATGGGCTTTTAGATATACAACACTTAAAAACCTTGTTAAATAGTGATGTTGGGCTTGTTTCGTTTATACATGTTAGCAACGAAACAGGTGCTATAAACGATATTGCAAGCATAAGCAAACTAATTAAACAAACAGTGCCAACCTGCCTAGTGCATTGCGATGGAGTGCAGGCATTTTGCAAAGTTGATGTTAATTTATCTAACACTATGGTAGATGCCTATACTATAAGTTCACATAAAATTTGTGGGCCAAAGGGCGTTGGGGCATTTTACCTAAGGCACGGTGTAAACCTAAAACCAAGTGTGTTTGGTGGCGGGCAAGAAAGCAATATTCGCCCAGGAACCGAAAATGTGCCAGGAATTTTGGGTTTTGTTAAAGCAGCCGAAATTATGCAGTCTAATTTTGAACAAAACTATAAAAAAACAGTAGATTTAAAAAATTATATGATGCAAAAGTTACAACAAAATTGCACAAACTTTATTATAAATGCCCAAAATGCTAACACAAGCCCTTATGTGTTAAGTGTTTCGTTTAAAGAAGTAAGGGGCGAAGTTTTGTTGCACGCCCTAGAAAAATACGAAATTTATGTAAGCACTGGTTCGGCTTGTAGCAGTAAGATTGCGGGTAACCGTGTGTTAAGTGCTATGGGGCAAAACCAAAATGATATTATGGGCAATATAAGGTTTAGTTTTTGCAACGATAACACAAAAGAGGAAGTAGATTTTGTTGTAGAAAAACTTTCTTTCGAACTAAACAACCTAAGGAGAATAAAATAGATGCAAGTACTATTACTTAGATATTCCGAAATACACTTAAAAGGCGCAAACCGCAGTTATTTCGAGCGTAGCCTAATGCGCAACATAAAGTATTGGCTAACAGGCATTAAATTTACTTTAAAGCAAATTTCGGGTAGATACATAGTTAGTGATTACGCCCCAGAATTAGAGCCACAAATTATAGAAAAACTTACAAAAGTATTTGGTTTGCACACCCTTACGCCTGCTATTTGCATACCAACAAGCCCCGAAGGTATTATAGAAGAATGCAAAAAAATTGAAGTAAATGGCAAGTTTAGGGTTAGTGTAACAAGGGCAAGTAAAATTTTTCCTATACACACAATAGATTTTGCAGCACAATTAGGTGGGGTGGTTTTAGATAACAACCCAAATGCAAAAGTAGATTTACACAATTATGACACAAACATTATGGTAGATATTCGTGAAAACGGTTATACATATATTGGCACAAAGGTTATACAATGTGGTGGTGGTATGCCTGTTGGAACAGCGGGCAAGGGGCTTTTAATGCTTTCGGGCGGAATAGATAGCCCAGTTGCTGGTTATAGTATGGCAAAACGCGGTATGACAGTTAGTGCACTACATTTCCATAGTTTTCCATACACTAGCGAACTTGCAAAGCAAAAAGTTATAGACCTAGCAAAAAAACTTACTGGTTATTTAGGTGATGTAGATTTATACTTTATATCATTTACAAAAGTGCAAGAGGCAATACACCGCAACTGCAATAATAACTATATGATAACAATAATGCGCCGAATAATGATGCGACTTGCTCAAAAGTTAAGCAAAGACATAAACGCTGGCGCTATAATAACAGGTGAAAGTTTGGGTCAAGTTGCCAGCCAAACACTTGAAAGCATTACAAGTACTTCGGCTGTTGTAGATATGCCTATATTTAGGCCACTTATATCGTTTGATAAAGTAGATATTATAGAAATAGCACGCAAAATAGATACATACACTTTAAGTAGTTTGCCTTATGAAGATTGCTGTACCGTATTTTTGCCTAAAAATCCTGTTATTAAACCAACTTTGCAAAATGTAGAAAAAGAAGAAGCAAAACTAGATATTAATGCCTTGGTAGAAGAGGCTTATGCTACATTAACAAAATTAACACTAAACTTACACGGAGATAATTAATGCCTAGTATTACAAAAGATAACAATAGAGAAAAAATACAACAAAGAACAGATGCAAACCTAAGAGGTATTAAAAAAACAGAAAATATATCAACCGAACTTTCGTGGGAAGATTTGATGGATCATACGAATTCTTATGCTTATGTTTCTACGCTTGCTAGCCGCATAGCATTAAAATCTAAATGGTATGCAAAAATTATTGAACAAAGAATACCAACACTTATAACTGCACCCGAATGGACAACACCATTAGGTTTAGGAATACAAAATCTTCCTAAACTTGGTGACTGGAATGTTCAAAGATTAAATTTTTCTTTTGGAGAAGATTTTGCAACCGAAAGAAGTAATTATAATAAAATGATGTCCACACCAAAAACCGCAATATGCGTGTTTGCCAGAAAAATAAATTTAAATAATCGTGAATACAAAAAATTGCAAATATATTGTCTTGCTTCGGGGCTTAAATACAGTGAGTTGCCTGTAATTTACCGCATAGATGTGTTAAGTATTCCGGGTTCTAAAAAATTTTTTGGATTGCGTGGTGTAGCATTAGTTGGTGGGTGCATAGATGGCGAATGCCCCTTGTTTCAAATTAACACAGATAGTAAAGATGGAGCAAGAATGTACAACTATAAATCTAATTATACTAGTTTTTCTATAGACCCAAAAGATGATGTATCAAATGCATATTACGATGTAAAAGTTTTAAGCGGTATATCCACTATAACCGAAGCCTGTGATTATACTTTTAAATTATTTAATGTTCAGTCTAGAATGGCAATTAAAAATGCTAATATTGATTTTATGCATATGATAAACAATATAGATAAAAACAAAGATGTGTTTAAAATTACATCGGGTGCAGATTTTGTAAAAGCCTTTTTGTCTAGAAATATAGACTATGTAAATGGCAAAGAAAGACAAATGATATACAATAATGAAGGGCAAATACAGCAATCTAACACTCGTGCAAAACAAAATATAGAAACTCAAACTACAAAAACTTTATAAACAAAAGAACAGATTTACTGTTCTTTTTTGTTTAGCCAAATTTGGCTTAACTTTTTATATAAACTTTGTTTGTTTTGTTCTTTTTTGTTATCTATGGTATATCTAGGTTGAATATTTAATTGATTGTCTTGTTTTAATGCTACTGTTTTTAATTTAGATAAACTACTTGTAGGGTAGTAGTCGCTAGTTATATAGCGGTCTTCTTGTTGGTCGTTTGCAAGCACTATTGTATGTGTGTTTTGCAATTCTTTTAGGTCTATATTAATTTTTGTTACGCTTTGCGGTGGTAAAAACGCATTAAAAGTATAATCTTTTTTTAAGTTTTTCCATAGTTTATAAGCACTATTTGTGGCTATTGTGCCACCATTTTGGTTTTTGTTTAGGTTGTATTGGTTATTTCCGCTAATGTTTCCATACCAAAAACCTGCGCAAAATTTGTTGTTGTATGATATATTCCACGCGTCTATATTTGTGCCGTCTTTATATCCGTTTGTTCCAGTTTTAGAGCATATTGGTATGTTTAAATTTTTTAGTTTTTTTGCGGTACCGAACTTTGCGCTATCACTTAAAATATCGTTTATTAAAAATGCAGTGCTATCTTTGCAAACTGTTTTATTGCTGTTTTTAAAACTATATAACACCGTTCCGTCGGTAGTAGTTATTTTGTTTATAAAATGTGTATCTACATTTTTGCCTAGATTTGCAAAAACATTATATGCACTTGTTATATCACATAAAGTTACACCGTTTTCTAAACTGCCTAATGCTAGTGCTAGGTGATTATCGTTTTGGGTGAAATTTATTTTAAAATTAGAAGCAAAGTCTTTTGCTTTTTCTATACCAACATATTCAAGGGCTTTTATTGCTGGTATATTTAACGAATGCGCAAGGCTTTGGCGCACATTTGTCCAACCAGCATATTTATTGCCTATATTTTGTGGAGTATAGCCATTAAAACTAATTGGTTCGTCTAATATTGGGCTAGCGGGAGTAAGTATATTATATTCGAATGCACTACCATAGCACAAAATTGGTTTTATTAAACTTGCAGGGCAGTGTGGAACATCAATGTCGGGCAGAGTGCTATAAAACCCTAAAACTGCACCTGTGTTATCTAATACAATACCTGTGGAATATTGGTTTTCTTTTTCTAGTGGTGTTATACTTTGTTGTAAATAATTTTGGATTTCGTTATTTAGTGTTGTGTATATACACAGTCCCGATGTATATAAGGCGTTTTGGGTTAAATGTAGTTTTTGCTGTGCTTCCTTTATAACCATTTGTTCAAAAGCATAGTTATTGTTTAGGTTTTTATTGTTTATAATTATTGGGGTATCTATTGCTAAATTATAATCTTCTTCTGTTATAAACTTACAATCTAGCATTTGTTTTAAAACTAAATTTCGCCTTTTTAGGCAATTTTGCATATTTGTTATAGGTGAGTATAACAGTGGCGACTTTATCATTCCTGCCAGCGTTGCGCTTTCGGCTAAACTTAAATTTTTGGCGCTATGCCCAAAATAGTTTTGGCTTGCTTGTTCAATGCCGTATGAGTTGTTGCCAAAATATATAATATTTAGGTATGCTTGCAAAATTTGTTCTTTATTATACTTTTTTTCTAAATCTAGTGCTAGGGCTGCTTCTTTAATTTTGCGGTTAAAAGTTTTTTCGTTAGAAAGCTGGGTGTTTTTAATTAGTTGTTGTGTTATTGTAGAAGCCCCTTCTTTTGCGTACCCCGATGTGATGTTTGTAAGAAGTGCTTTTATAATGCGTTTGTAGTTTAAGCCATTGTGTTTAAAAAAGTCTTGGTCTTCTATGGCAATAAAGGCATTTATTGTGTTTGTGTTTATATCTTCAAAGTTTATAGTAGGGCAACCTTGTTGTGTGTTTGCGCTAATTAGGGTGTTTTTGTTATTATATAAACTAACTTTATTGTTTAAATTTTCTAATTTTTCTAGGTTTAGGGTAGTGTGTTGTGTAGATAAAATATAACCTATATAACCTAAAATTGACAATACAGTTAGTGCTGTAATTATAATAAAACTAATTAATACAATTTTTAACCATTTTTTCATAGTTGTTATTATGTTGCAAAATGTACTTTTTAAACAAAACTTGTTGTCAAAAAAGTAAAAATGTAGTATATTTAATGTGTATTTATTTATAAAATTGGAGAGACAATGAAAGAACAAAAATATTATTATATATCTACATACGGCTGCCAAATGAATGTGCACGAAAGCGAAAAACTAGCGGGTATTTTACAACAACGCGGTTTTTTGCCTGCAAAAGAGCAAAAAGATGCCGATATTATAGTTTTTAATACCTGTTGCATTCGCGAAAGTGCTGAACAAAAAATTTTAGGCAACATTGGTGCGGTAAAGCCTTTAAAAAAAGAAAAGAAAGGCTTAATAGTGGCAGTTTGCGGTTGTATGAGCCAACAAAGTAAAATGGCAGATTTTTTAAAGCAGAAGTTTCCATTTATTAACATAATTTTTGGTGCTAATAATGTAGAGTTTTTTGGTAAGTATTTAGACACTTACTTATCACAGCAAAAATATCAAAATATGGTTATACCAAACGAAGACTACATCGAAAACGAAAACGGTGTAAAAATTCAGCGTGATAGCACTATGCACGCATTTGTAAACATTATGTATGGTTGCAATAACTTTTGTTCGTATTGTATTGTGCCTTATGTTAAAGGGCGTGAACAAAGCCGAAAAGCAAGTGATATTATAACCGAGGTTAAAGAGCTTGTTAAAATGAACTATAAGGTTATTACACTTTTGGGGCAAAATGTAAACTCGTATCATTCTAGTTTAGATGGCAAAGATGTAGATTTTGCCGACCTTATGCAAATATTGTGTGATATACCGGGCGAGTTTGAACTTAGGTTTATGTCGTCACACCCAAAAGACTTAAACAGTAAAGTTATAGATACTATTGCAAAAAATAGTAAGGTTAGCAAATATATACACTTGCCTGTGCAGTCGGGTAGCAATGAAGTGTTAAAACGAATGAACCGCAACTACACGCGCGAAAAATATTTGGGCTTAATTGATGAAATAAAACAAAAGATACCTAATGTTATTTTAACCACTGATATTATAGTAGGTTTTCCGGGCGAAACCGACCAAGACTATTTAGATACCGTCAACTTATTAAAACAGGTAAGGTATGCAAATGCTTTTATATTTATGTACAGTAAGCGCAAAGGCACACCTGCCGAAAAAATGGAAAACCAAGTTCCACTAGAAGTTAAAAAACAGCGCATTCACGATTTATTAGCAATCGAGCACCAAATATCAGACGAAATTTTTACCGCTTTGATTAACACTACACAGCGTGCGCTTGTAGAAGAAGAAACAGATAAATTCTATATTGCAAAGTTGCAATGCGGAAAAGTAGTAAAACTAAGTAAGCACCAAGTTAGCACAAATGTTGGTAGTTTTATAGATGTAAAAATTTTAGACTATAAAAATGGAGATTTAATAGCAAAAATTTAAAGGAGAAAACAAATGGCATTATCACAAATGATGAAAAACTATGTTACCACCAAAGAAGACTATAAAGATTGTGTATTGTTTTATCGTTTGGGTGATTTTTATGAGATGTTTTTTGAAGACGCACAGCGAGTTTCTAAACTATTAGGGCTTACCCTAACCGCACGCGATTGTGGTGATGGCGAGCGCGCGCCTATGTGTGGTGTGCCTTATCATTCGGCAGATACATATATTGCAAAACTTATAAACCTTGGCGAAAAGGTTGCAATATGTGAGCAGCTTTCGGACCCAGTTCCTGGCAAAATAGTAGAGCGTGCTGTTGTTAGGGTAATAACCCCGGGAACAGTAATGGAAGAAGGTTTGTTGCAAGATAATCAAAACAACTATATTGCGTGCGTTTTTTGTAAAGACGAGCAACATATAGGGTTAAGTTGGTTAGATGTTTCTACTGGTGAATTTTTTACACAAGAAATTATAGGGCAAGACGCTTCTACAAAACTAAGTGATTTGTTGGTTAGTATTAGCCCTAGCGAAGTTATTGCAAACAATACGGGCTTTTTGTTAGGTTTTGATTTGCAGTGTGTAAAAATTCACGCTGTACCAAAATTTTATAAACACATAGATGCTGTTTTTGAAAAACAAAAATCTACCGAAATGTTATTAAAACAATTTAAAATAGGTGATTTAAGCATAATTGGTTGCGCCGACAAGCCCCTTTGTGTTGTATCGGCAGGTGCGTTGTTAGATTATTTGCAAGTAACACAAAAGCGTGATTTATCACACATAAACAAGCCAAAAGTTGTGCAAGAAAACAACTTTATGCACTTAGATATAAACACAAGGTTAAACCTAGAAATAACCGAAAGTTTAAGCGAACGCAAAAGGTTTGGTTCGCTTTTGTGGGTGCTAGATAAAACTCTAACACCTATGGGCGCGCGTAAACTTCGAAATTATTTAGAGCACCCACTTCAAGACTATGCTTTAATTAATGACAGATTAGATACAGTAGAAGAATTAAGTAAAGACAACTTAAACCGCACCGATTTAATTGAAGCGTTAAAATATATAGGCGATATAGAAAGGCTTTGCGGTAAAGTGGCTTATGGCAACCTAACCCCACGAAATTGCGTAACCTTGGGTGCAACTTTATCACGCATTCCACGCATAAAGGCAGTTTTGGGTAAATTTAAGTCTAAGATTTTATGTGATTGTTATAACAATATTGCCGATTTAACCTCTGTTAGCAAAATGTTAGAAGATGCATTTATTGCCGAGCCACCAATAACAATTAAAGAAGGTGGATTTATAAAAGTAGGGTTTAATGCGCAATTAGACGAATATTTAAATGCAAAACTTGATGGACGCAACTGGATAACTCAACTAGAAGCAAAAGAAAAAGAGTTAACTGGCTTAAAAAACTTAAAAATTGCTTACAACAAAATTATGGGTTATTATTTTGAAGTGCCAAAAAGCAATTCGGATATGTTGCCTTTTAGGTTCGAGCGCGTGCAAACTCTTACAAACAACGAACGCTTTATGACAAAAGACTTAAAAACTTTGCAACAAACAATATTAAACGCTGAAGAAAATTCTATTAAGTTAGAAATAGAGTTGTTTAATAAAATTCGCGAAAAACTATTGCAAGTAATGCCATTAATGCAAAACGCTGCCAACGCCATAGCCACAGCCGATGTGTTAGCCGATTTTGCCGAAGTGGCATTAAATAACAACTATCACAAACCACTAATAAACGAAAGTGTTAAACACATAAAAATTTTGGAAGGCCGACACCCAATAGTAGAGAAGTTAAACAAAGAAGAAAAGTTTGTACCAAACGACACACTGCTAGACAGCACACAATCTACACTTATTATAACTGGCCCTAATATGTCGGGTAAAAGCACATATATGCGTCAGGTTGCTTTAATTGTATTTTTAGCGCATATTGGCTGTTTTGTACCTGCAACCCAAGCCGAAATTATGCCAACCGACCGCATTTTTACTCGTATAGGTGCCAGTGATAACCTAGGGCGTGGGCAAAGTACATTTATGGTAGAAATGGTAGAAGTTGCCAACATCTTGCAAAACGCAACAAAAAACAGTTTGTTAATATTAGACGAGATTGGCAGAGGAACATCAACATACGACGGGCTTAGTATAGCGTGGGCTGTTGTAGAGCAAATCGAAAAAGTTATAAAAGCCCACACTTTATTTGCTACACACTACCACGAATTAACTGTGCTAGAAGGTCAACTTCCAACAGTTAAAAACTATAAAGTTATGGTTAAAGAGTTTAATAATTCGGTTATGTTTTTACGAAAAATAGTTAGGGGTAGTGCAGATAAAAGTTTTGGTATAGAAGTTGCAAAATTAGCAGGCATACCACAAAATGTAACCGACCGAGCAAAACAAATTTTGTACGAACACGAAAACCAAGAAGATATGCACACTACAAACACTTTATCTACACAACAAAAAGACAATGTGGTTGCTATATCTAAGGCATATCAAGAAATTAAAGATTATTTAAACTCAATAGATGTAAACTATCTTAGCCCAATAGAAGCGTTTAGCATACTTTCGGAATTAAAACAAAAGGTGAAATAATTATGTCAAAAATAAACATATTAGAGCCAGCAGTTTTTAATAAAATAGCCGCTGGTGAAGTTGTAGAACGCCCTAGTTCTATTGTAAAAGAATTAGTCGAAAACGCCATAGATGCAGGTTCTACACAGATAAGTGTAGAAGTTTTTAATGGTGGTATTTCTAAAATTATTGTTTCGGATAACGGATGTGGTATCGAAAAAGACGACATTATGGTTGCCTTTTTGCCACATACTACAAGCAAAATTAAAATTGCCGAAGATTTAAACAATATAACAACACTAGGTTTTAGGGGTGAAGCACTTGCGTCTATTTGTTCGGTAGCAAAAGTAAACATCTTAACAAAAACAAAAGACGCAGTTGTGGGCAACTATGTAAAAGTTTTTGGTGGTGAAGTAAAAGAAACAGGCGAAAGTGGGGCAGGCAATGGTACTGTTGTAACAGTAGAAGATTTGTTTTACAATGTGCCAGTTAGGGCAAAATTTTTAAAAAAGCCTAAACAAGAAGAAGGCGAAATTACATCACTTATGGCGCGTTTGATTTTATCTAACCCAAATGTTGCTATAAAATATATAGCCGATGACGAAATTATTTATAACAGTCAGGGCACAGGGCTTTATGATGCTATATTTGCCGTATATGGTAAAAACACCATAACAAATATAATACCAGTTAATTCTAGTGGTTTTAATTATGAACTAACTGGTTATGTAAGCAAAACCAATTTCTTTAAACCAAACCGCACATACCAAACTTTAATAATAAATGGTAGGTATGTTACAGATTATTTGGTTAGTCAAGCGGTCAGCCGTGCATTCGAGCCATATATGTTAAAACAATCTTTTCCGTTGTTTGTTTTAAATCTTACTATTCCTAACGAAGAATTGGATGTAAATGTACATCCAAGCAAAAAAGAAGTGCGTTTTTCTAACAGTCAGCAGATTTTTGGGTTTGTTTATAACTCGGTAAAAGACGCTATTAGCCAATTTTTAGCAAACTCGGTAGTAGAAGAATTTAAAACAACTAGCACAAAAACCGAGCAGATAACAACAACGCCACCACCAAGTGCACCTATGCTAGAACAAACAAAAAGGCTGTTAGACGACATAAAAACAAACGCTACACCATTTGTAACACCAACAGCACAAGATAGTTTAAAAGAAGAAGCCTTTACACCAGGTGAAATTTTAATAGACAAGTTGCAAAATACTTCGTTTTTTAACGAAGATAACACCTTAAAACACTTCGAGCCAAAACCTATTCAACAACAAATTATAAGCAACGAAGTTTTAAATAACGATGTAGAACTTTCTTTAAAAGTAGTAGGAAAGGTGTTTAATACTTTTGTAATAGTCGAAACCGACGACATTATGTACTTAATTGACCAACACGCCGCACACGAGCGTATGCTTTATGATAAACTTGTGTTAAGCGTTCAACAAAAAGATGTTAAAAAACAGGGCTTGTTAATACCATACACCTTTGATGTAAACACAAACGAATATAGTTTTATTAATCAAAATATAACTGTTCTTAACGATATGGGCTTTGAAATAGAACCTTTTGGAAACAATAGTTTTAAGGTAAGCACCATTCCAGCGCAACTTGCCGATTTAGATATAGGTCTGTTTTTTAATGGCATTTTAGCTGATTTAAACACATTTTTAGTGCTAAAAACCGAAGATGTATTAAAAGATAGGCTTGCTCAATACGCTTGCAAACACGCAGTAAAAGGTGGTGACGATTTAAACCGTGACGAACTTATAGCACTTGTTAAAAAAGTTTCTACGGGCGAAATGACAATGCAATGTCCACACGGACGACCTTTTGTTGTTGAAATTAAGCGTGGACAAATTGATAAATGGTTTAAAAGGGTTTTGTAATGACTGGTGATTTATTAATAATTAGTGGAAGCACTGGGGTAGGTAAAACTTCTTTTAGTTTAAGCCTTGCAAAAGAGTTAAATATAGAAATAGTTTCGGCGGATTCTATGCAGATTTACAAAAGTTTAGATGTGGGCACTTCTAAGGTAACAAAGCAAGAACTTTCTGTGTGTCCGCAC
>CADAJB010000010.1 GCA_902788085.1 uncultured Eubacteriales bacterium
GGATGAAAAGAAACATTAAAATTCATTATACACCCCTATTATATATAATTTGTGAAATTTCGGTACAAACAATTTTTATAGGGTTGTGCTCGCCTAAAAAATCGCCCGCAATCAATATAATAAAACAAACCACAACCGATAAAACAAAAAAATATAAATTTTTGAACTTCATATCACACCACCTACAACACACCAAAAATTTTTACTCGCCTTGCACGAACTTTGCAGCGCAACACATAATAGCCGTCTTCTTCTAAATCTACCCTAGTGCGTACATCATCACGCTCTACTTCGAAATAGTTTTTTATAACATCATATAAATCTGTTGCCAAAATATTGTTTATCTTTTGTGGGTCAAAACGCTTTTCGCTAATTAAAACTTTTAACAAGTTGTTATTTGTTTCCTTTTTTAACATACTGCCCCCTAATATTTTATTTGTTGATTTAGTCTATAATCGGCATAAAACACATTATCTCTTAAATTTTTAAATGCTTTGTTTATTTTTAAATCAGCACAAAGACCAACCCCGCTTTGACTTGCCATAATATTTAGTGCATCACTTTCGGGTATTACCCCTATAAGTTTTAATTTTAAGGCATTAGATATATCTTGCGGGGCTAAAAGTTTGGGCTTTACCCTATTAACTACAAGCCCTACACCGTCCAGGTTATAATGGCACAACAATGTTGCCACTTTATCGGCATCAGCAACGGATGAAATGTGCGGGGTTGTTACAATTAATGCTTCACTACAACAAAACACCGCCCTATGAAAACCAAAATCTATACCCGCAGGGCAATCTATTAAAATGTAGTCAAAACTAGAAGACAATTCTTGCACCACATTTTGCAAATCTTTTGCCGATACTTTGCCCGTGTTATATGTATGGCACGACGGAAGATAATATAAATCTAAAACTTGTGCGTCGTTTATTAATGCTTGATGTAATCCAGCACGACCTTCTATAACATCTACTATATCAAAAACTACTTTTTGCTGAATGCCCGATACTATGTCTAAATTATTAAGCCCCACATCAACATCAAGCATCACAACCCTTGCGCCAGTTTTTGCTAGTTGCACACCAAGGTTAAAACAAACTGTGCTTTTCCCTACTCCACCCTTTCCGCTTGTTATAACTATTTTTCGTGCCATACCCGCCCCCTAAGGCAGACATTTTAACAATACGAAATAAAAAGTAAAGAGAATAAGCAAAACCTTATTCCCTTTCTACAAAAATAGTCAATAATACTAATTTTCTTCAACAATACTATTAAGAAGTTTTTTATCACCCAAAAGCATTCCCAACCCTTGCGCCGACATAGAACCCTCTACTATTGCAACCCTAATGCCCAAAAAGTTGCTCATAAAGCGTTCTAGCCCAACAATTTTGCTAGCATTACCGCAAACTACTATACCCACTTTATGTATATACGACACAACTTCGGGCGAACAGGCATTTAGTATAGTGTTGACCGACTCGGTAACTAACTCGTAGTATTCTACTATTGCTTTATATATATCGTCTGCCGTAACCAAAACTTCTTCTATATTATTGTTTACCGAAACACCCTGAACGGTCATACTAGAAACATCGTTTGGTAAAAGCGAGCCTATTTCTTCTTTTAATAATTGCGCAGTAGCGTTATCTATTTGAACTTCAAACTTCTGCCTTATATAGCGTTGAATTGATTTATTCATTTTAATTGCACCAACATTTATAGTAAGCCCGTGTATTATACCACACTCGCCCATAACCGCTATATCTGTGCAACCGCCACCTATATCTACTAAAAAGACATTTTGTTGAGTACGCAAATCACAACCAGCACCCACAACACTAGCAATAACCGTTGGCACAAGTGTAACATTGCTAATTCCTGCACCAAAAGCCATAACCATATATTGCTTTTTACTTTCACTAGATAGCCCACAAGGCACACTAATTAAGGCATCTACTTGCGCTTCGGGGTTATCAATAGTTACTAACTCTACAAACTGTTTTAACAACTTTGTAGCAATTCTTAAATTACTGATCTCGCCATCTACAATAGGGCTAATTAGTTGTAAATGTGCAGGCACTCGCCCTTGCATCTTTAACGCACGCCTACCATACTCTTTAATTTTTAAACGCCCCATTTCATCTTGTTCGCACAAAGCACAAGTAGGCTCGTTTAAAATTAAGCCCTTACCTTGTCTATAAATACTTGTGCTGCTAGACCCCATATCTATACCTAATTTTATAATTGCCATAACAAACTCCCTTTTAAATAGTATAACATCAAAAAAAGTAGTTGGCAAACAATTAAAACACAAAACTAAACAAAAAAGAGTGCACTAATGCACCCTTTTGTTTATATTAATTCTAGGTTTTTACCAAAAACGCGTTTAAAGTCGTTTCGAGCTTCTTTTGCACATTCTATTTCGTATGCAGCGTCAATATTTGGCTCTCTTAAAACGGTTTTCATAATAACGCTATCACCCAAAACATCACAAACAATGTCTTTTATGTGTGATTGTTGTGTTTTATCTAAACCAACACAAATTTTTAATAGAACAGCAAGTTTTCGCACTGCATCTAAGTCTTCTTCTTGAACTATGTCTTTATATTTAACCCACTCGGTTAGCGAAAAATCTTCGCTGTTTTGCGAACTAACTATAAAACCAGCCAAAACTAAATCACGATGCGAAGCCCCATATATCTGCGAGTTTAAAATTATAGGCAAAGCGTTTTTATTGGCATTTTGATATCTTAAACGCTTTCCGCAATTGTTTAAATAGCAAGCAATCTTTAACGCCTTTATGTGTTGCCTTGTAAGTTTGTGCTGAACTCTTAATTGTTTAAACAATAGCATAGCCAAAGTGTAAACATGCAAGCCGTTTGTTTCTTCTACACCATAATATGTAAGGTTGGCATTTAGGCTGTAAACCAAAATATCTACAATAGGTTTTTCGGCTGTTATTGGCACACATTGATTAAACATAACACCTGTGGCAACAGACGAATTAGAAAGAATAATTTGCTGTACATCAAATTTTTGCACTAATGCACTAACTATTGACAAACCACCTAACAACACACCTGCACTTGCCGAAGAAACACCTTTAATTTTTGAACGCTTATCTACATCTAGCCCTTTTATAGCGTTAAATACATCTAAAACATCTTTGTTGCTAACAACATAATTGTGTGGCATATCTAGTGGGTATTTTTTACCCCTACGGCTAATTATACCCAAACTTTTAAACACATCACCAACACCAACAAACTGCATTTCGGCAATATTTAATTCTTCGGGCAACACAACTTTTTTTAGTTCATCACTAAAAAAGTCTTGCATATCTTTTGCTTGTTGTTGTGGCGAACCGCCTTGCATAAACAACGAAGATAATGTGTCTGCACCAAAAGGAATGGTGTTTACATACAATATATTCTTGCGCGAATAAATTATAATTTGGGTTTTGTCTTCATCTACATTAAACACAACACTTTTTGGCGCATCTAATGTGTTGACTACACTTGTATAACAAGCGGTTATTTCATCTTCGGGGGTCATAAGTCTTATTTTAAAACCGCTGGCTATTTCTATCTCTTCTAAAAAGCCAAAATAGTTTTTGGCTTCTCTAAAATCACTGCTAGCATAAGCAATAGCCTTTGTAACTTTCATAGAATCGCAAAGTTTTCTAAACATCTTTACAATTCGTATAGCTTCGGCTATAGCAGTAGGCTTTATATAACCTTCGCGGTACATATCTTCATACGCCTTTAAAGGTTCTACTATTTCATCGCAAACCTCAAAAGATACGCCCGATGTGTACCAAGCAAGCAAAAGTTTTGCACTGCGCGGGGTTAATTCTAAAAGCGCAATTTTTTCTTTTGTAGGAACAACTGCTTCTACATTTTCTAAATTAGATTGATTCACTTTTACTAATCCTCTTGTATTTTTATAGCACTAACTGGACAAGTGTTTTCACAAGTCCTGCATTTTATACATATAGTTTTATCAATTTCGGCTTTGCCGTCTTTATCTAGTTTTATAGCACCCACTGGGCAAACATTCACGCACGAACAGCACCCAATGCACATTTCTTTATTTACCATTTTTAATCCTCCTGGTTCAAAGAATTTTTAACAATGTAGCATAGTTCACACCTTTTGTCAAGCCTGTTTTTAAAATAAAAATATTTTACAATTTTTTTGCAAAATTTAATAAAAAACCCTTTATTTATTTAAAATTGTATGCTATAATAATGGCGTTATTCTAAACACAAACTCTTGCTTGCGGCCGTGGCGGAACTGGCAGACGCACAAGACTAAGGATCTTGTGGTTTCTTTTTAACCGTGGAGGTTCAAGCCC
Organism: uncultured Eubacteriales bacterium; assembly: GCA_902788085.1. Taxonomy (GTDB): domain Bacteria; phylum Bacillota; class Clostridia; order Christensenellales; family UBA1242; genus RUG666. Next base: position 4,360 of record CADAJB010000010.1, read on the forward strand.
TCTCGACCGCACCATATACATGGGCAAAGCCCTAATATTTGGTCGATTAGCTCAGTTGGTAGAGCAACTGACTCTTAATCAGTGGGTCTAGGGTTCGAGTCCCTAATCGACCACCAAAATTATAGGCAACCATAATAGGTTGCTTTTTTAATTAAAAGGAAGAAAAAAAATGGACACTAACATTATTACATCAAAAAAATTTGATTTAGAAGAAAACAAAAAACAAGGCTGCGATATATTAAGCCACGCAACAAAAGAACAATTAAACGATGCACAATTTTTATACAACTTGCAAAAAAAATATGGTTTAAGTCTAAATGGCATAATAGTTGAATTTTGTAGCGACCGCCTTTACAACATTATTAATATTGCTAATACATACACCGACATAAACGAAAAAGACATATTGCCTACTATTGCAAAAAAAGATGATATCATTTTAAAACGACCAAGCAAATATCGTTTTGACAGCACAGCTGAAGTATTAGTTGATTATTTTGACATTAAAGAAGAAAATGTAGAGCAATACATAAAAGACAAAAACGAAGAGAACCACCAAAAGCAAGAAGAACAAGATTACAAACGCCAACAAGAAATCGAAAATATTGTAGAAGAAATAAAAAAGCCAAAAAAATATTATGTAAGCACTATTCCTGTTAGTATGAGTTTTGACGAAGAAGAAGAAAACAAAAGCACTCAATCCGAAGAACGCCCAAACACTTTATAAAACTTATTAATATTATGCATAGTACACCGCATAACACCTATGCATAGTACTATAATTTTATATGCATAATTATGCTTTTTGCAAAAAAAATAAAACCCAGCACATTGCTAGGTTTTTTATTTATAATGTTTTTTCGTTGCCGCTAATAACTTGGTCGTACTCGCCCGAATATAGTTTAGACGCAAATTCTGTGCAGTCATCTAATTTAATAGTTGCAGCATTAACAACCTTTTCTTTAAGTTTTTCACCACGTGCAATACTTAGGTTGCAAGTTTCTAACATTTCAATATCGTTTGTGCCATCACCAAAGTAAACAACTTGTCTTACACTATCTGCATATTTTGGATTGTCTTTTTCAATTTCTAAAATTGTTTTTAATGCGCTAAGTTTACTATCGTAAGCAACACACGCAAGTCTTCCACTATATAATGGGTGGTTTTGTGCAGCGTCTTTTACCGAATTTAAAACTTGCATTTTAACATCTTTATCGTGACTTGTTGGTGCAATAAATATACTAGCAATTTCGCCATTTGTGGCAATAAAGCTTGCAATTTCTTGCTTGTCTTTAACATAGTTGCATTCGTTTATTACAATACCCATATCGCCTTTTTTGCGTTCACTGCGTTTGTATAGGTGCAACATTACCCCATTTTTAACATATCTGCCAAACGAGCCGCTTTTTAAGTGTTCTTGATTTTCAATAAAGTATGCATTGCGTGTAGCATAAATAATTGCCGAACCATTATCTGCATTGCGCACAGCCTCTACTATATTAAAAATTTCATCTGTACTAAAAGCGTTGTCTTGAATAACTTTACCATCTGGTGATACAATTTTTGCACCACAATCTGATGTGTAGTAAGCTTTAATTTCTCTACCTGTTGGGTTGTTTAAGTTCTTATTAATTAAACGCAAAGCCTTTAATGCGTTTAATGAAGTTCCACCTGTTAAAAAGATAAATGTAGTTTTGTTTAAGTCTGCTTTATTAAATAATGCCATAACTTTACTATCTACTTTACCTTCATTGTTTATAATTGTTCCATCAATATCAAAAGCCAAAGTTCTGTATTCCATAATAATATAATCCCTCCACCTTGTTACATAATAGTATGCATAGTATAACACGAGGTGCATAGTATGTCAATACCCATTTTTTAATAATGTACAAAATAATAAATTAAGCATATATAATATAGAGGTGTATATGCAAAACTGTTTTAAAATAATCGATTTAAAAGCATTAAAGAATAATCTAGAATATATAAAGTCTAAATTAAATAATAACACAAAACTATGCGCAGTGGTAAAAGACAATGCCTATGGGCACGGAATTAAAAATGTTTTACCCATCTTAAAAGAATATGCCAACTACTATGCAGTAGCCAACATTGACGAAGCCATAGAATTAAGAAAGTTAACCACTAGCCCAATACTAATTTTAGGTGAATGCCCTACTGAAAGTTTAGACTTAATCACAAAAAACAACATAGAAGTTACAGTTAGTAGTATGCACACACTACTAAATATAATAAAGTTACACCCACAAAATATAAACATCCACCTAGCAATAGATAGTGGTATGCACCGATTGGGTTTTGATAATTTAAAAGAGTTTAAACAAGCAATTAAGTTATTTAATAAATATAAATGCTTAAACTTAAAAGGTGTATTTTCGCACATTGGTGATGCGCAAAATAATAAGCGATTAGCCCATCAAAAGCAATCTTTTATTAGGTACTATGCACAGGTTTTAAAAAAGTTTAACCCCATAATTCATATTGCTAATTCCGATACTATGCACATAGATAATACTATGCAGTTTAATATGGTGCGAGTTGGTATAAACTTGTATGGATATGGCAACGATTATTTAACGCCAGTTATGTCGGTAGTTGCAAAAATTGTGCATACTACCACTCTAAATAACGATGATTATGTAGGTTATGGCAGTCAGCATTATGTAAAAAAAGGCACAAAACTTGCAACAATTAATATTGGTTATGGTCAAGGCTATATGCGAAGTAACGAAAAGTTTAGTTATGTAATAATTAATGGTAAGTTGTGCAAAGTTATAGCAAATGTGTGTATGGATATGATTATAGTAGATATATCTAACACCAAATGCCGTGTTGGTGATTATGCTATAATTATGGGCAAACAAGGTGTGCATAGTATTGACGCTAACCTACTTGCAACTTTAAATAAAACCATACCTTACGAAATTTTAACTAACTTTAATTTAATAAAAAACAGTGTTGTAAAAAACTAACAACACTGCATAGTATTATATTGTTATATTTGTTATAAAAAAGTAAATAGCATTTTCGGCTGTTATGTTGCCTGCCTTTATTTTATAATCTAATTCTGCACCAAAATCTAATATACTTTTTAACCTAACTGGCGTAAAACTTCGCGCCATTTCTTTTGCTTTTTTTATAGCAAACTCTTTTACCCCTAACTTTTTAGCAAGTTCGGCTGGTGCATCTTTAGATATTATTGCAAAAAACATTCTTCTAAAATTAGATAATATCATCATAAGCAACACTTGGGCAGATTCTTTTTGCATAAGCAACTGCTGAACAATTTTTAACGCAAGTGCCCCATCTTTTTTAGCAACGGCATTACTTAGTTCAAAAATATTATATTCTAAGTCTTTATGCACGACATCACTAACAACCTTTGCATTTACTAAACCATTCTTTCCTACATAGTTGCATAGTTTGTTAACTTCGTTGTTTATACGGCTTAAATCTAGGTTACAAAATTCCACAAGCATTTTTAAGGCAGTAGCATCTATTTGCACACCACTATCTTGAAAACTTTTTAGTGCTATTTTTTGTAGCATCAATTCATCCAGTGGGTCGCAATCAATAATTGTTGCATACTTTGTTAAGTTTTTATACCAGTTAGTATCTTGGGCATCACTAATTATTAAAACACTGCTAGCACTTTTATTTTCTATTGCTTTTAAAATAGCGCTTATATCAACGCTAGATTTTGGGTTGATATCTTTTAAAACAACCACTCTATAATCGGCCATCATAGGCATTGCAGATAAATCGGTTAAAATGCTTTCTATGTTATAATTTTCGTCATTATATCGAGTTATGTTTATTTCTTTTAAAGAACCAACGCACTTATTTTCTATCATTTCTTGTGCTTTATTGCGCAAATAAACATCTTTACCCTTAATAATGTAAAAGGGCAATATCTCGTTATTTAAACTCTTTTTTAACTCTACAAACTTCATTTTAACCTCTTTTTTAATTGTTACACAAACCGCACTTTTTGTCAATAAATTAAACTATAAAGCCAAATTTAAAGCAAGAACCGTACACAAAACGCAAGCACTAGAAATAACTACTACTCTTTTTGCAATTTTGGGCAGAATACACTTATCGCTAACCAAAAACATAAAGCACAGCCACAGCATAATAGTTATAGGAAACAGAGTGTTAACAGGCAATGTTGAATAAGGAATGTTGGCAACAAACCCCGTTACATAATTTATACCAGTAAAACAAATTTCGGGTATATACAATAAAAAGCCCAAAAACGGAAAAATTATAGATAGCAAGGTTATTATAAATAACGCCATATAAATAAATCCAAATATTGGCACTACAACCACATTAACTATTAAACTAAAAGTGCTAACATAGTTAAAATTCTTTATTATATATGGTGTTGTGCCTATCTGTGCACTAAGGCTTAGGTTTATTGTATCTAAACATTTTGTTAATACTTTTTTATTTTTAAACCTAATATATGCCGACTTAAATAACGGAAACAATAAAATTATTGCAAAAACTGCTGCAAAACTCAACTGAAAGCTTAAATCAAAAACATATAATGGGCGGAACAGCAATATTATTATTCCTGCCAGCGATACACTAGAAAGACTATCCGCCTGCTTTTTAAACGCCTTTGCACTTAATAAGCACACAGCCATAATGGACGCCCTAGTTACAGATGGTGTAAAATTGCATAGCATACAATAAAGCAACAAAATAACCGATGCTAACAAAAATTGTATCCATCCCTTTCTTATTCGGCATAACTTACAAAACAACAATATCAACACAACTAAAAATCCAATATGCAAACCAGATACTGCAACAATATGTGCAACCCCAGTAACTTTTAAGTTGCTTTCAATTTCGTCATCCAGCCCCGTACGGTCGCCTATCAAAACCGAATATGCTAGCGATGCATACTTTTCACTCATATTATTATAAAGTGTAGAGTGTATTTTCTCTCTTACAGCATCTATACCAGTTGGTTGCTTGTTATACAAAATTATGTCATCTTGTGTGGTGTAAACCATATATTCAAAGTTGTTTTTATATGCATACTCATATAAATTATCACTAAAAACTGGTGTAAACTTAAACTTACCATAAAACACTATATCATCATTTACACTTAATTCGTATAATGGCGAAGTTTTTGAAAAATTATTTACTTCTATGCTTACATATAAATTCTTTTTTAGATTAATTGTTTTTTCGTTATCTAAAACCTGTGCATTGTTTATTAAAAATGTTAGTCTTTCGGTATCATTGTTCACTTTGTGTGCATAGTTAGTTTTGACTGTTGCTACTACATAATAGTTTTGATTTTTATTAAAATTGTACTCTTCTTTATAGGTACTATGCATAATACAAAATATACTAGCACCCAGCACAAAACACAAAATTATCGTTAAATATTTGTATTTATTATTAAAAATATATTTAAAAAACCTTCTACTTTTAAAAACCAAACTAAATAATATTAATACAATAATTAAAGTGCATAGTACTATTGATATATAAAAAATTGTGCTTAAAAAGTATATAAACACATACCCCATAAGCAACCCAAGCATAAGCCCTAAAAAAGCAAATAAAAATGGTCTAAAATGAGCTAACATAGTTTTGTCCTTAATATTTCAATATTATTATAACAGATTTATAGTTATTAGTAAACTTTTTTATATAAACTACTTGATAATTAAACTTTTTTATGATACAATAAGCATACTTAAATAAGGCCTCATAGTATAGTGGTTAGTACACCAGCCTCTCACGTTGGACACATGGGTTCGAGTCCCGTTGGGGTCACCAATAAAGCCTTTGGGCTTTTTCTTTTTATACATGTTTTTCTTGCTATAAAAAGCAAATTATGTTAAAATTTAATATATTTTTTGGAGGATAAAATGACTTGGGAAGAAACTTGGGAGACTATTAAAAACTTTTTTTCAAATCAAGGTTGGCCAATTATAGAAGCAATTTTGATACTTATCGTTGGCATTCTTGTTGTGAAAATTATTATGAAGATAATTAGAACAGCCTTTAAGCGCTCTAAACTAGAAAAAATAACACAAACTTTTTTGTTATCGGTTATTAAATATGCTTTGTATTTAATTTTGATTATTGTTGTATTACAAGCAGTTGGAGTACCTACAACCACATTTATAGCTGCAATTTCGGCAGCGGGTTTAGCAATAGGTTTGGCATTACAAAATTCACTTACCAATCTTGCAAGTGGTATAATAATTGTTAGCACAAAGCCTTTTAAGGCTGGTGATTACATAAGCGTTAATGGTGTTGAAGGTGTAGTAAAGGCCATACACATTTTAACAACAACCATAACTACCATTGACAACAAAAATGTTATTATACCAAATTCTACAATTACATCTAATAGTGTAACAAACTATCACGCAAACCCTACTCGCCGTGTAAACTTTAAATTTAGCATTGCATATTCAGAAGATATGTTAAAAGTTAGAGATGTTTTATTTAAGGTTTTTGAATCGGACGGAAGAGTTTTAAAAGACCCTGCCCCTATGGTAAAGCTAGATAGTTTTGGCGAAAGTGGTTTAAATATTTTAGCTGCTTGCTGGGTAGATAGGGAAGATTATTGGGGCGTATATTGGGACTTAAACGAATATATTTTAAGCGAATTTAACAGAGAGCACATCACTATACCATACAATCAAATGGAAGTTAGGTTGCGCACCGACACCCCACCAGCACCTACTCACCCATTACCACAGCGTGTAGAAAAGAAGCGAATTAAAAAACAAAAATCTAAATTAGAAGAACTTTTAGAAGGTGAACTACCTGACAAAGAAACACTTAAAAAACTAAAAGCCGAAGCAAAAGCAAAAAAGTTGGAAGAAAAGAAACTAAAAAAAGAAAAGGCTGAACAATTAAAGAAAGAAAAAAAGAACAGTTAAGGTTAAAAACTTTTGAAACTTGTAATAAAAATGACCTAGCTTCGTGCTAAGTCATTTTTATTATTCTCCAATTATTTCAGGAGTTATAGTTGAAAGGTATGGTATTGATTCACCCGTCGCACCAAGTGTCAAAATTCCCTCTTTAAGCACATGGGTATCTTGATAATCAAATGAATAGTGAAGCAATAAATGATATGGATTGTTTGAGATTCTAAACACTTCATTGATGTAACAGTGCCATCATCGGCAATTTTTAAGCCAAACATTTGCTCGTCTTCGTAGTATTCTTCATTTTTATTCATAATAACCCACCCCTTTTTATTATTTTAGTACTTATAAACGAAATTAGATATTTTGTCAACAATTTTTATACCCAAAAAACAAAAAAGCACTTTTGTGCTTTTTACTTTAAATATAGAATACTATCTTCTTTTCGCTGTTTTTCCATTTCGTTTAGTTGCTTACAAATTGGTTCTATTTTGGTTATACTTGTGTCTTCAATAACATAATTATTATCTATTAATATATTTACAATAACATCAACATCATTGCCAAAACAATCAACTACATCAATAAAAACTATGTTTGGGTAAATTTCTTCATCACTTTCTATTCCATAGTTTTCTGCCCAGTCTGTTTTTAAAAGTTTAAAAGTTTCGTGCAAGTCAAAATCTTCTGTAAAAACATCATTTTTTAATGTTTGATGTAAGTATGCCATAAAGTCATCATAAGCGATTTTATCACAAGCATATTTTTGACCATCTTCGTTTTCTTCTGTCTCATAAACACCGAAAAAATCATTATGTGAAAGATCAACATCACCATAATTCATACTATAATCACTTTCGCAATAGAAAAATTCATTTTCATTTTCGTCTTTACATAACTGCATAGAAAACGACATATAACTTGTCTTTTTAAAACCTGTTTTTTTATTCTCTTTTATATGCTTATAAAAATCTTTAACCCACTCAAGATTGTTTTCAACTTCTTCTTGCTCTTCTTGTATTTTATATTTGCTGTCGTCTTTATTATCTTCAATAATCTTGAAATTGTCTTTTTGTTTAATTTTATCTTCTTTTTTCATAATACCCTCGCTGTCTATGCAATTATACACCAAATATAAGCATTTTTCAATATGTTTGTTAAAAATAGTTATGGGGAAATAAAAAAAGAGATTTACTCTCTTTTATTATTCTTCAACTAATTCTATAATTGCACCTTCTGCAGCATCGCCACGACGTGGACCAAGTTTTATAACCCTTGTGTAACCACCATTTGTGCCTTTTGCTTCTGCGCGTGCTTTGTATCTAGGACCATAAACATTAAAGATTTTTTCTAACATTGGGTGGTTAATACCATCAGTACGAGCAACAAAAGCGGCTTTTGCTTCTTTTGGTTGTCTTTGTTCTTGTAAATCATAAACCATAGCAGTTATTTTGCGACGAGCAGCTAATTTTTTAGGACCATCGTTGATAACTTCTTGTTTAACTTTTACGCCTTTGTCGTTTACAACATCTTTAACTACTGTTACGGTGTCGGCATAAGTGCTAACAGCCAAAGCTATAATCTTTTCGGCAACGCGTTGAACAGCCTTTGCACGAGCATAAGTTGTTTCTACACGGCCACTCCACAAAAGTGTAGATACTTGGTTACGGATTATAGCATCGCGGATTGAAGGGCGTTTGTTTAATTTATTGTAACCTGCCATTATATTTCTCCTCTATTATTCATCATCATTTTTCATACTTAAACCAAGGCTTTCAATCTTTTGAACAATTTCTTCTAAAGATTTACTACCAAGATTTCTTACTTTTGAAAGCTCTTTATAGGTTTTGCTAATTAAATCGCCAACTGTCATAATGCTAGCGCGTTTTAAGCAGTTTGTACTACGAACACTTAGCTCTAAGTCTGTAATTGATGTATCCAAAACTTTTTTGGTTGCATCTTTTTCTTTGGCTTTAAGCATTTCGCCTTCGTCCATACCTTCTACTAATTCGATAAACATATGCAAGTGGTCGTTTAATAATTTTGAAGCCAAACTTGTTACATCAACGGCACTTAAAGAACCGTTTGTAGTAACTTCTAGTATTAGCCTATCAAAGTGCATATTTTGACCTACACGAGCGTTTTCTACATGATATTCAACTGACTTAACAGGAGAGAAAATACTATCTATTGCAATATATCCTATAGAGTCGCAAACATCTTTGTTTTCGTTGGCTAAAACATAGCCACGACCACGACCAATTATAATTTCCATATCTAAGTTTGCACCTTCTGCTAGTGTGCAAATGTGCAAATCTGGGTTTAAAACTTCTACTTGGTCGTTTAATGTAATATCACCTGCTGTAACATCACAAGGACCTTTTGCCCTTAGATATACGGTTGATTTAAAGTCTGGTGATGTATCGTTTGTTTTTACTATTAAATTTTTAAGATTTAAAATAATATCTGCAACATCTTCGGTAACACCACTTATAGTGCTAAATTCGTGTTGAACGCCTTGAATGCGTATAGCAACAGCGGCAGCACCTGGCATACCACCTAGCAACACACGACGCAAAGCGTTACCAATTGTTGTACCAAAACCACTATCTAGTGGTTCAATAACAAACTTTGCAGTAGAACCATTGTTAGATTCTTCGTATGTCATATTTGGTTTATCAATTTGCATTAACATATTTATATTCCCTCCATTTACCTATTATCTAGAATACAACTCAATAATCAAGTGTTCAGCAATATTTAAGTCGATATCACTGCGTTGTGGTAATGCAACTATTTTACCACTTAATTCGTTGGTGTTTACTTCTAACCATTTAGGTGTTGTAACTTTGCTTCCTTTAATTTCTTTAAACAAAGCAGAGTTTTTATCTGATTCTTTAACAGCAACAACATCACCAACTTTAACTTGATAAGATGGAATATTTACTTTTTTGTCATTATCAGTAATGTGTCCGTGGTTTACGATTTGACGACATTGACTACGAGATACACCAAAACCAAGACGATAAACAACATTATCTAATCTGCGTTCTAGCATACTAAGCATAACTTCACCGGTTGCACCTCTTTGGCGTTTACCTTCGAAGTAATATCTTTTAAATTGTCTTTCTAGCAAGCCATAAGCACGCTTAACTTTTTGTTTTTCGCGTAATTGTAAAGCATAACCAGTAGGTTTACGACGCAAGTTTGCTTCTCCGTGTTGACCAGGAACGGTAGGACGGCGGTCTAGCGCACATTTACCGCTAACACAACGGTCGCCTTTAAGAAAAAGTTTGCAGCCTTCTCTACGGCACAACTTACAATCAGCACTTGTATATTTAGCCATTTATATTCTCCTTAAAATTTATAAATAATTTAAATTAAATTCTTCTCTTTTTGCTTGGGCGGCATCCATTAAATGGAATACCAGAAACATCTTTAATAGATAAAATAGCAATACCTACATTTTGCAATGCTCTGATAGCAGCCTCACGGCCTGTACCAGCACCCTTAACAAATACATCTGCTTGTGTAAGGCCCATATCTACAGCCTTTTTACCTGCTGTTTCTGCAACCGTTTGAGCAGCATACGGGGTGTCTTTACGAGAGTTGCGAAAACCTAATCTACCACTTGTGCAATCTGATATAACATTACCAGCAGCATCTGTGATTGTTACGCGGTTGTTGTTAAAAGTAGATTTAATGTGTACTTGACCTACACCAATGTTTTTTGTAGTGCGTTTTTTCTTTTTAACGCTTTTATTTGTGTTTTCTGCCATTTCTTACTCCTTATTAACCTTTCTTACCAACTTTTGCGTGTCCACGACTAATTGTTTTGCGAGGACCTTTACGAGTGCGAGCATTTGTTTTTGTGCGTTGACCTCTTACTGGAAGCTTACGACGGTGGCGAATACCACGATAGCAACCTATTTCCATTAATCTTTTAATGTTTAGGTTAACTTCTCTACGCAAATCACCTTCAACTAACAAACCGTGTTTGTCGATGTACTCACGAATTTTTGCTACATCTTGCTCGGTTAAGTCTTTTACGCGAGTATCTGGGTTAATTTCTACATTTTTTAAAATTTCGTTAGATGTTGCACGACCGATACCGTATATATAGGTTAAACCTATTTCTACTCTTTTATCTTTTGGCAAATCTACACCTGAAATACGAGCCATTTATTTTTCTCCTTAAATAATCTTAAATGAATTTTTCCAAACTAGTTGGATTTGGTATTAAATACCTAATATATATAAACGCGCAGAAATATCAGCCGCTCTGCTACGGTAGTTTTCAAAGTAACGGGTTTTATTACCCTTGTCTTTGGTTGTGCTTTTTACTCTTTTTGCATCTTACAAGAACTGTTCCATTGCGGCGAATTACCTGACATTGGTCGCACATAGGTTTAACAGATGGTCTTACTTTCATTTTGTTTTCTCCTTGTATAATTTAATTCATATCCGCTGACGGATTGGTTTCTTGATTTTGTTGTTTTCGTACATCGGTTCTCCAAACAATTCGACCTTTTGTTAAGTCGTAAGGAGATAGCACAACCGTAACTTTGTCGCCAACTAGCACCCTTGTTTTAGAACGATATACCTTACCTGCAATATATGCATTTACGATATAACCGTTTTGCAATTGTACTTTAAAATTGGCGCCTGGCAATGCATCTACCACTATGCCTTCTGCTCTAATAGAGTCGTCATTAGCCATATTAATCTCCCTTTTTTAAACCTTTTTGATACTCGTGCAAAGCGTGATGTATCATTTGGTCGTTAATTTTTTGCCCAGCACTTAACTTTTGTGCAAGCTGGGTATCTACTATGTTTGTAGATTTTAGATGTACCATATTTTTTGCTTTTGGCTTTGCAAGTAATTTATACTTGCCGTCAGCCACCAAAATTTTGCCATTGTTGTTTCCAACAACAACATAGCAACTATCTTTATCTCTACCTTGTGTAGAAACTACAATAGTTCCGAGTGTAAATAATTTTTGTTGCATACTTACCCCCTATAATGTCATAACTTCTACGCCATCTTCGGTTATAAGCAAGGTGTTTTCGTAATGAGCAGAAAGTTTGCCATCACGAGTGCAGCAAGTCCAGCCGTCTTCTTTCGAAATAACTATGTGCCTTGTACCCATATTTACCATAGGCTCTATGGCAATACACATACCAGCCCTTAATATAGGACCAGTGCCTGCTTTACCATAGTTTGGCACATTAGGTTCTTCGTGAACGCTAGTTCCTATGCCGTGTCCCACCATTTCGCGAACAAGTGAATAGCCCTTAGGCTCTACAAAGGATTGAATTGCAGCCCCAATATCACCTACGCGACATCCAGATTTAAGGTGTTTTATACCTTCGAAGAATGCCTTTTCGGTAACATCAATGAGGTCTTGGGCTTGTTTAGATATTTTGCCGACAGCATAAGTTCGGCAAGCGTCTGTGTGAATGCCTTTGTAGTTGACCCCTACATCCACACCTACTATATCACCTTCTTGCAATACCACGCTTTCGCTTGGTATTCCGTGAACAATTACACTATTAACCGAAGTACAAACCGACCCCGGAAAATCGTATAAATGGTAGAAAGACGGTTTACAGCCTTTACTAATTATAAAACGATTACAAAATTTGTCAATATCCTTAGTGGTAATTCCAGGTTTTATAAAGTCTTTTAAGCGTGCAAATACTTCTTTCATTACCTTTCCGCTTTCGCGCATTTTATTAAGTTGCTCTTCTGTTTTAATTGTAATCATCGTTAATTATACCATACCTTTTAATTACTTTAAAGTACTTTTATTAAAAAAGTTGTCTAACTTTTTAATAATTTCGTTAAAAACAGCCTGTTTATCTAGTTCGGCATTAATTGTAACCACTTTGCCTTCCTTTTTAAACTCGTTTACAACGGGTATGGTTTCGCGGATAAAACGATTAATGCGAGTTTCTACAGTTTGCGGGTTGTCGTCGTATCTACGCTCGAGATGTGCCCCACAGCGTGGGCATATAGCATCGGGTGTAGAAACAACACTAGAAACAAGTTTGCAGTTTGGACAAACTAGCCTTAACGCAGTACGCTGACGAACAACATCATAATTGCTAATTTTTAGGTAAACCGCAACATCTATATCCAGCCTTTTTAACAACTCTTGCTTTTGCTCTAAACTTAGCGGTGCCGAGTCTATAATAAAGCCGTTATAGTCTTTTATATCACTACATTGTGCAGCAACCAAGTCCATAATAAACTGGTCGGGTACAAGTTTACCTTCGGTGGTATATTTGTACATAAGTTGCCCAAGATGTGATTCGTTGCGAATTTCTTGTTTAACTATATCACCAACAATTATAGTTTTTAAATTATAATGTTGTGCAATAAGGTCCCTAGTAGTGCCCTTACCACTCCCCGGTGAACCAAGCAAAACTATTTTCACTGTGTCCTCCATTAATAACGCCCTAAACCCACTACTATATGGTAGAGGGTTTTGCGTGTATTATTTTAAGAAACCTCTATAACTCTTCATAAGCATTTGCGCATCTAACTGCTTATCAAACTCTAATGCAACACTAACTACGATTAATAATCCGGTTACGCTGAATGCATTAAGCAATGTACCAGTTACACCACCTTGTACAGCCCACATTGCAACGCTTGGAACTACAAATATAATAGATAGATATAAAGCACCAAAGAATGTTATGCGTCTAGATACTTTTGTTAAATAATCCTTAGTGTCGCGTCCACTGCGGTAACCTGGTATAAAGCCACCGTTTTGTTGAAGGTTGCGACTAACCTCTTCGGGATTAAATGTTAATTGAGAATAGAAGTAACTAAAGAAGAATATTAATAATGCATTTGCAAGATAATACCAAACGCTGCCAGTACCAAGATATTGCGAATACCAGTTGTATGCATCACCATTTAAGTTAAATATAGATAAAACTAATTGTGGGAATGATACTAAACAGGTTGCAAATATAATTGGCAATACACCATTTGCGTTTACTTTAATAGGAATGTTGGTAGATTGTCCACCATACATTTTTCGCCCTTTAATTTGCTTTGCGTATTGCACAGGAATTCTACGCTCGGCAAGGTCAACAAATACAATTAAAGTAAAGATTAGTACTAACAACAATGCATAAATTATTAAATTCCACAAGTTATCAATGTTTGTGCCAATACTAGAAACTGCTGTTAAAATGTTAGAACCAGCACTAGATAAAATACCAACAAAAATTAGCAATGATACACCATTACCAATACCTTGGTCGGTAATCTTTTCACCTAGCCATAATGTAAACATACTACCAGCAATCAAAATAACTGCTACCATTACAGGAACAATCCACGCAGGAGTGCCAGCACCAAACAAGTCGGTTAATATAGCACCACTAGAATTGAACGCTATTACAATAGCTACTGCCTGACAAGTTGCGAAGATAAGTGCAGCAAGACGAGTGTACCACGCCATCTTTTTTCTGCCCTCTTCACCACTTTGGGCTAATCTTTGCAATCTAGGAAATGCAATGGTTAATAATTGCATAATAATAGATGCCGAGATGTAAGGTATAACACCTAGTGCAAGAATAGAACCATTAGATAACGCACCACCAGATACACTACTTAAAAGTTTTAAGAAATCGGAATATCCGTCGCTACCAACAAAAGTAGCAATATCTAGCCCTGGTACAGGTATCCAACAACCTATACGATACACAAGTAAAATACCTAAGATTATAAAAAGTTTTTTGCGTAAGTCTTTTTGCTTAAACGCATTAACTAGGGTTTGAAACACTATGCCTCCTCGACTGTTCCACCAGCCTTTTTGATTTTGTTTGTTGCAGTTTCGGTAAATTTGTTAGCTTTAACAGTTAACTCTTTTGTAAGATTACCATTACCCAAAATCTTTAGTCCGTCTTTAGCAAGTTTGTTAATAATACCCTTTTCTAATAGTAGTTGTGCATCTACAACGGTTTTAGCGTCGAAGACTTCTAAGTCTTGCACATTAACAACAGTGTATTGCTTTTTGTTTGGACTAATAAATCCGCGCTTTGGCATACGAAGGATAATAGGCATTTGTCCACCTTCGAATAAAGGACCTTTTCCTCCGCCACTGTGTTTTAATTGACCATTTTCACCACGGCCACTGGTTTTTCCTAAACCCGAACCTTTACCGCGACCAACACGGCGTCTAGATTTTTTTGAGTTAGGAGCAGGAGATAAAGTATTAATTTGCATCATAATTTATATCCTCCTATTGTTCTACTCGTACTAAGTGGCTAACCTTTGCAATAGCGCCCCTAACACTTGGGATGTCTTGGAACTCTTTTGTTTGGTTAATCTTTTTTAAACCCAAAGCTTCTACAATTTTTTGTTGTTGTTTTGGGCAACCAATAGTACTGTGAACTAATGTAATTTTAATTGTTTTTGCCTCCTTGGAGGTCTTTTTTGTTGTTGCTGTCATAAAAATTTCCTCCTTATAGGTCTTCTACTTTTTTGCCACGAGCTTGTGCAATTTGTTCAGCTGTTTGCAAGCTTTGCAATGCTTTAAATGTTGCACGAACTGTGTTTATTTTACTATTACTACCGTGGTTTTTAGCAGTAATGTTTTTAATACCAGCAAGTTCTAGTATTGGGCGGGCTGCACCACCAGCAATTATACCAGTACCTTCTTTTGCAGGCATAAGTTTAATGGTACTTGCACCAAATTTAGCAATAATTTCGTGTGGGATTGTACCATTTACAATAGGCACATTAATCATAGTGCGTTTTGCTTCGGTTAAAGCTTTTTCTACTGCGTTGGCAGTTTCTTTTGCCTTACCCAAACCAATACCTACACGGCCTTTTTTGTCGCCTACTGCACATAGGGCTGACATACTCATTGTACGACCACCAGCAATAACCTTTTGAACGGTACGAATATCTATTGTACGCTTGTCAAATTCGTCTGCTTCGCGTCTGTCGCGTTTGTCGCGGTCGTTACGACGAGGACGGTTGTTGCCATTGCGGTTGTTGTTAGGTTTGCGCTCTGGCTTGTTTGCCACTGTTTGTTGTGTGTTTTCTAATTCTTCAGCCATAATACCCTCCTAAAACTCTAGACCAGCGTCTCGTGCGCCGTCTGCGACCTTTTTAATTCTTCCTGTGTAGATATAACCACTGCGGTCAAATACTACTTCTTTAATGCCTTTTTTAATAGCACGGTTTGCTATTTCTTGACCAATAGCATAAGCTTTATCTAACTTGCTTTTGCCTTTTAGGCTAGCACTTAAAGCTTTTTCCATAGTGTTGGCACTAACAAGTGTAACACCTTTTTGGTCGTCAATAATTTGCGCATACATGTGCTCTAAACTACGGTAAACCGATAGACGAGGACGCTGTTCGGTACCGCTAACTTTTTCGCGTACACGGGTGTGACGGCGAATGCGTTCTTTGTTTTTATCTAACTTTGAAATCATATACCTTTATCCCCTTCTATTATTTCTTACCTGTTTTTCCTTCCTTGCGCACTACAACTTCGTCGGAATAACGAATACCGTGTGCGTGGTAAGGTTCTACTGGTTTTTTGCTACGAATATCTGCAGCAACTTGACCGACCTTTGTTTTATTGATACCAAAAACTTTAATTTCGGTTGCTGTTGGGCAAGTAAACTTAATGTCGTCGTCAGCTTTATATACTACTGGGTGGCTAAAACCAAGTTTCATTGTAATTTGGTGGTCGCCATTTGTAGCAGCACTATAACCAACACCGTTTATAACTAAGCCCTTAGAAAAACCTTCGCTAACACCAAGTACCATATCATTTAATAAAGAACGATATGTACCGTGCACCATATTTGCTGTTTTTGTATCTTCTTTTTTGCTTAAAATAATTTGATTGTTTTCTACTTTTGCTGCAAGCAATTTGTGGTATTTTTGAGTAAGTGCACCAAGTTTTCCACTAACTGTGATAGTGCTGTTAGCATCATCAACATTTACTGTTACACCTGCTGGAATATCAATATGTTTATTTCCAATTCTTGACATAACACTCCCTCCTACCACACATAAGCAAGTACTTCGCCACCAATGTTTTGGGCACGAGCCTGCTTATCTGTCATTAGACCTTTACTTGTACTGATTATTGCAATACCTAAACCGTTAATTACGCGAGGTAATTTATCTACATTTGCATATACACGCAAACCTGGTTTTGATATACGCTTTAAACCAGTAATAACATACTTGCTGTTTTCGTCACGCAAAGTAATGTGAATACTTTTTTCGATACCTTCGCCTGTGATAGAAAAGTCAAGGATATAACCTTCGTTCTTTAATATTTCTGCAATACTAACTTTTAAGTTGCTTGCAGGAATATCCACAGTAAGGTGTTTTGCGCTAATCGCATTGCGAATACGAGTTAGCATATCTGATATAACATCTGTAACTACCATAATATATCCTCCTACCAACTAGCCTTTTTAACACCTGGTATTTCACCACGGTAAGCCATTTCTCTAAAACAGATACGACAGATACCATATTTTTTTAGGACTGCGTGAGGACGACCGCAAATAGAGCAACGAGAGTATTCGCGAGTAGAAAATTTTTGTGGTTGTTTAGATTTGTAAACTAATGCTTTTCTTGCCATTATTTATTCCCCCTTAGTCCTTTTTAAAAGGCATTCCTAGTTCGGCTAGTAATGCTTTTGCTTCGGCGTCTGTATTTGCACTTGTAACAATGCACACATCGAAGCCCCTGTCTTTTTCTATTTTGTCGTAATCAATCTCTGGGAAAGTACTAATTTCTTTAATACCCATAGAATAATTACCCTTTCCGTCAAAACTCTTTGACGAAACGCCGCGGAAGTCGCGAACACGAGGAAGTGCAATAGAAATTAATCTATCTAAAAATTCCCACATTGTGTTGCCACGAAGTGTAACTTTTGCACCAATCTTTTGGTGTTCACGAAGTTTGAAGTTTGCAACAGCCTTTTTAGATAGTGTTACAACAGGTTTTTGACCAGTTATAAGACCAAGGCTGCTAACTGCCATATCAAAGCTCTTTGCGTTATCTTTTGCATCACCCAAACCCGAGTTGATAACAATTTTGTTAATGCAAGGAACTTGATTGATGTTTTTATAACCCAAAGACTTCATTAAAGAAGCAACTACTTCTTCTTTATAAAGTTTTAATAAGCGTGGAGCTTCTGTTTTTGTTGTTGTACTCAATGTAAATTCCTCCTATTAACCTACTACCTTGTTTGCGGCAGGTGAAGTACGCCTTGCGGCTTTCTTAGCTGCGGTAGTTTCGCTAGATTTACGCAAATCTTTAACAGGTTTTTTACTAGCGTTTGTTTTTTCGACCTTTGATTTATCTGCATCAGAGTTAACTGCTTTTGCTTCTTTTTTATCAGCCTTTGCAACTTTAACTCGTTTTGCATCTATTAATGCACCACATTTTTTGCAAACGCGGTGTTTGTTGCCTTGCTCGTCAAATGTGTGAGCAATGCGTGTTGCTTTGTTGCAACTTGGGCATATAAGTTGAACATTGCTTACATCAATGCCAGCTTCTTCGCGTTTTATGCCGCCCTTATCTTTTTGAGAACGAGGTTTGCGGTGTTTTGCTACAATGTTTACGCCCTCTACGGTAACTCGTCTTTTTTTGCTATCTGAGGCAGTAATTTTACCAGTTTGGCCTTTGTCTTTACCGGCAATAACCACAACTGTGTCGCCTTTAACTAAATTGCTATTCATATTACTACTCCCCCTTATATAACTTCGTTAGCCAAAGATATAATTTTCATAAAGTCGCGTTCGCGCAACTCTCTTGCAATTGGACCAAATACACGAGTACCTTTTGGTTGTTTGTCTTTATCAATGATTACACAAGCGTTGTCGTCAAAGCGAATGCTACTTCCGTCGGAACGACGAACACCTTTTGTGGTGCGAACAATAACTGCTTTTACAACATCACCTTTTTTGACACTGCCGCCAGGAATGGCGTTTTTAACTGTACCAACGATAATATCGCCGATATTACCAGATTTTCTAAAAGAACCACCAAGCACGCGGATACACATTAAAACTTTTGCACCTGTGTTGTCGGCAACTTTTAATTTTGTTTGTGGCATTATCATAATAAATACACTCCTATATCTTATTTGGCTTTTTCAACTATACGCACCAATCTAAAGTACTTGTCTTTTGATAAGTGACGAGTTTCGGTGATTTCGACCTTATCACCAACATGGCTTTCATTGTTTTCATCGTGGACTTTAAACTTAGTAGTCTTTTTAACAATTTTACCTATCGAGTGGCGTACATTGTTTTGGATTGCTACAACTCTGGTTTTATCCATAGCATCACTTACGACAACACCAATCAATGTCTTACGACGACCTCTTGCGTTTGTTTCGTTTTGTTCCATAATTACCTCCACCCTTATTGTGTTTCCTTATTATTTTTAGCCGCATCAAGTTCACGCTCACGCAATATAGTCATTACGCGTGCGATGTCCTTTTTAACGGTATTTAACATCATAGGATTGCTAAGTTGTCCTGTTGCGTGAGAAAAACGCAAGTTAAAATGTTCACTTTTTAGTTCTTTAAGTTTGTTTTGAAGTTCTGCAGTGGTCATTTCACGAAATTCTTTATTCTTCATTTGCGTGTTCCTCCTCTTTGTTTAATCCCAATCTTGCATCCATTTCGGCATCTAAATCTGCCTTACGGTAGAATTTAGTTGCAAGTGGTAATTTGTGAGAAGCAAGGCGTAAAGCCTCTCTTGCTACTTCTTCAGATACACCGCTAATTTCGAACATAACTCTGCCAGGTTTTACAACAGCAACCCAACCTTCTAGGTTACCTTTACCTTTACCCATACGGGTACCAATAGGTTTTGCTGTGTAAGATTTGTCTGGGAAAATTTTAACAAAGAATTTACCCAAACGCTTCATGTACCTAGTAGCAGTTACACGCGCTGCTTCTATCTGATTAGATTTAACCCAACAAGGTTCTAAAGCAACAAGTCCAAATTCACCAGCAGTAATGCGGGCACCACGAAGTGTGCGGCCTTTCATTCTACCGCGTTGCATTTTACGGTATTTTGTTCTTTTAGGCATTAACATTATTGCTCACCTCCTTGTTTAGGGGTAGCGTGAGAGTTTTTATCCAATATCTCACCTTTATAAATCCATACTTTAACACCAACTGCACCGTATGTAGTATGTGCTGTTGCTGTTGCGTAATCGATGTTTGCTCTTAATGTGTGTAGTGGTATAGAACCTTGGTTGTATTGAACATTGCCAGCAATTTCGCGACCATCAATACGACCACTAACCATAATTTTACAACCAAGAGCAGATGTTTTCATAACTCTTTGTAAACTTGCTTTAATTGCACGCTTAACTGTTACACGCTTTTCAATTTGTGTAGCAACACCTTGTGCAACTATGTGAGCATCTAAATCAAGATTTTTTATTTCTTTAATATTAATATTGATTTGTTTGCCGTTTGTAAGTTTATCTAATTCTTTGCGTAAAGCATCAATGCCAGCACCCTTTTGACCAATAATTACACCAGGACGACCTGTGTAAATATCTACAACGATGTTGCCACCTTTTGTGCTTTGTGTACGCTTTAATACGATGCGAGAAATTAATGCATCTTTGTATTTTTTACTAATATGCTCACGAATAACTGTGTCTTCTTTCAACATTGCAGGAAAGTCTTTTTTGCTTGCGTAGTACATACTGTCCCAGTCTTTAACCACGCCGACTCTAAATCCGTGAGGACTTACCTTTTGCCCCATATTATTTCTCGCCTCCTTTGGTTGTTTTTGCTGTTTTTGCAGCAGGCTTTTTAGCTACGGTTGTAGCTGCTTTTTTTGTTGTTGTTTTTGCAGGTTTTTCTGCAACACTCTCTTCAGCTTTAACTTCGGCCTTTTTTGTTTCTGCTTTTTTAGCTTCAACTTTTTCGGCTTTAGCTTCGGCTTTGTGAGAATCTAAAACAATTGTGATGTGGCAAGTGCGTTTTAAAATTGTGTCGGCACTACCGTGTGAACGAGGCCACCAACGCTTCATTGTAACACCTTGGTTTGCATAAGCTTCGGCAACAAATAGGTCTGATTTAGACATATTTAAGTTGTTTTCGGCATTAGCACCAGCGCTAGCCAAAACTTTTAAAATAACTTCGCTAGCAGCTTTTGGTGTACCCATTAAAATTGCCATTGCTTCGTTATAATCCTTACCACGAATTAAACCTAAAACTAGGTTTGCTTTGGTAGAACTCATACGAATGTATTTTGCTGTTGCACGAGGGCGACGGTCTTTATTTGCCTGAATTCGTGCTGTTTTTTCTTTCATTCTTTTTGCCATTATTTACCACCATCCTCTCCAGCTACTTTGCCACCACCGTGGGCTTTAAAGGTCCTAGTTGGCGCAAACTCACCAAGTTTGTGCCCTACCATTTCGGCAGAACAGTAAACAGGAATGTGCTTACGGCCATTGTGAACTTGTATGGTGTGACCTACAAATTCGGGATATATAACACTGCTTCTTGACCAAGTTTTTACAGGTTTCTTTTCGTTTTTATCGTTAAGTTCCTGAATGCGCTTCATCAATCTAGCTTCTACATAAGGTGTTTTCTTTAAACTTTTACTCATAATGCATACTCCTAATTAACTCGTTTTAAAATCATACGACTGCTTGGTTTACGCTTGTTGCGGGTCTTTTTACCCAATGCAGGTTTACCCCAAGGGGTCTTAGGACCAGGAAGACCGATAGGAGCTTTACTTTCACCACCACCATGTGGGTGGTCGTTAGGGTTCATAACACTACCACGAACGGTAGGACGAATACCACGATAACGAGTGTTACCTGCTTTACCCCATTTAACCAACTCGTGATCAACATTACCAATTTGACCAATAGTTGCGCGACATTTTATAGAAACATTACGCATTTCGCCACTTGGTAATTTAAGGGTAGCATAACCATTTTCTTTTGCAATAAGGCGAGCAGATTCACCGGCTGACCTAGCCATTTTTGCACCACTGCCTGGTTGCATTTCTATATTGTGGATAACTGTACCAACAGGCATATTTTCCATTGGCATAGCGTTTCCGGCTTTAATTTCGGCATCAGCACCACTTAAAAGTGTTGTGCCAACTGTTAAACCCAAGGGTGCTAAGATGTAGCGTTTTTCGCCGTCTGCATATTGTAATAATGCAATGTAAGCACTGCGGTTTGGGTCGTATTCAATAGTTTTTACAACTGCTGGAATACCGTCTTTTGTGCGCTTAAAGTCGATTAATCTGTATTTACGACGCACACCACCACCTTGATGACGAACTGTAATGCATCCGCGGTTGTTACGACCAGCATTTTTCTTTATTGGGCGTAACAACGACTTTTCGGGTGTAGTTGTTGTTATTTCTTCAAAAGTAGGGCGTACAGTAGCGCGTAGTGTAGGTGTTGTTGGTCTATATCTTTTAACTGCCATAATAATTTACCTCCTACCTAATTAAGACAAACTTTCAAAGAAAGCAATTGGTTTGCTGTCTTTTTTTAGGGTTACAGCGGCTTTCTTTATAGATTGTGTGTACCCTAGTTTGCCTTGTCTTCTTTTTGGTTTTCGTGCTGTTACACTTGTGTTTACTGTTTCTACTTCAACAGAGAACAACTCTTCAACAGC
>CADAJB010000011.1 GCA_902788085.1 uncultured Eubacteriales bacterium
CTTAGTGCAAACAACTTTATACTAAATGCTTTAATTGGCACACCTTCTACACCTGTAAAATGGAATATTAGTTATACAGTGCAACATAATACCGGCTTTACATTAAGTAATTATGTAGGCAACAGCAAAGAATTTAGCCCTAAATTAAAATTGGCACAACCAAAAACAGATGTTAGTTATTATAACAATAGCGACACTACAATTATTCCTACACAACTTTCACCAATAACAGTTAGGGAAAATCAAGATGTTTATAACTATAGTTATTATAATGGATTTAGTATGTTTACAAACCCAATATTTAAAAACATCAATAGGTCGGCACCATATATAGAAATAACTTCTGTAAAAGCACCAGATAAAATAGAACCCGAAAGTGTTACACTTTCACCTTTTGCAACAAATAACACTTATGGCAATATTTTAAATACCATATCACTAGAAAACCGACCAGAATTTATAGAAGCCCTAAAAGGTTATTTAGAAAGCCTAAATACAACTGGTAGATACACAATTTATTATAGGTATGTAAATTATAGTTCGGGCAATAGTAAAGATAAGGTAGTATTGCCATCTAACACAACAGGCATAACCGAAGATGGTTTAACATTTGGCGAAACACTATCATTTACTTACGATAAATATGATATTCAAGAACAAAACTATTATGTTATTGTTGTGCACAAAGGAAGTGCTGTTATAGATTCGGGTATGGGCATTCCAGACCATGTAAACACTATGATAGGCAATATATTAGCAAACACAGAATACGAAGGTGTGTTAATTATGCCTAGTACTCCACAAAAAGATTATCAGGTATATCTAAGACAAAAAAGTTATAGCGATAATAAAACATATTATACTAAGAAGGGCAGAACATGGGTGACTTTATATGATGGCAACGAATATGGTTATTATTATATACCATTTAATCCAACAGAAGCCGACTGTTTAGATGGTAATAATTATACCGATGCTGCACAGTTTATCGAAAACTTTACTACAAATCACTTAGGTTATTTGCAGTCTGGCAACAACCAATTCTTAATTATTGGTCAAAACCCAGAGGCGTTAAGTGGAGATAGCCAAGAAAGTCAATTTAACTTAATAAGTATTGGTAAAACCGAAACAACAGTAAACCACTCGGCTGCACGAAGTTATAACATAACCTATAAACTACAAGCCGATGAATACCTAAAATTCGACAAAAACTACGAAGCTATATTAAACCAAGGTGTTATAGATTTGGGTACCAGTTATGACGAAGATGAGTTAAAACAAAAATGGGATAATGACGCAAAAACCAAACTTGCTATGAATAGTGTTGAAGCCGTTAATTCGGTGGCAATACAATTAGACAAACCTTGCGAAAAATGTCATGGTTCGGGTTTATGTGTATTTGGGCACTCACACGAAGGTAATTTAGTATCAAACTCTCTATCACAAGGAATGGGTGGACTTATTGTTGCTGGTTTTGAAGGTGGAAACGCAACATATATGTGCAAACACTGTGGTGAAATAAAAACATCTTGGGAAGCGTGGGCACCAAGCACTAAAACTTGGGGTAACGATTGTTATAGGTTGGATACTTGCCCAACATGCAAAGGCAGTGGTATAAGCAAGCAAAAACTAGATGCATATACTTATGAAGCATTATCAAGTGGAATTAATAGTGGTCAAATAGTAGATGAAAATAATCCACTTGGACGCTTAGGTGATGGATATAGTATTATAAGTTGGATTTTTGATAGCAAACAAGACGGTGTATATATAAATGGCAGTACAACCCCTTATGTAGATAACATTTATGACTCAGGGGACTATATAACAACAGATAGTGGTTATATATTAAAGAAAGAAATTGATGGCAACGACACTAAATATTATATTGTTGGTAGAAACATTCGTATATTTACAACAAATGGTACGAATGTTGGAATTTATATAGCAAAACTTATGCTTGGGCGAAGTTTAAAAGATATAACTTTGCATTCTAAATATAATTTTAGGCTAAACTATGGTGGCGAAAATTATATTAACAGCACATTTGATAATGCTAATAAATTATATGGCTATAATTTAGCTCTTCCTAATATTAACGAAGGCACATATACTTTAAAACTAGCACCAAAACAGGGCTTTGAAAACTGTTTTGAAAACGGAACAGATTATGTCGAGCCGTTTGACTTTGCAAATGATATTCGCAGTTCTGAAATTAAAATCGAAAAGAAATTTGATAACGAGCATGCTGCCTTAAAAGTTACATTAAGCGAAAAAACAAAACTTTATGTAGAAGGCAAGGGTGATGGTAATGATGTTGCAAGCAGTGCAGTCACAGATAGCCCAACACTTAAAATAATAGATATAGCGGCAACTAAGGATAATGTTCCTGTATATATTGGTTTAGGAACTGCTAATGGTATAGAATATACCCCAAGCGGATCTTCTGTTAGTATAGAGGTGCCACTATCAAGAAATATTGATGCACTATTTAAAGGCATGCAAATTTCTATGCTTTGGAATATTAATGTAAACTTTAAAAACGACTTCTTAATTTGGGGGAGTACAAGAGCATACGAAGTACGCGGTATAGAAACAGGTTATAAAAACCCCGACCCATCAATTACAGATAATTATGATATGGGTTATGTGGATGCAAGATTTGGTAGTTCTCAATTTCAAGGCGTTGAAGATTCGGTTCCTTATAAAATAAAAGTAGATAACTTTAAAACTAATGGCATTCGTGATTTCTTTGGTTGGGATAACTACAAAAATATGGAAGGTAATATTTATATAAGGGTAGCGCAAATACCTTATTATAATGGTGTTAATGTTTATGCAGGTGCGAATGCTAATAAAGAGTTTACACAAGGGCTAAAACTAGCAACTTTTAATGTGAATAATTCTTAATGAAAAATTTTTAAAAATATTGACAAATTTTAAAAAGTGTGTTATACTGCCCCTAATAACTAACAAAGGGGAGAAATGTTATGTCACAAGTAAAACAAAAGTCAACTGGTGGTTGGCTAAAAAAAGGTGCATTAATGGCAGGTGTTAGTGCCCTAGTTGGTGCTGCTAGTGGTTTTGTTGCTAAAACTTTATATGGCAAAAGAACCGAAACTAAAGAAGTGCCAATTTCTTGGGATAACTTGAATGACGACTTATTATTTAAAGCAATCGGCCAAAAATGGCAAAGTTATGCAGGTGGTGCAGATTTAAGCACAAAAGAAGGTTGGCTTCAAATGTCAACAAACCTAAAAAATTTAGGCAATACTACACAAGCCGAAAACGCAATGAAAGACCTTTTTGATGTTCAGGCTATGTCGCAAAAAGGTTATAGTTTTACAGGATTTTTACAAAAAGAAAATTTAGCCGAATACATACCTCGACAAGATGCAACCGAAAGCATTCGTTCGCTTGTTGCCGAAAAAGCATCCGAAGCATTTGAAGCAAAATGGGGCTTTGCTGTAGATTCAGATTTTTCTAAATATTCTATAGAAATTGCAAAATTAAATAATCCAAGCAAAACCGAAGAAATGCTAAACGATCGTTTTGTTGTAGAAAGTTGGACAAACAATTGCACCATTAGCGATTCTAGGTTAGACAATTTAATAAACACTATGTATCCAGATAATACTTACGATTTATCTAGTATGACTTTGCAAGAAAAAAGTTCTATTGTTATAGATTATCTTAGCCAAGAACATCATTCTGGTTGGGCAAAAAATGGAGTTGAAGATGGGTTAATACAAAATATGACAATTGAAGATGTAACTCGCTTTGCTTATAATGCAAAAGAATCAGGTACTAACGCTGGTTGGGAAATTGGTCAGTATTACAGATATCAGCAACTAACCACAACACGCGACAATGTTGTTGTTGATATGCGCGATGTATATACCTCGTTTAGTGATAACACAGTTATATCAAATGTTAATATGAATTTAGCAAATGATAGAGAAGGCATTTTAGCAGAAGCTATAGGTGAAAAGTATGATTTGACTAATGTAGATTTGCGCACACCAAGTGCTGACTTTTTAAACCAAGTTGACCCTTCTTCAAAAGAAGATTTGGTAAACAACCTTGTAAACTCGGGTGCATACATTCGTGATTGCAAAATGCCACTAGATGAAGTAACAGATATTGCTACACGCACAGGTGTAAGAGATATTGTAGAAGGTTGGATTAGCAATGGCGACACCACAGCAGTAGAGCAAACAGTTGGTACTTTGGGCGACACACAAATTACAGGTATTTCGGGCTTGGGTAGTTTGGTAACATTTGGTATTATGTTTGGTATTTACAAACACAAACAACACCAAATTAAAAAGATGTGCGATGCAAACCCTGCCGCTGCCGAACAATACAACGAATATTTAGCTAAGCAACAAGAAGAAAGAGCAGCCGAAAAAGCCGCTAAAAAAGCTAAAAAGCACGGCAAAATTGAAACCGTTGAAGATGACTTTGTTACCGAAGACACCGACGAATTAGCTTTGGGTAAAAAATAATTGTATAAAAATAAAAAACACAGGAAAAACCTGTGTTTTTTGTTTATATTTAATTTTATTTAAATAATTTTATTTAAAAACTTTTGAACCAGCAAAAACTGCGGATTTATCTAATTGTTCTTCTATACGCAAAAGTTGATTATATTTTGCAACTCGTTCGCCACGAGATGGTGCCCCCGATTTTATTTGCCCTGCGTTTGTTGCAACTGCAAGGTCGGCTATAAATGTATCTTCGGTTTCGCCACTGCGGTGAGATATTACCGTTTTAAAACCGTTTTGTTGTGCAAGGTTTATACATTTTAATGTTTCGCTAACAGTTCCAATTTGGTTTAGTTTAATTAAAATTGCATTTGCTGATTTTTCGCGTATGCCACGGGTTAGACGGGTAGGGTTGGTTACAAACAAGTCATCGCCCACAATTTGTATTTTTTTGCCCATCTTGTTGTTCATTAAATCCCAAGCCGACCAATCTTCTTCGGCAAAGCCATCTTCAATTGATACAATAGGGTAGTTAGCAACTAAGTGTTGGTAGTATTCTAATAGTTCCATAGCCGAATATAACTTTTTGCTCTTCCAAAAATAATATTTGCCTGCATAACCCATTTGGGTGGCATAGTTAAACATTTCGCTTGCTGCTACATCTAGCGCAAACTTAAAGTCTTTTTGCGGTTGATAACCTGCTTTTGTTACAGCCATAGATAAAAGTTTTAGTGCTTCTTCGTCCGATTTTAAGTTTGGTGCAAAGCCACCTTCGTCACCAACAGCGGTGCTTAAATTTTTGCTTTTTAATAGGTTTTTTAATGAATTAAATACTTCGGCACACATTTTCAATGCTTTTTCCCAAGATTTTGCACTAATAGGAACTATCATAAACTCTTGAATGTTTAGGTTGCTGTCTGCGTGTTTGCCACCGTTTAAAACATTCATCATAGGCATAGGCAATGTTATGCCTTTTCCGCCCGAAAGATAAGCATAAAGAGGCAAGCCTTTATAGTTTGCAGCAGCACGGCATACAGCCATAGATACACCTAAAATTGCATTTGCACCAAGTTTGCTTTTGTTTTGTGTGCCATCTAAGTTTAGCATTATATTGTCAATTTCGGCTTGTTTTAAAGCATTTTTGCCTATTATTGCAGGTGAAATAATATTATTTATGTTTTTTAATGCTTTTAAAACAGATTTACCAAAAAAATAACTATCTTTTTGGTCGCGTAATTCTAGGGCTTCGTTTGCACCAGTTGATGCGCCCGATGGTACGCTAGCACGCCCCATAACACCATTATTTAGGGTAACATCTACTTCAACAGTAGGTGTTCCACGAGAGTCTAAAATTTGCCTACAAACTACATTTTTTATTGAACTGCCAACCATAATTTTCTCCTAAGTTTTTTATTTATTATACCACCGCTAAATTTTTTTACCAAATAAAACTTAGCATTTTTGCAAATAACATAATTAAAAGTTGATTTTTTTAATGCGGTGTGCTACAATAAAAACATAAATTTTAAAGGAGAAACCAAAATGGAAAATGTTTTTGATATACTGCAAGAAAGAGGACTAATTAAGCAAAGCATTTATACAGACGAATTGCGTGATATGCTTGGCAAAAAGAAGGTTTGTTGTTATCTTGGTTTTGACCCAACCGCGCCTAGTTTGCATGTTGGTAGTTTAATGGCAATATTATTTTTACGCCGTATGCAAATGTGCGGGCACACCCCAATAGCATTAGTTGGTGGCGCTACATCTTGTATAGGTGACCCAAGTTTTAGAAACGATATGCGCCCAATGATGAGCGAAGAACAAAGGCAAAAAAATGTAAAGATGATTAAAGAGCAACTAGAAAGTTTTTTTGACCCAACACTACCAAATAAGTTAATTGTTGTAAATAACGAAGATTGGATTAAAAATTTAAGTTGGCTAGATATGCTAAACGAAGTAGGTGCACACCTATCTGTAAACCGAATGCTTGCTAATGAATGCTTTAAAACAAGGTTTAACAGTGATAACGGGTTAAGCTTTTTAGAGTTTAACTATATGCCAATGCAAGCATACGACTTTTTACACCTATACCAAAAATATGATTGTGTTTTAGAGTTGGGTGGAAGCGACCAATGGGGCAATATTGTTGCAGGTGTAGATTTAATTCGCCGAAAGTTAGGCAAACCTGCTTATGCTATGACCTTGCCACTTCTTACAAAAGCAGACGGAACAAAAATGGGCAAGTCGGCTGGTGGTGCAGTATGGCTAAACCGCGATATGTTTTCGGATTACGATTTCTACCAGTATTTTAGAGATGTAGAAGATAGCAAAGTAAAAGAATTATTTAAGTTCTTAACATTTTTACCACTAGACGAAATAGATAAAATTTGTGATGTAAAAGGCAAAGAGATAAACAATGCCAAAGAGCGTTTGGCTTTTGAAATTACTAAAATAGTTAGGGGTGAACAAAGTGCTATTAATGCCCAAAACCAAGCCCGTGCCGCTTTTGGTAACACACAAAGTGCCGATATGCCAAGCCTAACTATAACCAAACAAGACGCTAGCGACATTTTATCTGTGCTTATTGCTACAAAACTAGCAAGAACAAAAGGTGAAGCAAAACGCCTAATAGACGGCAAAGGTGTAAAAGTTGACAACGAAGTTATATCTAGTTATGATTTTTCATCTTTTAAAAACCAGTTTATTTTGCAAAAGGGCAAAAAATCTATTATTAAAGTTTTGGTTAAATAATGGAAAAATATTATTCTTTGCAAAAACTTAATATAAAAACAGGCGAGATTGAAATACAAAAATCTCGCTTTTTAGGTTTTGCTAAATATATAGATAATGTAGAAGATGCTACAAACTTTATAAAACAAATAAAACAACAGTATAAAGATGCAAAACATATAGTTTATGGGTATATAACAAACGGTGTACAAAAATCTACTGATGACGGCGAACCAAGTGGAACAGCAGGCAAGCCAATATTAGAATATCTTTTGCACAGCAATATAAACAACATAGTTGTGGTAGTAGTTAGATATTTTGGCGGTATAAAACTAGGAACAGGCGGGTTGTGCAGGGCGTATGTTGGCGCAGTTAAGCAAACACTAGAAAATAATTTATTAGAGTATGTGCAGGCAAATAAATATTGTTTAAAACTAAATTATAAAGAATATCAAAGTTTTTTAAGTTTTTGCAAAAATAAAGACATAAAAATAACCAACACACAGTTTTTAGAAGATGTGGTTGTAGAGTTTGTTGCTTTTAAAGATTATTCTTATAATATAGAAGCACAACACTTAGGGCAAGTTTACGAAACAATGGGAGAGTAATATGCAAATAACAGAACTACGCAGGCAAAAGGGCAAAAAACAGATGTACAGTGTTTTTTTAGACGGAAATTTTGCTTGTAGTTTAGATGAATACACTATATACAAAAACAAACTTACTGTGGGGGCGGATATAGATAAACAGTTTTTAGAAGAAGCCCAGCAAGAATGTATGCAAGATAGTGCGTTTAATAGTTGCCTAGACCTTTTATCTAAAACATTAAAAACAAAAAAGCAAATAGCCGAATATTTACAAAAAAAAGGTTATATGCCCAAAACCATACAATGTGCAATAGACAAACTAGAAGAATATGGCTATATAAATGATAAGTATTATGCCGAAAGTTATGTTAATGTAAAGTCTAATTATAACGGAAAATATAAATTAAAAAACGAGTTAAAACTAAAAGGTGTTAGCGACGAAATTATAGACGAAACACTTAACACACTAGAAAACCAAGAAGATGTTATTTTAAATATTGCACTTAAATATATAAAAAACAAACAAAAAACGCCCGAGTTAATTTCAAAACTAAGCAGGCACCTTGCTAGCAAAGGCTTTATGTGGGACGAAATAAACAATGTTATTTATAAAATAAAAAGGCAGGAAAACTTAGATGATGATTGGCAATGATATAGTTAAAATAGATAGAATGCAAAAAATTTATGAAAACGAACGCTTGTTAAATAGAATTTTTACAAAAGAAGAACAAGAATATATAAATAGTGCCAGTAGTATGCAAGTGCGTTTCGAGCGTATGGCGGGCAAAATTGCTGTTAAAGAAGCCGTTGCAAAAGCGTTTGGTGTGGGCATAGCCAACGAACTTAGTTGGCTAGATATAAAAACCACGCACAAAGAAAGTGGAAAACCTGCAATTATAAAAACGCAACCCATTTTGTTACTTCTTAAAAAAAGTGGGTTAGAAGATATAGATGTTTCTATTTCGCATATGGATAACTACGCCACAGCGGTGTGTTTAGTTTTTTAATGTATAATATGGTTTTAATTACAAAGAATAATGCAAACACAGCATTATTTTTTTTGTTTAAAAATTTTAAAGTTGGAGATATTTTAAATGTTATCAGATTTTTCTAAATACAAAAAAGCTTTACAAAACGCAAAAATTAACAAAATTGATTTTTCGGCGCATACAATAGATAAGAACAAACTAATTAAGTGCTATAAAAATTATCAAAATTCGGTAAACGATTGTTTAGATTTTTTAGATGCAGACCTTAATAGCCTTGTTAAATACGAAAAATGGTTAGGAGCAAAATAATTGGAAATAAAGCGTGGCGAGATGTATTATGCTAATTTGTCGCCAGTTGTTGGCAGCGAGCAAGGTGGCCTTAGGCCCGTTTTGGTTGTTCAAAACGATATAGGCAACAAGTTTAGCCCCACGGTTATAGTGGCGGCAATAACCAGCAGTTTAACAAAAGCCAAGTTGCCAACTCACATAGAACTATCTTGCCATACATATACAGGGTTAAGTAAAGATTCGGTAATTTTGCTAGAACAACTGCGCACGATAGATAAAATGCGCCTAAAACAAAAAATAGGGGCAGTTGACCCGCAAACTATGTTAAAGATAGATAAGGCAATGCTTTTAAGCCTAGGATATTATAAATAAACCCCATAATTTTGGGGTTTTTTTGTTAAAAAGTAATAAAAAATAGTAATGTTTTTAGTTTTGTGTATTGACTTTTAATATCTAATGTTATATAATAATAGACACAGTAATATTTGGGCGATTATTTTTTATACATTATTTTAAGGGAGTTATACAATGACTGGTTTACACAAATTTTTAATTTGTTTGTTAAGTGTAGTAGTAGCAGTTAGTCTTGGCGTTACTGTTTATTACTTTGCTAGGTCTAGCAACGAAGTTTTATCGTTGTCCGAAGCATCACTTAGCGAAAACCTTGGTGATGAATTTACAATCACTATAAAACAAGAAAACGCTAATAAACACACAACTTTAGATTTGCAATCTAAAAACACAGATGTTGTGGAATTTGTTAAAAAAGACGGTTTAGTTTATACATTTAAAGCAAAATCGGCTGGTACATCAGTTATTTCGTTAATAACAAGCAACGAAGAGTTTAAAAACGAAAACTGTGCAGTTACTGTTGCAGATGGTATAAACACACCATACTTTATTCGTACAGCCGAAGATTTGTTAAAAATTAACAAAGACGACTTTGGTCTTGACAAAAAATACCAACAAGTAGATAACATCGACTTAAACAACAAGGCTTTCACACCAATTGGTCCTAACGATGCCGAAAAATTTAGTGGTAACTACAATGGTGGAAACTACCAAATTAGCAACATCACTTTATCTACCGCTAACACTTACGCTGGTTTGTTTGGTATAACAAGCGAAGATGCAGTTATATCTAATGTAGTGGTAAACGACATGATGATAACTGGTACAGCTAAATATGTTGGTGCAGTTGTAGCATACAACAATGGTAAAGTGCTAAATTGTGCTGCAACAGACAGTTCACTTGCAACAACCGCAGCAGATAGTTATGCTGGTGGTGTAGCAGGTGTTAACAACAACGAAGTATTAGCTTGTTCTTTCACTGGTGGCGAAATAGCAACTGCTAGTTACTTAGGTGGTGTAGTTGCATTAAACCAAAACGCACGCGTTCAAGAAAGTTATGCTAGGGGTAACTTTAAACCTAGTGTAGCATCTAAAATGGGTGGTGTAGTTGCATTAAACCAAGCAGCAACTGGTTTACGCGCAAATGTTGTAAACAGCTATTCTACAATGAAAAACGCTGACACAACAAATGGTAATGTTGGTATGGTTCTTTACAGCAATGTAAACTCAGACAACTCTACCGATTTATCAAACGAAAGTAGTACTAAAAACCGTGTGTATGGTAACTACTATGTAACAACACAAGGTTATAATGGTATTTACGCAAATGCAGATAGTGGTATATTTGTTGGTGCTTTAAACGACAAAACACAACAAAGTTACAAAACTTATGCAAAAGATGGTTCAAACGCAACTTGGAACTTTACTCGCGTTTGGAAAATTGACAGCACATTAAACGATGGATATGCTATTCACCAAAACAATGCTGCTGCATACGCAGAAAATGTTTACATTCCTGGCGTTGACCCTGACGAACCACAAACACCTGCCGATGCTTCTGCAATTTCTACAAAAGAACAATTATTAGCATTAGCTTCGCAATCAACTTATGGTGGTGTAACATATTCTTGGGATAATTCTTACTACCTAGCAAACGACATTGATATGTCTGGTGCAACATGGGCAGCTATTGATAACTATAAAGGCACATTTGATGGTAAAGGCAAAACAATATCTAACATTAAAATTAATGGTAGTTTTGTTAACGAATTAAGCACTGGTGCTGCAATTAAAGATGTAACATTTACAAATGTAATTGCCGAAAACAGTGGTGCTGCATTAGTAAATGTAAACAAAGGTGCTGTTTACAAAGTAAATATTAACAATTTAACAGTTAACACCCCAGACAGTACATTTGCAGCAGTTGTTCACAACAACAGCGGTACAGTTGAAGTTGTAACTGTAAACAACATTAGTGGAACATTTACAAGTCAATTTGCTGGTATTGTTTATACAAACGACAATGGTGCAAAAGTAGAAGATGTTAAAGTGTTGGGTGGAAACACAATTACTATAAACAACCCTTCTAACACAGGTATCTACTTTGGTGGCGTTGCAGTATGGAACAACGGAACAATTAAAAACGCTAAGGCAGACATCTCTTGCAACGCAAACTTACCAAACGCTTCTTTGGCATTAACATACATTGGTGGTATTGTTGCAGTTAATGGTGCTAATGCAATAGTTGAAAAAGTTAACTATGTAGGCAACACATTAAAATTAACATCATCTAACACAAACGCAGCCGAATACCTAGGTGGTATTGCTGGTTCTAACAAAGGTGAAATTGTTGATGCTTATGTAAAAGCAAACGCATTAATATTAGAAACAACACACAGTTATGCATATCTTGGTGGTATTGCTGGTATTGTTGAAGGTAGCGCAGTTGTTAAACAAGTTAAAGTTGAAGTAGCAACATTAACTTCAAGTGCTTATGCTGGTGGTCTTGCAGGCCTTGTAAACGGTGCTAAAGTTGAAATTTCAACAAGTGGTATCGTACGCGAAGCAACAATCAACGCTAAATATGTTGCTGGTTTGGTTGCTACATTCAAAAAAGGTTTAGTAACAAACTGCTATGCTATGGCAACAATTAATGGTACCGAACAATCTAGCGGTATGGCAAACGAATTAGCATCTGGTGCTAAGGTAGAAAACAGTTATATCGCAACAGCATTCGGTAACGAAGCAAAAGGCAAGAAGTTTGAAACACAAACTAAGATTAGACAAGGTCAAGGTGGCAGTGTATCAAATAACGTAATCAACGAAACAGTAATGGGTGGTTATGGTAAAGGTGATAGCAAGCGTCAATATGGCAACAACTACATCCGCTTTAACCTATGGATTATTGACTACGAGTTCAACACTCCAAACGACAACCTATACAGTGATTCTAGTTGCAAACAAATTGCTACATTCACAAACAAAAACTGGTCAACTTCTGATTGGACATTCAGCGAAGGCACCGAGCCTGTAACTGTTGGCCCAACAATAATTGAATAAGTTTAAAATAAATAAAAAACAAGGTTTATACCTTGTTTTTTTGTTTTATTAAAAAGCATAAGATGTTCCAACATTGTGTGCAGTGTTTTGTGTGTTATTGTACTGCTGGTTATCGTAATAGTTTTGCCCTGTTGTGTCGTTAAAGTCTTGTGTGTTGGTTGTTGTTTCTTGTTGTGTGTAAGACGGTGGTGGAGTGTTTATGCTTTCGTTAGATAGCACACCATTTGGCCCATTTAGCCAAATAAGAAGACCCATAACCACCATAAGTGTAAATATAAAAGTAAAGTAAATAGTTAACCCTATCTTTTTTGCGGTAGATAATATAGGTTTTGATTTTGCAGTGGTCTTAGTAGCTTTTTTAGTGGTTTTTTTCATAGTTTGCACCCCTTTTATAAGGTATTGTGCGAAAAAAACTTATTATTATTCTTTAATTTTAAAAATATTTCCAATTTTTTCTTGATGTGAAAGGTCTATAACAATATCTTTGTTTACCTTTGCACCTGCTTTGTTAAGTTTGCCCGCAACTGTGTTATATGCAATTTCGGGTGAATTGTTTTGTTGGCTTAGGTGTGCTAAAATAACACCGCGCACATTATAGCCAAGCATTTGCACAATAGCATCTGCCGAAGCATCGTTATTTAAATGACCTTTGTTAGATAAAATTCTATTTTTTAAATGAAGAGGGTAGTTTGGGTTGTTTAAAAGTTTGCTAACATCGTGGTTTGCTTCAAAAACCAAAACATCGCTGGTAGATAGGTTTTTTAAAATTTCATCTGTTACATAGCCTAAATCTGTTGCTACACTTGCTTTGTTGTTTTTGTGCATAACCGAAAAACCTAAACAGTGTGCTGCATCGTGGCTTACATCAAAAGTTTTTATATCTACATCATTTACGCTAAATGTGTTGCCATAAATATCTAAAAGTTGGGTAGGGTTGTTGTTTTGAATTTTGCTTGACATTGCTTGCCAAGTGTCTTTGTGTGTATAAATTTTTGTGCCAAACTTTTGGGCAAAGGCACTGGCGCCATTTATGTGGTCGGTGTGTTCGTGGGTAATTAAAATTGCAGCAATGCTAAAAGGATTTACATTTATGGCTTTTAGGCGCTTTTCAATTTGCGCGCACGAAAGACCGGCATCAACTAAAATGCCGGTTTGTCCACATTCAATATATGTGCAGTTTCCTTTACTGCCACTACCTAGTACACAAACTCTCAAAAAATTTTCCTTTTGTATTATTTAGAATATAAACTATATAAAATACTTTCCATTGTTCTAGTAGGAAAGATGCGCAACAGCCCGCGCAAAAACTTGTTTTTAAGACCTACCGAAACAACAAGAGGTGGGCGTTTTTTGTATATACACTTGCAAACAACATCTGCTACTTTTTGTGGGGACATACCATTTTGTTCGTCTTTTTCCATTCTAGATATGCTATTGTTTACACGGTCTTTATAAACGGGGTCGTCTTTAATCTCGGTTTTTTCGCGGTTGGCGGTGAAGTTTGTTTTTGTATCACCAGGCAAAACGCAACTAACTTTTACACCTGTTGGTTTTACTTCGTTATGTAACGAAAGAGAAAAACTTAATACAGCCGCTTTTGTGGCAGAGTATAACGATTGAAAGGGTATAGGAAAAACACTAGCAAGCGAGCCAATGTTAATAATGCACCCTTTTGTTTGCCTTAAATATTTAAGTGCAAGACTACATACATTTATAACGCCAATAAGGTTGATATTAATAATTTTTTGTATGTCTTCTAGTGGTTCGTATTCGGTTGCGCCACTTATGCCCATACCAGCATTATTTACAACAACATCAATGTGTTTTTCGGTGTTATATATTGTGCTAAGTGCTGTTTCTATTGTTTGGCGGTTAGTAACATCACAATATACATATCTTATGTGTGCATCTTCGGGCTTGTGGCGAGAAAGGCAATACACAATATCTCCGCGCTTTATTAGTTCCTTAGCAGTGCTTAAACCAATTCCGCTATTTGCACCAGTTATAACAACAACTCTTTGCATTTTTTGTTCCCCTTTTTTATACTCAAATTATACACCATATTGCACTTTTTGGCTATTTAATTTTACCATTTTAA
Organism: uncultured Eubacteriales bacterium; assembly: GCA_902788085.1. Taxonomy (GTDB): domain Bacteria; phylum Bacillota; class Clostridia; order Christensenellales; family UBA1242; genus RUG666. The sequence goes on from CADAJB010000011.1 coordinate 14,591, forward strand.
TGCTATTTTTACAAAATACGATGTTTTAATATATAATAACAACCATACGCATTTTTACAAAACTTTTTACTATTTTTATAATTAATTGTGGGGTAAATTATGAGTAAAAAAGTTTTTGTTTTTATAAAATATTTATGTTTTTTTGCCTTGTTTTATATATTATGGAAGGCTAAAATCGGCGGGCTAAATAGTTTTGCATTTGGGTTGTATTTTAGCTTAATTTGGTGCGGACAAAGTGTGTTTTTGCTTTCTCCATTGTATGTGGCAAGTTCGTATCTATCTAGTTTTAACTTTTACACTTTAATTTGTGCTTGTATAACAGTGGGTGTGTTTTTGTTGTTTTACTTTTTGCATTATAGGTTTAAAAAACCTTTAAATATACCGCTAATTATGTGCTATGGGTTTTTATCGCAAGTTGGGTTTATGTATTTAAACTCGGGCACTGCCGAAGACTTTTTTGTTAGTATTTTATCAGTTTTGTGCGGTATAGTGTTTTTATATTGCTGTTTGCACTTTTTCCAAAACTTATTAATTAGGGGACTAAGACGAAAGTTTTACATAGACGAAGCAATATGCGCAGGTGTTATGATAATTGTTTTTAGTGCAGGGCTTTATAGCGTGCCTTATGGTGAGTATATCCATATAAGTTTGGGTGCTTTTTTGACTTTGTTATCTTTATGGGTGCTAGGGGCTTCGGGAAGTGTTGTAAGTGCGTCGCTTTTTGGCTTAGGGGCAAGTTTGTGCACACAAAACATAGCATTTATTGTTAGGTTTGTGCTTTTAGGGTTGTCTGCAAGCACAATGAAAAGTAATAAACGCATTTTTGCTGTGCTGGCGGTTGTTTTAATTGATGTTTTAATAGAACTATACTTTTTGCCTGTATATGCACTAAGCACAATTATTAGTGTAGTTGTGGGGGCGTTGTTATTTTTGGCAATTCCAAACAAAGCGCTAACTTTTATATCTAATTTTGTTATACCCTTGGGGCAAAATAATGTGTTATATAATACCTTAGAGCGTCAGCGAAAAGATTTAGAAAGTAAGTTACATAATTTATCTAATGTATTTTTTGAAATGAAAAACAATTATATAAGTATGGTAAAAAATAGTTATAATACCCAAGATGTTATAAAAAGTGTGAATATGCAAATAACACAAACTATTTGCAGTCATTGCCCTAACAAAGATAATTGTTTAACTATAAATAGTCAAGAAACAAATTATCATTTAAAAAGGTTAACAAAGTTTGCATATACAAGGGGAAGTGTAAACATTATAGATGCCGAGCCAACTTTTTCAAGGCGTTGTATAAGATTGCCTGTTGTTATTAATGCTGTTAATAATAACATAAAAGGATATAAACAAACCGCTTTTAATAACCAAACTAATAACGAAAGCAAATTAATGATGGCCGAGCAGTTGTTTGGTGTTTCGCAAATCTTTAAAAACTTATCTTTATCACTACACAACAAAATAGTTTTTGATGTAGAAAAAGAAAGCGAAATTATAGAAAGTTTATCAAAAAATTTAGTACTATGCACCGAATGTCTTGTATATAACGAAGATAAAAACAACATAGTAGTAACTTTAAATGTACGAAACAAAGATTTATTATATAAAACAATAGAGCAAGTAGTATCTAATTGTTTAAACGCAAACTTTTATGTGCATAGTACTATGCATAGTACTGCAAACAACTATACATTAGTGGTTTTGCGTACAAAAAATGTATATAATTTTATTTATGGTTGTGCAGGTGTATGTAAATATAATAGCACTGTTTCGGGTGATAGTTATATGGCATATAAAATAGACAACAGACAAATGTGCTTGTCTATTTGTGACGGAATGGGCAGCGGTAAAACAGCCGAAAGTTTAAGTGCAAGGGCTATATCGCTAATAGAAAATTTTTACAAAGCAGGTTTTAGTAGTGATGTTACATTAAAGATTGTAAATAGTTTATTAAGTCAGCGGGGCGAAGATAATTTTAGTGCCATAGATTTAGGTGTTATAGATTTACAAAATGGGGTGTTAAATTTATATAAGGTGGGTGCACCTTGCAGTTTTTTAAAACAAAAAGATAGCACCACCATATTAAGTTCGGGGGCACTGCCTTTGGGAATTTTAAAAGATATAAAGCCAAGTATAAAAAATGTAGTGCTAAACGATGGCGATTATATTATACTTTTATCTGACGGTGTTGTTGATGCTTTTGTTGATATAGATAAATTAAAAGATGTTATATTAAACGCAAGGGAAGTAAACCCTCAACTTATAGCAAACGAAATTTTAAATAGTGCAATAAAAATTTCGAATAATATGCCCAAAGATGATATGACAGTATTAGTTGGAAGATTGATAAAAAATTAAACTATATGCATAGTATATAAAAGTACTATGCATTTTTATATGCTTTTTTGCCTTCGAATTATAAAAAATAAATAATTTTGTGCTTATATTGTTGTAACAATTTGCAATATTGTGTTATAATGTAAAAAACTAAGGGGAGAAAAAATTATGTTAGATAACGCATTAGAAGTAATACAAAAATATAAAATGTTTAATAGTGGCGACATTGTGGGCGTTGCTGTAAGTGGTGGCTCGGATAGTATGGCGTTGTTGCATTTTTTAAACTCTAACCGAGAAAAATTTGATATAGAAGTTATTGCTATTCATGTAAACCACAACACACGCGAAAACGACTACCGCGACCAAGAGTTTGTTGCTTCATACTGTCGTGAGCACGGCATTAGGTTTTATAAGTTTAAAATTGAAGCCTTAGCCATTGCAAAAAAGAAAGGGCAAACTATTGAAGAAGCGTGCCGCGAAGGTAGATATGGTGTGTTTGAAAGTTTGAAAACAAGACAAATTATAGATAAACTTGCTATTGCTCATCATCAAGCCGACCAAGCCGAAACAATTTTAATGCACATTTTAAGGGGCACTGGGTTAAACGGTGCGGGTGGTATGAATTTTGTTAGAGATAATTATTATGTAAGACCTTTTTTAAGTACATCTAAATTTGATGTTATGCAATATGTTTATGAAAACCAAATTCCGTATGTCGAAGACGAAACCAATCACACAAACATTTTTGCACGAAACCTTCTTCGCAACAAAATTTTACCCGAGTTAAGACTTGTTTGGCCAAATGTTGACCAAGCACTTGTAGATTTTGGTGCAATATGCCGCGAAGACGATAACTATATAAACAGTATGGTAGATTTAGGTGGGCTAATTGTAAACGAAAATATGGTAAAAATACCGCTGACATATTTTGTATATCCAAAACCTATAATTTCAAGAATGTTGTACGCTGCTTTTGATAAACTAGGTGTAAATAGTGATATCGAGCGTAAACACATTCAACTAATTATTGCTCTTGCCAAAACTGCACCAAATGGAGCAAAACTAGATTTGCCAAAAGAGTGCAGGGCGTTTAAAGAATATGAATACATAACTATTGTTAGGTCTAAACCCAAAATGGTTGTAGATACACAATGGCAATTTAAAAAAGGTGTAACAAAAATTGCAGATTTTGGAAAAATTAAAATAAAAAGCACAAAAGAAAGAACACCACAACTTGGTATGCTTTTAGTTGATTTAGACAAAATCCCCGAAGGCGCTGTTTGGCGTATGCGAAAAGAGGGCGATGTTATACAAAAATTTGGTGGTGGAACAAAAACATTAAAAGCCTATCTTGTAGACAAAAAAGTGCCACAACGCATAAGAGATATGACACCCGTTTTGGCTTTTGGAAACGACATATTAATTGTTGCTGGTGTAGATATTAGCAGTAAGGTAAAAGTTGACCAAAATTCTAAAAATATTGCACTTGTTCAGTATATATCAGAAAATTAAGATTTTAGTCTTAATTTTTTTACTTTTTCTTTTGACAAACTATACTAAAAATGTTAGTATGTATCTATACATTATGTGTAATTTAAAAATATAATTATACATAGTTTTTATTGTTGTAGATGTGCAATAGTTATTTTTACTAAAATGTTGAAGAGATGTTATGAGCGAAATTAAAGAAACTATACAATATCTAAAAGAAGTTAAGCCTTGTATATACATAAAGTATAGGGCTTTTTCGCCATTAAAAGAAAATCGCAGATATTTTAAGTCTTTAAGCATATATTCTACAAAACAAATAAAAAAAGATGCCATAAATGCCACTAGCGAAGAAGTTACACAAAAAGTTATTTCTAGCACAAACGCCACCGTTGCAAAACAGCGCAGTGCTAAAAAGCGTTGGTTAAGTTTTGGTTTTTTAATGTTAAACCTTATAATTTTGGCAGTTATACTTTATTTCAACTTTAAAAATACAGACGAAAGCATTTCACTAGAAGAGTTGTTCTTTTCAAAACTTAACTGGTGGTGGATTTTAATTGCGTTTGGGCTATTCTTTTTAACTATTGGAATGGACGCTGTAAGAATTTGGATTTTAATAAAACATTCCACAGGGCACAGCCGACCTTGGCTAAGTTTTAAAAGTATAATAACACAACGCTTTTACGATAACATAACACCACTAGCAACTGGTGGGCAACCTTTTCAAATATTTTATTTGCACAAGCGTGGGTTGTCGGCAAGTACTGCTACAAGTGTGCCACTAGCAAAATATATATTTGGGCAAGTTGTATATATATTGTTTGCGGTGATAGTAATTTTAGCAAATACTACGGGCATTATAGATTTGTTAAATTCAAGTGGTGGTTCTACCGTAATTCCGGGGCAAGTGTTGTTAACAATGTGCTGGATAGGTGTAGGGCTAAACTTATTGTTAATTTTAGCAATTGTTTCGCTTTCGGTTAGTAAAAAAGTTGCACCTAATATTATGGTGGGAATTTTAAAACTTTTAAAGAAACTTCATATCATTAAAGATTATAGACGCACTTATGCAAAAGTTATGCACATGGTAAGGGAATATATATCTACATCTCGAATGTTCTTTACAAAGCCTTCTATATTTATTGGTGAATTAATTTCTTCTATACTATTATGCTTTGCTTCTTTTAGTATTCCATTTTGCATATATACCGCAATGTGTGGCTTTGATATAAGTATGTGGATGCTTATAATCACACTTGCCATTGTTTGTGATTTTACCGCGGGCTTTATGCCGTTGCCAGGTGGCTCGGGTGTTGCCGAAGCCGCGTGCTTAACTGTGTTTGCGGCACTATTTAAAGATGCTGGTGTATCAGCGGGCTTGGTAGTTTGGGCAATGCTTTTGTGGCGTATATTTAACTATTATTTATATTTACTAAGCGGAATACTACTTATGTTCTACGATTATTTAATAGGAAACCGAAAAATAGATAAAACATTAAAGCGTTTAAACATAAATAACAAGTAAAAAAGGGGGTAAAAAAATGCAATACGATATGCAGGAAAACAACAAGCCAAAAAATAAAAATTGGTTTATTGGGTTGTTTGTTGCTTTGCTGGCTGCAATGTTGCTTGCAAACCTTGCGGGCGAAGCGTTAAAGAATATGTTTATGTCGTTATTAAGTGGTTTAACGCCATTAATTATTGGCTGTATTATTGCATTTTTGATGTTGCGTCCGTTAAACTGGCTAGAAAAAGTTGCTTTGCGTAATGCCTTTGTGGGCAATCCGCATGCAAATAGATATAAGCGTATAATTTCGTTAACAATATGCTTTTTGGTGGTTATTGGTATAATTGTGGCTTTAATTGCCTTTATGGTGCCAAGTATGTTATCTATGGTAAATACTTTTGCCGACCCTGCTAGTTTTGATGCTAATATGGAAAAGATACAAAACGGTTTAAATGCACTTGTTGCCGAAATTCCGTGGATAGATGATGTGCAAACCCAACAAGCAATAGAAAAGGGTATTCAAAGTGTTGTAGATTATATGGAAGGTTCTCTTCCTGCAATGCTTTCTAACCTTGCTACATTCTTAGTAGATACTGCTAGCATAATTTTAAACACTGTTATTGGTTTGTTGTTGGCTTTCTTGTTGTTAAAAGACAAAGAATTAATTGCAAAAACTTTCCGTCGTTATACTTATGCTTACAACAAAAAGAAAACTGCTGACGAAATGGTAACTGTTACTCGTCGTACAAACACAATGCTAAACGAATATGTTACATCTAACTTAATTGTTATGTTTATTATATTTGTTATAGCGTGGATAGGTTATACAATAGTTGGCATACCTTATGCTGCGTTTATGGCGTTAATTTTGGGTGTGTTGTCTATAATTCCTTATCTTGGTGGGTTTATTGCTGCCATTCCATTAATTATAGTAACACTTGGTTTTGGTGGTTCGGTAAGCAGTATGATTATAGCCCTAATTATAGGTATTGTAGATTGGGCAGTTGTTACAACGGTTGTTCCACCATTTGTATTAAGCAAGCGTTTAAACACTCGCGCCATTGTTATAATGATTGCCTTACTTATAGGTGGTGCATTATTTGGCGTTGTAGGTATGATTTTGTCTGCGCCAATAGTTAGTGTGTTGTTAATTATTTTGCAAGAAAGATTAGAAGTAAAAGAATCTCAGCGCGAGCGTGAAGAAATATTAGAACTAGGTATAGCAACAAAAGAAGAAGTAGGAACATCCGATATTTTAGACCTGCGTGAAAATACTGCCGAAACACTATTTACACCAGCCGAAGGTGAGTCTGAACACAAGTATGTTATAAAGCATAAATTAAACATAAAAAAATTGTCTTCTAAATCTAAAAAAGAAGAAAAATAAAAGCCTGTAAAAAGGCTTTTTTGTTTTAAGTAAGAAAGTTGTTATTGTTGTTAAAAAAGTTTGTGCATCTAAAACTTGTGCGTGCTAATGCAATAAGCGACATTAAAAACAAAATTAAGAATGTAGTGTTGTTTACAATGTTGGCACCCGTAATAGATGCAATAACAGCAATTATAAATGTTAAAACAAGTGCTTGATTGGTAGTCATAAAACCCCCTTAAAGTTTAATTATATATATGAACTTATGTTAAAAATGTGTGTTGCTAATTGCAAAAATAAAAAATATAGTATATAATAAAAATATGGATATTAAACAAAAAGTTAAACAACTACCCACTAATAGTGGGGTTTATATTATGGAAAACCACAACGGCGAAGTTATTTATGTGGGAAAGGCAATAAACCTAAAAAACCGCGTGTCGCAGTATTTTCAAACTAACAAAAACCACACCACAAAAGTACGCGCTATGGTGTCTAATATTGCAGATTTTAGGTATATCATAACTAAAAACGAATACGAGGCCTTAGCACTCGAAAACAACTTAATAAAACGCTATCAACCGTATTATAACATCTTATTAAAAGATGGTAAGTCATATCCATATATAAAGATAGATATGCGTGAAAAATTTCCGCACTTTACTATAACTCGAAAACTAAAAAAAGACGGGGCAAAATATTTTGGTCCATACTTTGCAGGCGTTAGGCCAGCCGAACTTTTAGAAACCATAAATTTGGTTTACCCTTTGCGTACTTGCAGTGGCTTTAATTTGTCCAAACGCACCCGACCTTGCTTAAACTATGATTTAGGCTTGTGCAGTGCACCTTGCGTAAACAAAATAAGCACCCAAGAATATGGTTTGCTTGTGCAAAAGGCAATAAACTTTTTAAAGGGTAATGACCAAGAAGTTAAGCAGATTTTAGAAGAAAAAATGGAAAAGTTTGCAAAATACGAGCAATTTGAAACGGCAATGAATTATCGCGACAAAATAAGAATGCTAGATAGATTGGGGCTTCATACTATTGCATTTTTGCCAAATACAACAAACTTAGATGTGTTTGCTTATGCCAGCAATGGTAATAGTGCGTGCATTGCGGTGTTGTCGGTAAGAGGTGGTCGAAGTGTAGGTGTAGAATGCTTTTTGTTACTTGACGCACTTACACCGCCCGTGTCGGCTGTTAGTTCACTTATGACACAATATTATGATAATGTGGGCTTAGCACCAAAAGAAATTGTTGTAAACTTTGACGAAACCCAAGCACCCGAACTTGTTGAATATTTAAATCAACAACATAAAAATAGCGAAGTTTTTGGGAATGCCGAAATACATTTAACAAATGCGCAAAAGGGTGATAAGCATAAACTATATTTAATGGCAGAAGAAAATGCACTTTTGTATTTAGATAAGTTTATCGAGCAAGATAGACGCATAGACGATATGACGATAGGGGCTGTGTCGCAACTAGGTGAGATATTAAAACTTAAATATCGCCCAAGCCGTATGGAATGTTATGATATTAGTAACATAGGCGGGGTGTTAAGTGTTGCGTCAATGGTTGTGTTTATAGAAGGCGAGCCCAAAAAGAGTTTTTACCGAAAGTTCCGCATAAAAACGGTAAATGGTGCAAACGACTTTGCAAGTATGAAAGAAGTAATATCTCGAAGGCTTGCCGAGTTTAAAAATAATACCGAAGACCCAAGTTTTAAAGTTTTGCCCGATTTAATTGTTGTTGATGGTGGTAAGGGGCAATTATCTAATGCATTAAAAGCAGTAGAAGAAATGGGCTTTGATATACCTATTATCAGTTTAGCAAAACAAGAAGAAGAAGTTTTTGTACAAAACAGCAGTCAGCCAGTTATTATTCCACGCACTTATACTTCTTTAAAACTTTTGCAGCGTATTCGTGATGAATCGCACCGCTTTGCCATAACCTTTCATAAAAGTTTGCGAAACAAAGTATCTAGCATATTAGAAGATATACAGGGTATAGGCAAAGTTAAACAAAAGGCTTTATATAAGCATTTTAAATCAATTGATGCAATAAAGAATGCAAATATACAACAACTAGAAGAAGTAAAAGGCATAACAAAAACAGATGCCTTAAACATTTATAAATATTTTAACGAAAATTAATAAAACACCTTGCATAAAATATATAAATTTTGTGTGGGGTTTTTATTTTGCCTAAATACAATAAAATTAATATAGTATTTTGCTTGTTTTTAATTGCGTGCATTGTCTTTTTAATAATAGCACCGTTTGTGTTACTTCCTAAAATAAACAAGGCATATAGTTTTGATAGTATAGAAAAAAACAATACTTTTTTAGAGTTGTGGGAGATAGACACCTTCGAAGGCGGAACAAATTCGCGCAGTAAGTTTTTAGAAAACACCGCTGTAATGTTTGAACAAAAGAATGGTGGGGTGTATATAATAGTGCGAAACCTATCACTACCACAAGCCATATTAATGTTACAGCAAGATGCTATTCCAGATTTAGTTTCTTTTGGGGTAGGTGTTGGTGATTATATAAAGGCATATACAAAAGAGTTAAACATAAGCACAAGTATTCGCAAAAGTGTTTTAAATTCGGCAAAACTTAATAACAAACTTTTAGCACTTCCGTGGTGTATGGGTGGCTATGTTTGGTGTGGTTTTAATGATATAAACAACTTAAAAGAAAGCAGGGTTGGTGTTGCGGTTGAAAATAACATTCCACCTAAAACCGAAAATAAAAGCATTATAAGATATAACACACAGTATGATGCATATAAAGATTTTTTATCTAATAACTATGATGTATTATTAGGCTCTCAGCGTGATTATTTTAGGCTAAACAACAAGGTTTCGCTTGGGGCAATAGAAAAATGTAATTTTAAGTTTAATAACAGTTATACCGACTTAGTGCAGTATATTGCTATAACCACAACAAACTTAAACAACATCAGCCCTTGCCAAAACTTTATTCAGTTTTTAATAGAAGACAATATACAAAAAAGGCTAACAAATATTGGAATGTTTAGTGTATGCGAAAAACCTATTTATAAAGGCACAAACTATGCCGAGTTTGAGAATAATATAATGCAAATAACAAATATTTTAAACGCTTTTACAGAGATAGAAGAAATAAAAGAAAAGCAAAACAATTATAATTAAGGGGTAGTATTATTAAAACATTTGAGTTAAGTTTATCAAAACTATGCACTTTATTAAAAAACTATAAGTTATCTAACATTTCCACCATTAAAATAGGCGGATATGCAAAGTATTATGCAGTGGTGCATAGTATTAAAAAACTTCGCAAAATTATAGTACTATGCACTTTGTATAAAATAAAGTATTATATTGTGGGGAATGCCAGCAACATTTTATTTAAAGATAGCGGGTTTAATGGTGTTATAATAAGTTTAAAGGGCTTAAATAAAGTAAAAATTAAAAAAAATTTAGTTTATGCCTATGCGGGTGCACTGTTACCTAATGTTTTAAATATTGTAAAAAACAAAGGGCTTTCGGGGTTAGAATGGAGTGTTGGCATACCTGCAAGTGTAGGTGGGGCGGTTGCTTTGAATGCTGGGGCATACAATGGTGATATAAACCAAATATTAAAGTATGTGTATGCATTAGATGTAAAAACAAACAAGGTAATAAAATTTACAAATTTAGAATATTTAGGTAAATATCACCAAAGTGTTTTTACAAAAAATTATAAATATGTTATACTATATGCAGTCTTTAATTTAACTAAATGTGATGTTAAGTTAATCCAACAAAAAATAACCCAAGTTTTGTCTATGCGTATGCAAAATCAAAAGGTGGGATACCCAAGCCTTGGCTGTGTTTTTAGTAGGTTAAATAGCGGGCAGTCGCCGGCATATCTAATTGAAAAAAGTGGTTTAAAAGGCAAAGAATGTGGCGGGGCACAAGTGTCGTTAGTTCATTCGGGGTATATTGTAAATAAAAATAACGCAACAAGCCTTGATGTTTTAAATTTAATAGATATAATAAAACAAAAAATAAAAAAAGATTGGCATGTTTTATTAACTACCGAAATTATAGTTATAGGAGATTAATATGGATATTAGCAAGTATAAGCAGGTTTGGGATTGCCATACTCACACTTTGTATAGTGGGGACGGAAAAGGCACAATCGAACAAAATGTGCAAGAAGCAGTAAAAAAGGGTTTAACCAAAATTGCTATAACCGACCACGGCTTTAATCATCGTGCTTGCGGTGTTAAACGCGAAAAAATAAAAGAGATGCGTGCCGAAGTAGAGCGTTTAAAAAAGATTTATAATATAGAAATATTGTTAGGAATAGAAGCTAACTTAATTTCGTACGAGGGTGATATCGACCTAACCGAAGAAGAATTGAAGTGGTTTGATATAATAATTGTTGGGCTTCATAAAACCGCTGTTGCTAAAACATTTAAGCAGTTTTTTACTTTTACTTTGCGTAATTTGTTTTGGAACACTAAAAAACATTCAAAAAAGATAACCCAAGCATATATAAAAGCAATGCAAAAATATCCAATAGATATTTTGGTGCATTTACATAATTTGGTGCGTGTTGA
>CADAJB010000012.1:0-16700 GCA_902788085.1 uncultured Eubacteriales bacterium
GTGCTTAAATCGGACCCAACTTGTATGGTGTATTTATAATAAACATTTTTATATGCGGTAAAGGTTATTTTACTGTTTCCGTCTGCACCAATAGCGGTGGTGTAATAATCTTCGGTTTGCCCAATGTTATCTTCTTCGTCGCCATAGTTGCTATAACTTAAAATTGTTTCGTTTGTTTCTAAATCTTCAATTATAATGTTGATATATCTTAAATTGTTAGAATCATAAGTAAATGCTGTTTCGCCACAAGTAAATGTGTATGTGCTTCCTTCATAAATATTTAAACTTGAACCGTCTTTAAATTCTAGTTTTTGTGTGTATTCCGAGTCGATAGGGTAGATAAATGTTTTTGATACACCAAAGTTATCTACAAATTTAAAGTTGTATGATTGATTTAACGAGAATACAACAGTATTTAGGTTGTAGGTGTTGTTTGCTTCGTCATAGTCTATTAAGTTGCGGTTGTCGTTAAGAATAATCTTTTCTATATATGTAGAAATGTTTGATGCAGGTATTTTTAAGTTAAATGTGTTTGTTGCAGTGCTATCTATAAAGTCGTTAGCGGTGTTTACTATATCTAAACCTTTTGTGTTTAATGTTAGGGTATATTTAGGAACAATGTTTAAGTTTTTAGAGTTAAATTGAACATATTTGTTTACAATAACAACACTGCCGTCTTTATTTGTTTTTGTAGAAACACTATAATAAGGGTTGTTGGCAATTTTGTTCATAAATTCAAATGTTAATTGACTGCCGGATTTATCTTTGTTTTGATTGTATGCATCAATAATTATTGCGTTTAGTGTGTCAAGTAATTGTTGCTTGCTTGTTACAAACTCTACCTCTGCATTATTGCCTAATTTTAACTGGTCTTTTAAATTGTCTATGTGGTTGCTTTCTTCTTTGTTGATGTTTATGTCATCACTAGGGAAGTAAAGTATAGTTTTTGTAACACTACTATTTTTGCTGGTTGCAACTGTATATTTTATTATTTGCCAATATAATTCGTCTGTTAAGTTGCTGGCTATATCTTCAAATGTGTCGGTGTAATAGTTAAGTTTGCTATATGTTTTTGCGCTTTCTATGTTTGCGGCACTAGAACCGTTCAAACCAAACAAAACTTGTGCAGAAGTTGAAGTTGCATCTTGTAAGTTTAACGATACAAGAAGGTTGGTGTTGTTTTGTGAACTTACATTCGAGTTGATTATGCTTGGCTTTTCGTCTTGTTTGCCTGTTACATAAATAGTATAAACACGATAGTTGCCCGCATTATCTTTTTCGATAATATCATAGTAGTTGCCCGCTTTAAATGGGCGGTATTTTTCTTGTTCTAGTATAACAGCCCCCGTACCAGTTTTCCAGTATTCACGGAAATATTCAAAACCTGTTGAGTTGGTAGGGTAAAAACTTTTTGAATTTACCACAGTTGCAGTTGTTCCGTTATAAGGCCCCATAATAGATGTGTTATATTTTTTATATCTAACTGTATCGGTATCACTTGAATCGAAGTCTGTTAAATAAAAGTCTTCGTTTACGGTAAACACATAGTGGTTTAAAAAGTCAAATGTTGGGTCGTCTATGTGTTGTTTGATGTAAGATGTTGTGCCATTATACAAACCGTTTATTTGGTTTAAGAATGTATCATTTTCAATTAATCTAAACAAGTTAGTGTAAGGGGCGGTGTGGTCAATAAAGATGTTGTACGAACTAGAATAAATGCTTTCAGGAAATTCGTTTTTGTTTGTTGTTTTTATGTAGTGCAAGGTTATGGTGTAGTTGCAGTCTAGTTGCGCGTTATAGTTATTATCTATAATTTCCTTAGGGAATACTACATAATATGTGTTTTGGTTAGATTCGTTTGTGTAGTAGTAAAGTGTAGGCGCATCTACTTGCACGCTTTCTATTTCGTTTAGTGTGCTTAATTGACGAGATGTGCTAAATTCTAAGGTTGCCTTGTTGTCTTTTCTTACCACTTGACCAAACTTACTATATTCGCCACTAATTTGAACATCTTTATAAGCAATTTGCGCGTCATAAGCGTTTGATGGGTCGGCAAATGTAAATAATACATAGTCGTTGTTTGTGTTATATACTACTTTATTGTCTATTGAGAAAGTAGTGTTAATTATGTTATAGTTGCTGTCTAAGTTTGTTTTAGAATTAAACTGACCTTTTGGCGCATTGCTGCTAATTTCGAAATAGAAGATAACAAAGTTTGGGTTTGCACTATTTATAAGTCGGGTTATATCTGCTGCTGGGTCTTTTGTAAGTGGAGCATCTATATTCATTGTGTCATAAATTATTACACGATAACTACCGGGGGTGTTAAATGCATATTGCAAAGTGCTTAGTGGCTTATAACCACTATTTAAAAGTGTTGTGTTAGAGTAGTAGTTTGTATAACTCTTTTTAAAGTCAGTGTTATAGTGCTGCACTGCTATAATAGTTTTTAACGATGTTAATGTATTTAAAATATAGTTATATACTGCTTGTAGTTTTTGTGTGTTATCTAATGCGTCAAATTCTAATTGTTCTTGTGTTGCCAAACTGCTGCGATATTGCGCAATTATACTTTGTATTTGTTCGTTAGAAATTTCGGTTGTAGGCAAGTATTTAAAGCCTTGTAGTGCATTTGCAAAACCATAATATATAGGTGTATCCAAACTTACACTAACCTTTGTACCCGAAACAATATAGTTTACGCTTAACCATTCTGTTGCGGTAAACTCTTTTAATTTAAATTCGTTTTCGGCGTTAACTAAATCTTCGGTTGCAGATGTTGTTTTATTATAGCCATCATATTCGGCAGGGTAGTCGGCACTGTCATAACCATAAGAAACAGTATAAGGTGCATAGTCTTTGCTTACAAGTGTGTTTCTATCTACTATAAAAGTAAATGTACGGGTTTGTTTATCTTTGTTTTGGTTTTGGCTTGAATTAAATGCATCGGTATATTTTCTAACAATTTCGTATTTACCTTCTTTTGAAACCAAAGCAGTTAACTGCGTTGTATTTAACATATTAGATAAATATTGCATAGGGCTGCCCGGATATGCTGTGTATAATACATCTGTTGTTCCGTCTAGTCTATACAAATAGAACTCGGTAGGTGTTTCGGCATAAGGGTAGTTTTTAGAAATTGTTTTTAAGTTTTGACTATCTAATAGTGGGTAATAGTTAAGTTTTATATAATCTATAACAATACCGTCGTTGGTTGGCTCTTGCCACTTAACAGCAACTAGGTTGCGGTTTGTACCAAATGTGTTTTGCACCCACATTCTATCGGTATTATCACTATTAAGATTTACATTGTTTTTATTATCAAACGAATATAGTTGAATGCCCGATTGGTCCAAACTAAATGTAAGTGCTTTAAAACTTGTGTTGTTTAATGCGTCATATAAGTTAAACGAGTATATTGCCATATCTTCTAACGATAACTCTAAAATTGCATCTACTGTACCATTTGGTTTTAAATATCTTAAAATAATTTTTGGTTCGGCTGCTGTGTCATCTAGGTTTATAACAAAACTTGCCGAAGTTGTTTTGTCGTTTACTGTTAGGGTTGCATCTTGTGCCGAACTTTCGCTGTTGCCAGCACTACCTAAAATGTCTATTGTTTTGTTTTGTACAACCAAATATTTTTGTGCACCATTTGTTTTAAAGATGTTTGTATCTATTGTTGCAGTTATGCCTGTGTCAACAATAAGTTTGTTTTCGCTATCTAAAATGTTGTTTATTTCTATTGCTTTGTATTGTTGCCAGTAAATGCTAGCGTTAGTGCTAAAATATCTTTCGTTAGTAACATTTCCGTCGGCATCTTTAACAACAAGACTTGGGGTGGTGTTATCTAAAATTGTTGTAAATGTTGCAGTGTTGCCCGCTTGGTCGGTAAGAATTAACACATAAATACCGGCATTTTTAAGAATTTGTGATTGTGTAAGATTGTTTAGTTTTGTGATGGTTGAATATGTGCCATCGTCGTTTTCTATTGTTGCTAAACTTGTTGTTGCTTTATATGTAATAGATTGACCAAAGTTATAAACAAAGCCGTTTGTTGTAATTGCGTTTATGTCGTTTAATATTTGTGCTTCAAAGTTTACATCGGTGGTTAGTGGAGCAAAATATCTAACTGCTTCAATTTTTGCACCACTTTCTTTAAAGTTCCATTTCCAACCAAATTGAGTGTTTGTTATAGCAGTGGTTTTTTGTGTGTCGGTGTATTGTGCCATGGCTTGAAGGTCTATTGTATAAACAGTAGTGTCATCTACAACAGTGCTGTCTATTGCATAAGCCCCAATACCACTTATTGCGGTTTTATCTATATAAAACGAGTAATAACCGGTTGTGTTTTTGTTGGATGTAATTTTAAATCTGTAAAAACCTTCGTTAGATAACAAAGCGGTGTATGCTGTTTTGCCACTAATTGTTACAGAGTATGGCGTGTAGGTTATGTTATCTTTTTTGTAGTTGCTGTTGTAATACCATTCTACAATAACATCGTGGTCGAACGGACTGTTGGTTGTCCAAGTTAAAAATACATTTTTGTTTGTATATTGATTTACTTGAAGTTCAACTTTTTGTGCATCTTCTAAATAGTTTTGTGTGCCATCTAAACTTGTTGCATAAATGTGTGGCAAAATTGGGCTGCTTGTAATTTCGAAGGCAAATAATTGATAAATGTTATATAAGTGTTCGGTTGTAACGCCTTCGTTTTCTTCTTCATACACATTATTTTTTAGCGCGCTAGTAGCAGGTGCTTTCATAAGTAAATAATATCTGCCTGGGTCTAAAAAGCGTGTGTTTTTATCTACTTTAAATATGTCTGTGTTTCCGCCCAAAATAGAGTAGCAATAACCTTCTATTTTGCTTTGGTAATCTGGGAAGTAGAAGTTAGAAGAAAGTATAACAGGTGCTTGGTTTGTACTTGCTTTTACTATGTTTGCGTGATTGTTTAAAAATGTTTCAACATTTGCTGCAAGTTCGGTAAGTTTTATTTCGCCAACTTTTACATCATTATCGGCTTCTACAAAATCATTTTTGTTAAAACTATTTGCTAGTAAGAACGAGAAATCTGAAATATATTCTACGCCAGCGTAGTTTTCGTTGTATAAGTGTTGTTGTGTTGTTCCGTTGTGCGAGTATGTTGCGGTGTAACCATAAATCCATAATGCTTCGGGTGTAAATAGGTTGGTAGAAGAACGGATTTGGTCTTGTGTTATTAAGGTATATTGTTTGTTGCTTACACCACTAACTGTGTTGTAACCCGAATTTAAAAGTATAACTTTGCTAAACTCGTATAAACCAGGAGTAATAAATGTAAAACTTGCCTTGTATGTGCCAGTATCTTGGTTAAAACTTAATACTGGGGTGTGCAGTGTTGATTGATTATTTATTGTATATACAAAATTGTCATAAGTTACAACATCGGCAGGTGTAGTTGTTTTTTGATAAACAAGTTTATACACATTTTGTGTTGAAGAAGTTCCGTTGTTGTATGTGTTGTTTTCGGTTAATGTTGCTGTGTGTGTTTCTATTGTGTTTACACCCGAAATGCTTGTTTCAAAACTTTCGGCAAATCTAAGAGTTGTAGATTGTTGATAGTTATATTGTGTTAAGGTATAATCTATTTGGTATTTTTCGGGATTATAATTAAACACAGGGTAGTTAAGTGCAGAATTGTTTGGTTCTAGATTGTTAAACTGGAAGTAGTTTTGTGTGTTATATGTTTTTGTTGTTACGCTACCCGAATTTTTAACATCTGTGTTAGTGTTTAAAAATTGCACATTTTTATCTACTGCATAGTTACTGCTTGTAAGAAGATAAAAACTAAATGTTTGAAATGGGTAAGAGGTTGTTTTTGTTTGGAACGAACAAGTTATTGTGTATAAACCTTCTAGGTCTTTATATTGTGTAATAGGGGTAGGGTTGGGCTCGGTGTTGGTTGGGGCAAAACTCATTTGATAGTTTAAAAGGTATTGGTTTGCAGCCTCGGCATAAGTTTGTGTATCAAAGTCGGCACCAGTTAGGGCATAATAATCTTGTGTTACAACATCATAAGAACCATTTACAGCATCCGAACCCGATACTATCTCTTCGTGGGCGGTTAGTGTTTGGTCGTTTAATTTTGCTTGTGCCTTAGATAATTGTTTTATGCGGTAGTTTTCGTTGGCACCTAACACAAAGCGTACACTATAATACACAAGTTCGGTTGTTGGGCTAGATAAGTCGTTATAACCTTCTTGCCCTTCGTACACCTTAGTTTCGCCATCTAGTTTATATGTATATAACTGTGGTGTTTCTAATAATACATATTGCCCGTCTTCAATTAAGGTGTTGCCTTCGTCATCGGTTACCACGCTTGAATCTTTTAAAACAAACTCATTATTGTTTGTGTCAAATTCGGCAGTGTGCTTATAAATGTAAGTTTGTGCAAAGTTTTGGTTGATTGCTGCACTTGCTTCTTTCGCGCCCGCGCGCGCGTAAGAAAAAACAATAGCACCCATAACTGCCAAAATTGTACACAAAGATATTAAAAATATTTGCACCAATTTTAAACTTTTTGTATTCATAATTATATCTCCCTTAATACCCCTAAAAAAATGTTTTTTAATTGTCTATTTTTATTTGTGTTTAATCTGTTTTAATTTACAAATTAAATTACATAAAATAGTTTATCAATTAATGCTAAAAAACACAACTAAAAAAAGTGCATTTTGTCAAAATTTATCAATAATTAGTATGCAAAAATTTTTTGTTTTTATGTGGGTAAGGGGTATAATTTTTTGCACATAATATATAAAAAAGTGCATAATACTACAAAAAATTGCAAATAACTAATATTTTAATACTATGCACAATACTATGCACAAGGTGTTTTTAAATACTATGCAGTACTATGCATATAAAAAATAAACACCCTACATAGCAGTAGGGTGTTTTTAATTATTAAAAATCAAAATCGCTATCGTCTAAATCTTTTTTTAGCACAATATTATTGCGTTTTGTTATATCGTAGTAAAGTCTTTCTTTATCTAGGTATTTACTTGGTATATATTCTTCTTCTTTTACGCTGTGGTCGTATTGTGGAACTTTAAAGTATTGTGTAAAAGTTGTGCGCATTGCGTGGTCTCCATAAACCGAAACTATCATTTCACCCATTTTTAAAAGACCTAATTCGTCTGGGGTGATTAATGCACGGCTGGCTTGACTTTTAGATGTTGTTTTACTGTTGTTGTTGTCTTTGCCTTTACTTTCACTTGTGTTTTCTACAAGCACCGAGGTTTGACCGCAACGCTGACTAAATTCTTCTTTTGTTTTTTGTTCGGTTGTACCAAGATATATGTGTATGTTGCAGTTACCACGCACAATGGTGGCTACTTCTTGACCATAAGTGTTGGCAATTTGTTCGTACGATTGAACAACCATAAGCATAATAATTTTACGGCTTCGACCAACAGTTATAATTTGTGGAAGATTTGGGAATTTTGGCATATTACCAAACTCGTCTAGCACCATATATACAGGGCGTGGAAGACTTTGGTCTTCTTTGTTTTGGTTGGCAACTTCTACAAGTGTTTTATAAAGTTGAAGTATTAAAAGAGTTGCTATCGAGTGACGGTTTTCTTTTTCGTCTGGAATTTTAATAAATAGGGCAGTAGGCTTATCTGCAAGGTTGTCAAACTTTAATTCGTCCATACTTGTTGCATAACAAATACCGTCATCACTAAATATAGATAAACTTTGAGATACAAGCCCCATATAACCGTTTGTAGTTGTTTCGGCGTTGTTTATAATTGGACCTGCTTTTTTAAGTGCAGGCGAAAGTTTACTGCGTCCGTTAAAATATTCTTGAAGAGTAGTATATTGTTTTTTACCTGGGTCGCGGATACTGCAAATGTTGTAAACATTAAATAAGTTAAAGCGTTCTTTTGTCATGCCAAGGCGTGGGTCGGCACTGTCTTCTAGCATAGCAAGCATTACACCATTAACAAAATCTCGTGCACCGCGTATCCATTGTGGGTCCGAGTCGCCAGGTTTTTCGGGGCACAATACATTTGCTAGGTCGTCTAGTGTTTCTTGTGCGCGGTTCATTAATTGTTGTCCCACAGCCTTCAATTCTAGTTCTAGTGCTTCGCGGTTAGGGTAGGCTATGTGGTTAAATTCGTACCATTCGGTGTTGTATGTATCACTAATTATTTGAATACCCGGTGTGTCGGCAGGGTTGTCGCCACGGTGTACACGAACTTCGCGTTTTAAATTTAGGGCGCGTTGATAGTCTATATATGCGCGTTCCATAGGGTTCCAGCGAGTGCTTTTAAATGGTTCTCGAAGGTCAAACACTCTTATTTGATAGCCTTCGCTTATAAGTTTGTTATAGTTTTTTTGGTATAATTCGCCTTTTGGGTCGGATATAACCAAACTTGGTTTTGTTTTTGTAGAAGATAATATTTGAATTGTTGGTATAACAATAGCCGATGTTTTACCACTACCAGTAGTACCAATAATTAATGTTTGCCACGCTTGTTGAAGCATATTTATGCGCAAACCGTTGTGCATAAGTTCGGCCCTTATTGGTATTCCGGCTTTTTGTGCACCTAGTTCTCTAAACCAGCACCCACAATATTTTTTGTCCATTTCGTTTTGTGTTAGCCAACGGCTGTCAAAAAATTGCTTGTCGGGTTTGTCGGTTTTCTTTTTACTGCTGTCTTTAAATAGTTCTTTGCCGTTTGCCCATTGACTTAACAACCATACAAGTGCTAGTGCAACTAATACACCAAAAATTGTCCAAGTATAAAAATTGCCAAGTGGAGCAGTTGGGTTGTGGTCGCCTAATGCATACACCGCAATATAACTAATGGCGAATGCCCCAATAAGCACACCAAAAAACGCAACTAAAATTTTTGTAAACTTGCTCATATTTGCCTTCCTTTATATATATTAGATATAGAATTTGTCAAAAATTAAAAAAAATTTAAAAATTCTTAAAAAATTGTACTAATTTAGTTTGCTTTTGTCAAATTTATTTGCTAATATTATTTCATAAATTTGGGCAACATTGATTTGTGTTATTAAATTTTGCACATCGTTGCATAATTTGTTAATACAAGCAAAACCTAATTTAGATAGACAAAAATATGGAGGTATTTAGTTTATGAATATGCTATTTAATTTAGCAAACGCATTTATGAATAGTGGCTTGTTGGCATATACAGCTAGGTATAGGGGGCATGATAATGATTGGGAAGCCAAAGGTGTTGTTGCTTCTCAATACTATTGGGTAGATGATTTATGTGCTGCTATGGATAACATTTTAACACCTATTTTAATTTTGGTTGCAACCGCAGGCCTTATTTATTCCGTAGTTTTAGGTGTAAACCTAGCGCGCGCAGATAGTTCTGATAAACAACAAGAAGCCAAAAAACGCTTAGTTTATGCTATTGTGGGTTTAGTGGTTATTATAGTGTTGATTATTCTATTAAAATTGTTTATTGCTAATATAGATACATTCTTAGGCATTACTATTAGCCCTGCACCTGCAAGTTAGTGCATTTTAGTCTAAGGCGTTTGCCTTGGGTTATTTGTTGGCAATATAAACTAAATAGCCCGTTATTATAAAAATACAGCCACGCGGATGTTAATTTGCGCGGCTAGTATTGTTTAAAAGGGGGGTACAGATTATGAAGATACGCATAAAGTCGTTGTTGATGTGTGTATGTTTGTCTGTGCTTCTTTTTTGTTTTAGTGGTTGCACAGTGTTTGGCGGTGGTGGTTATGGCGACGACTATTATATAAAACATGGCGACGACGAAGTAAAACCCTATCGCCCGGGCATCGAGCCCACCCCTAGCCAGCCCGACGATAGTTCGACGTTTGACGATGATTGGATTTACGAAGATGACGCTTTTATAGATAATATATCTAAATATTATGGCGCACGAAACATATATACAGCAAATGCACAAAGTAACGAATATTTAAGCACCACCGATGCCGAGTTGTTAGCAGACAGGCAAAAGTTTAACAGTAATGCACAAATGCAATATTATTATATGGCAAAATATATTTTGTATAACTTGGTTGACCATTATGCCACACAAGTGGACGAAAGCACAGATACATATACTTTTTATGCCAACACTGCACTTTTGCCAGCGGGCGTGCCTACCCAAACAATTATAAGTTATAACCCTAGCGTATATGCGTCTAGTAGTGCGCGCTTGTCTAAGGAAATTCAATCTAGCCCTAAATGGATATGCAGTTTAAATATTGATGATAGTTACAACTATATTAATTATTTAGCCGATTATTTGCCAGTATTTGTGCCATATTTGCAAATTAGATTGATGGAAAGTGCTTTGGGCGTAACCACACCAACCAATATTAATTTGGTGGTTAATTTATCTACAAACCAAAGTATTAGCACGGCAGTTAATAATATAGTTGCAAGTTATGTAACAAAAATTTACACACTAGGCATAACTGCCGAAAGTTTGCCTATAAATAGCGTTTTAGATATATTAAAACAAGAAATTATAGGCACCAGCGCATATAATGCAAACTTGTTAAACTATAATGTGTTTTTAAATAGTTTGATAAATGGTTTTTATAATGATATAGCACCTAATTTTGCAGACTACAACCGCAACGAATTTTGTGATGTAGAAGCATCTGTGTTATATAATGTTGGGTCAAAAATCGAGCCAGCAAAATTAAGTAATATAGAATATCAAGAATATCAAAGTGCTTCATTCTTTTATAAAGAGGGGCAAGAAGCATTAGCAA
This sequence comes from uncultured Eubacteriales bacterium, assembly GCA_902788085.1. Classification (GTDB taxonomy): domain Bacteria; phylum Bacillota; class Clostridia; order Christensenellales; family UBA1242; genus RUG666. Next base: position 10,786 of record CADAJB010000012.1, read on the forward strand.
ATACTTGTTTCGATTTTTATATAGATTCGGCACAAAATATAGTGCTAGATGTTTATTGCCTGTATATAAAGGCGGGGGTAGGGCAAAAAATAGAATATGCTTGCACAATAAACACCGATAGCACAAAAGACTTTTTCTATTCGCCTTATGACGAAAATGACGAACTAGACCTAAACCACGAAGTTAGCAACCACAATGCAGGAATGTTGTTTGACGGCATAACACCACAACAACGCGACGAAGATGCGTTTTTAAGTGAATATCTAAATCCCGATAAACAAAATTTTGGCACAAATGGGTATGAAAGCCCAATGCTTACACAAGGTTCTTCTAGTTTTGGCGCAATTTTAGGCAGAACAAATATTGCAGACATTTGGTATTTACCAAACAATGTAAATAAAAATGGCACAAGTGTAGATTTATCTGATATTATGGTTTATGCACCGCTAGATAAAGACGGAATTGTGTTTATTTTTGATATTCAATACAACGGGGGCGGAACAACTTTTAGACACGATGCCTATGATTATTCGTTTAAATATTTAATTTCGATAGACGGAAGCAACAAAGATGATGTTCGCGCTTCTTTTGAAGACGAAGAAGAATAAAAAACAGGTTAAAAAAACCTGTTTTTTGCTTTATTTTAAAAAACTTGTATTTAGGGTTTATATAAATATAAAAAATAGCAAAAAATAACAAAAAACATTAAAAAATTATTTACTTTATCAAATAAATTTGGTACAATTTAACAAACTATTAAAAAGATTAGGGGGCACTATGGCTTTGGGTGTTGCACAAGGTTTGTCGCAATTAGGGTTATTAGATTGGTTAAAAGCACCATTTAATGCTGTAAAAAAAGGTTTAGATACCCTTGTTGAATTGTTCAGTGATATTGGCAACTTTTGGAATATGCTAGTTACATTTTTACAATACATTTTTGCTGCCTTTTTTTATGCAATTCAAATTGGTTTATTCTATATCATAGATATGGTGCAAACAGTGTTTAGGCGTATTGCTGGTTTAGACACATATTGGTTTAAGTCGGGCACTAGTGTGGACAAACATAATGGTGATATTGTAGAAAGTTTGCTGGTTAGTGATACCGTGTGGACTGTGTTTGTGTCCGTTTTGATTGCTGCCATTATATTATTGTTTGTGTTTACAATAATAGCCATTTTAAAAACCGAACTTAACGAAAAAGATAACGCAAAAGGCCCTGTTATAAAACAAGCCTTAAAAGCCATTGCTTATTTTGTAATTGTTCCTGTTGTATGCATCTTTGGTGTAACTTTGGCAAATATTTTCTTGTGCACTTTTGATGCAGCCACATCAAACAAAGGTGCAGTTAGTATATCGGGGCAGGTGTTTGCTGCCGCATCATACAACGCCAACCGTGTTCGAAACGGGCATAATTTGGTTGGTGACTACGAAGACGAAAGTGCATCAGGCTGGGGGCGTTGGGCACTTACAAAACAGCGTTTGTCGTATGTAACCTACACAGTTAGTGAGTTAGTTTACGACCCAGTGTACGAAACTGACGAAGACGGTAATGTAATTTACCAAGATGGCAACCCTGTGCAGAAAAAAGATACAAAAGGCAACCCTGTGTACGAAGTTCGTAAAGACGAAGAAGGCAAGCCTGTTTATCAAGAAACCACAAAATCTTCAATAGGCAAAACTAGCACACAACTAGAAATTGCCGAGTTTATAGATAACTGCTTTGTACGAAAGGTAGAGTTTAATTCAACTTCGGGCGCTGGTGCAGATATAGACCCAAGCAAATATGTGTATAACAAAAGCGGGTATATGGCTGGTTATGCAGTGTTTATTGCTGATACAATGGACGAAACATTCGAGGTCTTTGATAAAACAAACACTGGTTTAGTTTATTATTATTATGATTTATTAAGTTATAACTGGTTAATAGGCTTTTTAGCATCATTTACAATTATAATGCTATTATTAAACCTAATGATTGGTGTAATTCAGCGTATATTCGATTTAACCATACTATTTATAGTTAGCCCTGCGTTTATAGCAACAATGCCAATAGATAACGGAAGCCGATATGGTAAATGGCGCGACGAATTTGTTAAACGCGTGCTAGGTTGTTATGGCCCAATAATTGGTATAAACCTTGCGTTTACAATTTTAACACTTGTTCAGCGTATTTATATATTTGGCCCATCCGAGCCAATGTCGGGCTTGTTTAACAGTCTAATGCAATGTGTATTTGTAATTGTTGCAATACTTTGTGTTAAAGACTTTGGCAAACTATTAAATGGCTTGATTGGTGGTCAAGATATTAGTGATAACAAAGCAGGTCAAGCCCGCGACTTAATGCTTCGTGGTGCAGCCGCAGGTGCAACAGGCTTGGCAATGGGTGCTAAATTTGCGGCAGATAGTCGTAAACTTGGTCAAAAGAAAAAAGCGCTAGCAGGTAAAGAAGCAGCAGAAGCAACAGCGAAGACAAATCTAGATAATTTTGATAGTGCCGCAGAAGTTGACAAAAGAAAAGATCAGTTTGCCATGAAAAAAGCCGAAGAACAGTGGAAGGAAAAAAGAGCAAAAGAGTTGGCTAGGAATAATAAAACATATGCAAATTTATCTGAAGAGGGTAAAAAAGCTATGGTAGATAAGCAATTTAATTATTATAAAAACTCGACAAAAGGTGGGGCTATATTGGCTGGTCAAGCATCATACATTCGTAGAAGTGGTGGTGCAGACTTTAATAGAGAATTTGCGGCTGCTGACGCTAAGGATGAAAGAAGAATTGCTTTACAAAATGCATATTATGATGCACAAGATGCAACAGATAGTGCAAAACTAGATGTAAAATACCAAGATGCAAAGCGTTGGAACAAACTTAACGATTTAGCACAAAACTTAAAGAAAGCGGGCAACCGCGATGCGTACCTTGGTGCTTACGATAAAGCAGGTGGAGATAAAGCCACCGAAACCTTGCGCGATACTTGGGGCGACCCTGTTTACAAGAAGTTTGATGATGCTAAAACTTATAAGGGTAAAGCCGACAATGAGAGAGAGAGGTCAACTACTGCTGTTAACGACCGTAAAATTGCAATAGACGGTAATAAAGAATTCCGCACAAAACCACGCAGATAATAAAATAACAAAAACAAGGTAACTCCCTTGTTTTTTGTTTTATATATAAAATTTGGTTGTTTTTATTTTGCAAAAGTAATACTTTGGGTTATAATGTATAAAATTATTTAAGGGGATAACAATTTGCTATGAAAAAGGATGAAGAACAAGTTGAATTTTGTAAAAAGTCTGGCACTGGTGGAAGTGTTTTAGGTGGACAAATAAGAACTATTCGTAAAAGTTGTAATATGCAATCTAACAATAAATCTAAAAAAGCGAATGCCAAAGGCACAGGGCGTAAGGCAGTTATTGATACTGTTAATAACGCACAAGACAAAACTGATAATGCAAAATTAGATGTAAAATACCAAGATGCAAAGCGTTGGAATAATGTTAACGATTTAGTTCAAAACTTAAAAAAGGCAGGAAACCGTGATGCATACCTTGGTGCGTGGAAAGAAGCGGGTGGTGATAAAGCTGTAGAAGCCTTGCGTGATGCTTGGGGCGACCCAATTTACAAGAAATTTGATGATGCTAAACGTGATAAAAGTAAAGCGGATAACGAAATGGAAAGGGCAACTATTGCTGTTAACGACCGTAAAATTGCAATAGATGAAGAAGAGGAGTTTCGCTTAAAACGTAGATAATTAAAAAAAACAACAAGGTAGCCCCTTGTTTTTGTTTTGTTTAATGAAAAATTTTATTATGCAATTTACACAAAACATAGTTAAATTTATTTTGAAAAAATAACACTTTGGGGTATAATATAATTAAATTATTTGTTGCAACTAGGAGGGTAAGGTTGTGAGTTATATTCCGCGTAAAACAAAAGTACGAATGGAATTCTATAAGGGTATTGGTCTTATAGATATTTTATATTTGGCAATAGGTATTGCAGTATTGTTATTAATTGCTTTTAGTAATGGTATAAACCCCGAAATTAAAGTTGCGCTTTGTATGGCGTGGGTGGGTGTAGTTATATCTTTGTTTATGCCTATTGCCGATGGTAAAAGGTTGTTTGCAACTTTGTGGATTTTGTTTAGGTTTTTAGCCGAACAAAAAAAGTATAGTAAACACCCAAAACGCAAATACCAACCAATGACCGAAATGATGCCATATTCCGACATAGCTAACGGACTTATTGACTATAAAGAATATTATGCAGGTGTTATCGAAATTAGGCCTGTCGAGTTTGGTCTTTTAAACGAAGAAAAGCAAAATATGGTAGTTCGCACTTTTTCTAACGCTTTGCGTGCTTTAAGTGTGGGGCAACACGCCAGCATTGTTAAAGTTCAGCAACCAATGGTGCTAGACGATTATAGGCTTAGCGAAGACCGCAAATACGACGAAGTTGCCGACCTTGTAAGCGAAGGCGAAATGAAACCCGAAGAAGCCGAAGCACGAAGCAAAATTTTTGAAGCGCGTATGCAACACTTGCGTTCGTTTGAAGAGATGGATCGTATATATATGGACCACTTTTATGTGGTTGTATATGATATCGACCGCGAAGGTATATCTGCAACACTCGAAACAATGATTTCTCAGTTGCAACGCGGTGTAGTGCCAATGACAGCGCACCGTTGCAACGACCAAGAATTAGCAATATTCTTAAAAGCACAATATACAAAAGAGTTTAACCAATCCGAACTTGCTACTTTTAGTATGGACGAATATCTAGATTGGGTAACACCCGACACAGTTGTGTTTAAACCAAGTAAAACTATAGTAGATGGTATGGAATACCGCAATTTTGCTATAACCGACTATCCAATAAATGTGCCTAATGCGTGGGCAGTAAACTTCTTTTTACAGCCGGGTGCAAAGGTTGTAATGAACCTAACCCCACTTAGTAAAGATAAAGCCGAAGGGCAAATAGACCGCTCGATTATCGAACTTGAAGGTCGAATGAATAGTGTGTTTAAAAGTAGTAAACAAATAGACCTTCAATCTCAACACGAAACATTAACAAGTCTTTTATCCGACTTAAAACTAGGTAACGAAGACTTATACGATGTAAACATTCATATAGCCGTAGAAGGCAGTCAGAAAAAAGAAATGCGCACTATCTTAAAACAAAATGGTTTTAAATATAGTGAAATGTTTGGTAGGCAAAAAGCCGCATTTATTGCACAAAACATCAGTCGAAAAGACGATGTGCGCGATTTAAAGCGTAACATTCAAACATCGGGTGTAGCAGCAAGTTTCCCTTTTATTAGTGATGTGTTGCAAGACCAAGGCGGTGTATATTTGGGTAAAAACCGCTATCCTGTGTTTATAGACTTCTTCCAGCGTAACAACGAGCGCGTAAACTCTAATATGATTGTTATTGGTAAATCGGGTAGTGGTAAATCTTATGCTACAAAAACACTGCTTGCCAACCTAGCGGCAGATAACTCGCGTATATTTATTCTCGACCCCGAGCACGAATACGAAGATTTAGCAAACAACCTAAAAGGTAAACAAATTGATGTTGGTTCTTCGCTAAACGGTATTATGAACCCATTTCATGTATATACAACACTTAGTGCCGACGAAGGTGAGGGCAGTGATTCGCTTTCTATGCACTTGCAATTTTTAGAAGAGTTTTTCCATGTTATTTTTGATGGTATGGAAGGTGATGCCTTCGAAATTTTAAACTCGGTTGTTCTAGATGCCTACACCCAAAAGGGCATAACACATAACACCGATTTATCTAAACTAAAACCCGAAGATTACCCAATATTCGACGATGTATATAACCTAATAGGCGAAAGGTTAAAAACCCAAACCGACCCATACATTGCCCGCAACCTACAAATTTTGCACACCTATGT
>CADAJB010000012.1:16758-41538 GCA_902788085.1 uncultured Eubacteriales bacterium
ATGGCAAACCGAAATATGACTATTGCAAACGCGCAAATGCTTTTGGTGTTTAAATATCTAGATAACGAAATTAGTAAAAACAAAGACTTTAACACCAAGTATAATACACGCCGTCAAATTATAGTAACAGTCGATGAGGCGCACTTGTTTATTAACCCAAAATTCCCAATAGCGCTAGACTTTATGGCACAAATGGCAAAGCGTATTCGTAAGTACGAAGGTATGCAAATAGTTATTACGCAAAACGTAAAAGACTTTATAGGTGGTTCGGCAGAAACACAAAGGCAAGCAACAGCGGTTATTAACGCATCGCAATATTCTATGATTTTCTCGCTTGCGCCAAACGATATGACCGACCTTGTTAGTCTTTACCGAAACGCCGGTGGTATTAACCAAGACGAGCAAGATACAATCGTAACAGCGGGTCGTGGTGAATGTTTCTTTATTGCCAGCCCTTACAGCCGTACAACATTCTTAATAGAAGCCAACGATTCTATTAAACAAATTGCCAACCTTGGTAAGCGTTAAAAAAGGCACTTTTATAGTGCTTTTTTGCTTTTTATGGGCTAAAATTTGGGTTTTAGTATTGAAATTATATAATATATGTGGTATAATTATTTATATTAATTTTAAGGTGGTTAGGGTATGAATAACAAATTTGATAACAAAAACACAGTAAACTATACACACAAAGGCCCAATAGGCTTTACAAAAAGGCTTAATGCATCAGTATTTTACGAAAACACTTTACAATGCTATTCTAAAAAAGACTATGATGCAAATTTTGCACGCGACAAAATGGGCTTTTCGTATTCAATATTTAAAAATGACAACCAAAACAAAGCCGATGTAATTAAATTTTTAACAAATGTAAACAGCCACGAGCCAGCACTTCAAAACGGCAATAAGGCGTTGTCTTTACGCCAAGCCTTAGGTTTAAGGCAAAATGGTTGGACATTAGATAGACTTTTGATGCGTACTCGTGATATGCAATATGCTGCTGCACACAAAAAGGACGCAAAAGTTTTTGGCGACCGCTTTACAATGCCTGCAAACGAACAACACTTATCTATACACGATATAGTTGCTTTTATGCAAGCCGACCGCATCGCAACTACACCATCTGTTGTGTCTAACTTATACACAAAACAACAACTAGAAAGTGCGGGTTACAGCCTTGCTAGTCTTGCTTTACCTGTATATAGCCTTGGCGACCAACAATACTACGATTTATCTTCTTGTGTATTAACCGACCAAACAAAATATGATGCTTTTTTAGGCAATGGTGCAAAAGATATTGTGTTAAAATTATCCGAGCCAAAAGAAAGGTTAGAAGTAGTAACCACCGAGTTATCTAGTGCTTTTAATATAAAAATCACCCCAAATACCAACCAAGAACAAACCAATAGCAAGGTAAGTGCAGGCGGTTTAAGGCGCAAACTAGGCGCAAAACTTTCTAGATTAAACACAGGTATAAACAGCCCTGTTACAAATAACGCACAAATTGTTTATAACCCAAATGCAGTAAATACACAAACAGTATTAGATATATTAAATCAAGTATCTAACATAACAGTTGCCGAAACTATAAAAGAATACGAAAAAACCGCAACAACAAATTATACAGTTTATAAAGCAAATAAAGAGTATATCACAAAGGCAACATCTGCACTTGTTGCAATAGATATGTGCAAAATGGGTTTGTTTGATAACGAAGATGCAAAAGTGTTATCTAAACTTCAACAAGTAAATGCAACAAGAGAGTTATCTAACTTTAATTTAGATAACCTTAAAGACGAAGTTTTTGTAATGGATGCCATAACACAAGTTTATAGTGTTGCACTAAGGCGTGTAGCAAAGGCATTAAACTTAAACATACAAACATTTGCCGAACAATCTGGCGTATCGTTTACTGCTAATGTTGATAAAATATTTGATGATGTTTTAACAAAACATTCTTATAACTTAGAGGTTTTATATTCAAAACAACTTAATAATATTGCGGGGAATGCCGAAAATAATACCCAAAACCCAACAGAACAAGAAGTTGAAGCACTAAAACTAAGTGCATTGCCACCAGCAGAGGATAAAAAATTATTAAAACCAGGCAATCCTGTTAAGCAAAAGATTATAATCACTCCAGCACCACAAAAAAGCGAAGAAGTTATAATTTTAGGTCCTGCAAAAAAACCAGAAAAACCATTAATTAATGAAAAATTAAAGACTTCTTATAAGCCGGCAGATGACTATGGTTTTGAAAAGATTGAAATAGAAGACGCAAAAGACATTAAAAAGGCTTCAAAAAGACTTTCTAGCCGCATAAACAAAGATTTAATTAAAAAAGTAAATACCGAAATTGTTAAACCTGCTATTTCACAAATTATGGACGAACACCCAGACTATATGGACGACACAAAAGATGACTTGTGCGCAACTATTCGTATATACAACGAAATTATAAAAGCCGAAGATTTACCAGAAGAAGAAAGGGCGGCAAAACTAGCCGAAATTAAACAAAAAATGATAAAAGTAGGCGAACAAGATTATTTGGGCGACCGTAAAAGAGTTGTAGAAAAAGCCCTAAACTTATATGAATTAACTTACAAAGTTTATAAAGATGTTGTAAGTTATAAAAAGCAAACAAAAGGGCTAGAAGATAGTACCGCTGTAAAAACCATTATAGATAACTACATAAGAGAAAATGGTGGGCAAGAGGTTGTGCAAGGCGAAGTTCGCGAACTTATGAAAGATAAAGTATTTGAATTTGAAGATTCAAAAACACTATAATAAGTTTGTGCCTAAGCCCTTGACAAACTGGCACACATCTAGTATAATAAAGTTAGTACAAACAAGGAGAACATTACTATGGCAAATTTAACTGCATCCGACCCAAAAGTAATTGAGTTGAGTTACGATTTATTAGAAAAAATCATTATGGCAATAGACTACAAATCTAAAGAAGATTTAGTAAAATTATCTGCTATTATGGTAGAAAAAGTAAACAGCGACGACAAGTACCCAGAATTGTTAAAACTTGCTTACGCTGATGCAAAAAACAAAATTGACTTGTTGTCTTTCGACCAAATCAACGAAATTAAATCAATTATAACAAGCAACTAATTATAATAATAAAAAGCACCTTTTAGGGTGTTTTTTGTTTTTATATGTAAAAAAACAATGTGTATTTATTTGATTTTTAACTTTGTTTTGGGTATAATATTTAAAAAGGCGGTGAGGTAGTGTATAAAAGCGTAAAAATTAGTTTATATTTGTTTTTTGCTTTTGCAGTTTTTTGTGCTATGTTTGGGGTTAGCACTTTTAGCCTAAATAATAATAATATGGCTTTTGCAGATGCTACTACTTATAAAATAACATATACCGAGGTGGATGGGGTAGATTCTATTACTCGATATAACGGCTCTACCGAAAGTGTAGTTGACGAAATTACGCCAACCACATATACAGCCGAAACAGGTAAGGTGTATTTGTACAACTTAACAAAGCAAGGCTACACTTTTGAAGGGTGGTTTGAAGGTAATACTTTAAACAAAATAAACACCAAAGAAGAAGCGCCAAGTGGTGTGTTCTATTATTACATTAATTCGTCAATGCAAGAAGATATAACTGTTTTTCCCGAGTTTAGCGCAACCCCTTACGATATTGTTTACCACAATATAGAAGGTTTAACCGAAAAAAACCCAAACCCAGTCACTTACACAACAGATAAAGGTTTAACACTCGAAAAAGTTACAAAACTTGGTTATGACTTTTTAGGCTGGTACACCGATGAAAACTTTACCCAAAAAATAACCAAAATTGATGTAGGTCAAATGGGCGAAGTTAATTTATATGCAAAATTTCAAATTCAAACCTGCATTATAACTTTTAAATATGGCGATTACGAAGATATTTCTTTACAATATAACGATAAAATCACCCAAGAAATGTTGCCAACACCTGTACGCAATGGCTATACCTTTGAAGGTTGGTACACAACTGCTGGTTATGTAAACAAAGTTCAAGCAGGCGATACGGTAAAGAAAAGCATTAGTTTATACGCAAAATGGTCAAAAATAGAAAACCCATTATGGAAGTGGTTTACTTTTGGTGGTATGGGCGTAGTGGTTGTGTTTACTTGTGCCTGGTTTATAGTGTTTAATAAAAGCAGAAGTAGTTTAGAATAAAAACTAGCAAAAAGCTGGTTTTTTTGTTTATAAACTTGCATAGCACCGCATTTTTAGAGGGTGAATGTGCATAGTACTTGCGTTTTATTATTTGATACTAATAATAAAAATGGTTAAGCGCTATTTATTGCTTTTTGTTTTAGGTGGAATAACACAAAAAAGAAAAAGCACAATCGACAAAATTTTTTTAAAATTGTGTTGACAGCACTTGCGTATTGTGTTATAATAATTAGACTATGTGGTTAAATGTAGAGCGTTTGGGTGGTTTTGAATGCAGTACAAAAAAATTCAAGAATTACAGTTTAATAATATTTAATTCGATGTGCTAAGGGTAAAGGCATATTTTTTTGCTTTTATTTTAGCACTTTTTTGTATTGTGGACACTAGACCTTTTAAAACAATCTATCATACCTTGCAAATTTTAGCAAGTAATTTATAACACATATTAATAAAATTTTTTAAGGAGAACATAATGCCTGCAAATGCAAAGAGTAATGACCTTCCAGTTAAAAAGATAAAATGTGGTAAAACCGAGCGTATTAGTTTTTCTAGGGTAGATGAACTAGTTGAAATACCATATCTTATAGATATTCAAAAGGAAACTTACAAACAGTTTTTAGAAAAGGGCATAGGTGATATAATTTCCGAATTTTCACCAATCGAAGATTTTAGCGGTAAAGCCGAACTACACTTTGGTGAATATTATATTGATTATAGCGCTGTTAAATATCCTTTGGCAGAATGTCGTCGCCGCAACCTTACATATTCGGCACCAATTAGGGTTAAGGCTAGGCTTGTAAACAAAGAAACAGGTGAAGTGGTAGAGCAAGAGGTTTTGCTTGGTGATATCCCACTTATGACCGAACAAGGCTCTTTCTTAATTAGCGGTATCGACCGTGTAGTAGTTAGCCAAATTGTGCGCAGCCCAAGCGTTTATTTTGAAAAGAATGTAGATAAAAACACTGGTAAAACTACATTTAAAAACACTTTAATACCAATTAAGGGTACTTGGTTAGAGTTTGAACAAACCCAAAAAGATACATTAAAAGTTACTATCGACCGCAGTGTAAAAGTTTCAGCTGGGCTATTATTAAAAGCACTTGGCTTTAACGAACAACAAATTATAGACTTGTTTGGTAAAAACGAATACATCATTGCCACCCTTAACGATGAAGCACAAAAAAGCGAAGAAGATGCTTTGTTAGAATTGTCTAAAAAATTGCGTCCAAGCGAACTTCCAAACGCCGACCAAATTCGCACATACATTTCTAACTTGTTCTTTACAAAACTTCGCTATGACTTACAACGCGTTGGTCGTTATAAGTTTAACAAAAAATTGTGCCTTGCAAATCGTTTGCCAAACCAAAAACTAGCAAAAGATGTAAAACTTGCTGATGGTACTGTACTTAAAAAAGGTACTGTTATAACAAAAGAAATGGCAAAAGCCATTCAAAACAGTTGCATCAACGGTGTTTGGGTGTTATTGCCAAACGGCAAAGAACACTACATTTTGGGTAACAACAGGGTAGATTTAGATGCAATTATAAAATGCAACCCTAAAGAACTTGGTGTATTAGAAATGGTGCACTACCCAACACTAGAAGCAGTGTTAAAGGGTGCTAAAAACAAAGAAGCAAAACTAGATGCAATTAGAGATAACGCCGAAAATCTTATTACTCGTTGCCTAACAGTTGATGATATTTTAGCATCTGTTAGTTACTTACTAGACTTAATGGAAGGTATTGGTTCGTTAGATATTATCGACCACCTTGCAAACCGTAGGGTAAGTAGTGTAGGCGAACTTATGAGTTTTGCCTTGCACGCTGGTATGGTAAAACTTGCACAACTTGCACGCGAAAGTATGCAAGGTCAAGATTTAACCCAAGCAAGCCCAAGCACAATTATTAATGCCCGCAATGTAAATAAAGCATTAATGGACTTTATGAAAACAAGCCCTCTTTCACAAAATATGGACGAAGTAAACCCACTTTCCGAAATCACCCAAAAGCGTCGTACAAGTGCGGTTGGTCCTCGTGGTGTGCGTAAAGAGCGCGCTGGTAACGAAGTTCGTGATATTCACTACACACACTATGGTAGATTGTGTGCGGTAGAAACCCCAGATGGTCAATCAGTTGGTCTTATTAACTCTATGGCACTATATTCAAAAGTAAACGAATATGGCTTTATAGAAACCCCATACCGTAAAGTTGACCCAGTTACCCACAAGGTAACCGACGAAGTTGTTTATATGATGGCCGATGAAGACGAAAACTACAAAATCGCCCAAGCATTAGAGCCACTAAACGAAGACAAAACATTTAAAAACGAAACAGTTATTTGTCGTTATAAAGATAGGTTTATTAACATCAGTCGCGATATGGTAGATTATGTAGATGTTAGCCCTAAACAAATTATTGCAGTTACACCATCTATTATGCCATTCTTAGGCAACGACGACTCGGCTCGTGCAATTCTTGCGTGCAACCAACAACGTCAAGCTGTGCCTTTAATGCAACCAGAGGTGCCTATTGTTGGTACTGGTATGGAGCACAAAATTGCGCACGATAGTGGTACTTTGGTGCTAGCAAAAGAAGCAGGTGTTGTTAGTTATGTTGATGCTAACAAAATAGAAGTTAGCAACACAAAAGGCGAAACTGATGTTTACAACCTAATAACATTCTCTAAAACCACAAAAGAAACTTGTTTAAACCAAAAACCTGTTGTAAAACAAGGCGAAAAAGTTAAGCAAGGCGATGTGTTAGCTGATGGTTTAGCAACACGCGACGGAGAATTAGCCTTAGGTCGTAATGTAACAGTTGCGTTTATGAACTGGGAAGGTTATAACTACGAAGACGCTATACTTATAAACGAGCGTTTAGTACGCGACGATGTATTTACATCTATTAAATTAAAAGTAGAAGAAGCAAAATGCCGTTCTACAAAACTTGGTAACGAAGAAATCACCCGCGACATTCCAAACCTTTCGGAAGATGCTTTAAAGAACTTAGACGAAAATGGTATTGTTCGTGTTGGTGCCGAAGTTCGCCCAGGTGATATATTGGTTGGTAAAATCACACCAAAAGGCGAAACCGAATTAACCCCAGAAGAACGCTTGCTTCGTGCAATCTTTGGTGAAAAAGCCCGCGAAGTAAGAGATACAAGTTTGCGTGTTCAACACGGACACGGCGGTGTAGTAGTTGATGTTCAGGTATTTAGCCGCGAAAACAAAGACGAAATGGAAACAGGTGTTAATAAAGTAGTAGAAGTTTATATTGCGCAAAAGCGTAAACTTTCTATTGGTGATAAAATGTCAGGTAGGCACGGTAACAAAGGTATTGTATCTCGAATTCTTCCTGCTGCTGATATGCCATATATGGCAGACGGTACACCAGTTGATATATTATTAAGCCCATTAGGTGTTCCTAGCCGTATGAACATAGGTCAGTTGCTAGAAGTACACTTAGGTCGTGTAGCAAAAGCATTAGGTTGGAAAGTTGCTTCTCCTGCATTTGATGGCGCAACCGAGCAGCAAATTAAAAAGTTATACCAAGACAACGGCTTTGATGATGACGCTAAAATGGTGTTATATGATGGTCGTACAGGTATGCCAATAGACAACCGTGTTACTGTTGGTGTTATGTATATGATTAAACTAAACCACATGGTTGACGATAAAATGCACGCTCGTAGTATTGGTCCTTACGCACTTGTTACTGCACAACCTTTGGGTGGTCAGGCTATGTTTGGTGGTCAAAGATTCTCCGAAATGGATGTTTGGGCACTAGAAGCGTATGGTGCTGCTAATATACTACAAGAAATGCTTACAATTAAATCGGACGATGTAGCTGGTAGAACAAAGGTTTACGAATCTATTGTAAAAGGTCAGCCTATTGCCGAGCCTGGTATTCCAGAATCGTTTAAAGTATTAATAAAAGAACTTCAATCATTGGGTATGGATGTTAAAATTCTAACCGATGGCGAAAAAGAAATTTCGTTAGACGAATTAACTGATGATGATATAGAAATTGCATCAGCAGCACGCAGCGACCGCGTAGAAGTAAACGAAGTAGAACTAAACTTCGATGAAATTAAAAACGAAGCTAACGAAGAAGAGGCCGAAACAGGCGACATTATTAGCGAAGACGAGTTTAACGCTGGTAACTTGTTTGATGATTTTGATGATGAATAGGAGAGAGCAAAATGTTTGAATTAAAAAACTTTAATAGTATTAAAATTGGTCTTGCTTCACCCGAAAAGATTAGGGAATGGTCGCACGGTGAAGTTACCCGTCCCGAAACTATCAACTATCGTACATTAAAACCCGAAGTTAATGGTTTGTTTTGTGAACGCATATTTGGACCACGCAAAGACTATGAATGTCACTGTGGTAAATACAAACGCGTAAGATACAAAGGTCACCACTGTGAAAAATGTGGTGTAGAAATTACACGCAGTAAAGTAAGACGCGAGCGTATGGGTCATATCGAACTTGCTACACCTGTTTCGCATATATGGTATGTTAGGGGTGTGCCTAGCCGTATAGGTACTATATTAGATATGACTGCTAAAAACCTAGAACAAGTATTATACTATGTATGTTACATTGTGCTAGACCCAGGCAAATCTAACTTCGAACGCAAGCAGATTATTACTGATAAAGAATACCGCGATGCAATAGAAGAGTTTGGTTATGATGGTTTTAGGGCAGGTATGGGTGCCGAAGCAATCCGTGAATTGCTTGCCGAAATTGACCTAGAAAAAGAAAGTAAAGAACTTAAAGAAATTGTATTAACAGCAAAAGGTGCTAAAAAGTTAAAGGCAGTTAAAAAACTAGAAACAGTAGAAGCATTCTTAAAAAGTGGAAACAACCCACGCTGGATGATTTTAGACTGCTTGCCAGTTTTGCCACCTGATTTGCGCCCTATGATACAACTAGATGGTGGTAGATTTGCTGCCAGCGACCTAAACGACTTATACAGACGCGTTATTAACCGTAACAACCGTCTTAAAAAGCTTATCGATTTAGGTGCGCCAGATGTTATTGTTCGCAACGAAAAGCGTATGCTTCAAGAGGCAGTAGATGCTTTAATTGCAAATGGTAAACGCGGAAAACCTGTTCAGGGTGCAAAACAACGCGAACTAAAATCTTTAACCGCTATGATTAGTGGTAAACAAGGTCGTTTCCGTCAAAACTTACTTGGTAAGCGTGTTGACTATTCGGGTCGTTCGGTTATTGTAGTTGGTCCTGAATTAAAGATTTATCAATGTGGTGTGCCAAAAGAAATGGCATTAGAGTTGTTTAAACCTTTTGTTATGCGCAAACTTGTAGAACTTAACTTTACACAAAATGTTAAGAGTGCAAAGCGTATGGTAGAGCGTGAACGCCCAGAAGTTTGGGACATTCTAGAAGATGTTATAAAAGACCACCCAGTTATTCTAGACCGTGCGCCTACATTGCACCGTTTAAGTTTGCAAGCCTTCGAACCAGTTTTGGTTGAAGGTAGAGCAATTAAACTTCACCCACTTGTTTGTCCTGGATTTAACGCCGACTTCGACGGTGATACAATGGCTATTCATGTACCACTATCTATTGCAGCCCGCACCGAAGCAAGAGTGTTGATGCTTGCTAGTAACAACATTCTTCGCCCTGCTACTGGTGTATCTGCTATCGAGCCTAACCAAGATATGATTTTGGGTGCATACTATATGACAGTAGAATACCCAGATGCAAAAGGTGCTGGCACCCGTTTTGTAGATGAAAACGAAGCAAAAGCTGCATTTGTAAATCGTCTTGTTGATATTCACGCCCCAATAGAAGTAAGGCGCGAAACAATATTGCACGGCGAGCGTATTCAAAGGCGTGTAAAAACCACTATTGGTAGAATTTTGTTTAACGAATGCATACCACAAGTGTTGGGTTATGTTGACCGCGAAAACCCAGAAACTTGCTTAAACTACGAAGTAGATTTTCCTATGACAGTTAACTTGCTTAAAAAGTTAATTTCTAAAACATTTGATTTACTTGGTACTACAAAAACAGCAAAAATGCTAGACGAAGTTAAAGCATTTGGTTATAAATATGCAACAACTTCGGGTATTACAATTAATGTATATGATATGTTAATTCCAGAAGAGCGTCAAAAATACATTGATGAATACAACAAACTTACACAAAACAACGAACGCTTGTATGGTCGTGGTTTAATAACTCGTGAAGAAAAAGTTAATAAAAACATCGAACTTTGGAACGAAGCAACTGCAAAAATAAAAGCAGCCGTTATGGCAAACTTACCAGAAACAAACCACATTGCTATGATGGTTAAATCTAAGGCGCGTGGTAGTGCCGACCAGGTTAACCAATTAGGTGGTATTCGTGGTATTATTGCAAACTCATCAGGTGAGCGTATAGATATTCCAGTTGTATCTAACTATCGTACAGGTCTATCTACATTCGAATACTTTATGTCTGCCCGTGGTGGTCGTAAAGGTCTTGCAGATACAGCGCTTAAAACAGCCGACTCTGGTTATATGACCCGTAGGCTTGTAGATATTGCACACGGCGTTATTGTATCCGAAGATGATTGTTTTGCTGCTCGTGGTGAAAACCCTAAGGGTGTAGATATTACCGAATTAAAAATGGGTGACACAGTTGTAGAAACTTTGGCTGGCCGTATTGCTGGTAGGGTGGCTGTAAATGATATTATAGACCCATCTACTGGTGAAGTTTTGGTAAAAGCCAACGAAATGATTACACCAAAAATGGCAACAGTTATACAAGATGCTGGCATTGTTAGTGTAAAAATTAGAAGTATATTAACTTGTAAAGCAAAACACGGTGTTTGTGCAAAATGTTATGGTCGTGATTTAACAGGTACCGATATGGTAGAAGTTGGTGAAGCAGTTGGTGTAATTGCTGCACAATCTATTGGTGAACCTGGTACACAGTTAACAATGCGTACATTCCACACAGGTGGTGTTGCATCTGTTTCGGATATTACACAAGGTTTGCCTAGGGTAGAAGAAGTTTTCGAAGCCCGCCGACCAAATGGTGCTGCTGTTGTTTGTGAAGTTGGTGGTAAAATTGACATTACAACAATAGACAACCGTAAATGTGTTACAATTCATTCTAACGAAGGTGATGTAGAGTACTTGTTGCCTGCACACTCAATTATTAAAGTAAAAGATGGTCAAGTTGTAGAAAGTGGTACACCTTTAACCGAAGGTAGTATTTACCCACAAGACATCTTGCGTACTCGTGGTATAAAAGATGTTCAAGATTATATCTTAAACGAAGTTTATTCGGTATATAAATCACAAGGTGTAGATATCGACCCAAAACACATCGAAGTTATTATTAGACAAATGCTTCGTCGTGTTAAAGTAGAATCTAGCGGTGATACCGACTTAATTCCTGGTGAAATTATAGATGCAGACGAACTAGACGACATCAACCTAAAAGCAATGAGCGAAGGTCGTATGCCAGCAAACGCAAGGCGTATATTGCAAGGTTTAACAAAATCTAGTTTATCTACAAACAGTTTCTTAAGTGCTGCATCATTCCAAGAATCTAGCCGTGTGCTTACAGATGCTGCAATTAGGGGTAAAGTTGACCACCTAGAAGGTTTAAAAGAAAATGTTATTATTGGTAAGTTAATTCCTGCTGGTACTGGTTTATCGCAATACAATACTGTTACACCTACTGTATTCGAAAAAGTAATAGAAGAAGCAGCCGAAGAAAATTTGGCTGAATATCCAGATAGTCAAGTAGAAGAACAACAAGATATGCAAGCAGTAGAAAGTGAAAAAACTACCCAAACAGCCGAAAAAACTACTGAAGACGAAATGGCAGAATTTGATGCTGAGTTAGAATAAAAATAAAAAGGCTAATAAAAAGCCTTTTTTGTTTTTTTATAAAAGAGTAGTATTTATGCAATAAACTATTCGCAAAGTTGTGCATAGTACTGTGCATAGTATTGAATATAGTACTATGCACTATATAAAAAAGGGTATTATGATGTGCATAATACCTTTTTATTATAGATTTTTAAGTTTTAACTGAATATCATAGTTGTTTAGGGCATCTATCATTTCGTCTATATAGCCTGCCATAAACTCGTTTATGTTGTGTAAAGACAAACCAATGCGGTGGTCGGTAACTCGGTCTTGAGGAAAGTTGTATGTGCGTATGCGTTCGCTACGGTCGCCAGTACCAACCTGAGATTTTCTTTCTTGTGCGTGTTCGGCAAGTGCTTTTTGTTCATACATATCTTGCAACCTTGCACGCAAAACACTTAATGCTTTTTCTTTGTTTTTAATTTGACTGCGTTCGTCTTGACAAACAATAATCATACCAGTAGGCAAGTGGGTGATGCGCACAGCACTATCTGTTGTGTTTACACCTTGTCCGCCACTACCACCCGAGTGGTATGTGTCAATGCGTAGGTCTTTTTCGTCTATTTGCACATTTACATCTTCACATTCTGGCAAAACGGCTACTGTTACAGTACTTGTGTGTACGCGGCCCTGGCTTTCGGTTTCGGGCACACGCTGTACACGGTGTACACCAATTTCCCATTTAAGTTGGTGATAAACTTGGTTACCAGTAATGTGCATAACACCTTCTTTTACACCACCAACTTCGGTTTCGCTGTACGAAATTATTTCTACGCCCCAGCCTTTGCGTTCGGCATAGTGTTTGTACATATTAAATAATTCTGCACCAAACAAACTTGCTTCATCACCACCAGCTGCTGGCCTAATTTCTACATAAACATCGTTGTCGTCTTTTTCGTCTTTTGGTAGTAAGGCAATTTGAACTTTTTGGTTTAGTTCTTCTATTTTTTTATCATATTCTTTAATTTCTAATTCTGCCATTTCTTTTAGTTCGGCATCACTTTCTTCGCTAGCAATTAATTTTGCATTGTTTAAACTATCTAGTGTAGATTTATATTCGTTATATAGTTCGACATATTCTTTTAAACTTGATTGTTCTTTTGATAACTTTTTAAACTCTTCTATGTCGTTAAACACTTCGGGGTCGCAAAGTTTTTGTGATATTTCTTCAAACTTATTTACAAATGGCTGTAATTTTTCTATCATTTTTATTATCTCCTAATGCATTTTACAATGCGGCTTTGGTTATCATAATCTTTTTTAACTATTATATCTTTAAAATTTGTTTTTAATAGTTTTGGCACAGTTGTTCCTTGGTCGTGCCCAATTTCTAGGTATAAAACACCATTTTCTTTTAAATATTGTGGGGCAGTAGTTGCAATAATTTTATAAAAATCTAGCCCGTCCTGTCCGCCGTCTAGTGCTTGTTTTGGTTCGTAATCTTTTACATTGTTACCTAATGTTTTTATAGTGTCGGTTTTTATGTATGGCGGATTAGATACTATTATATCATATTTAGTGTCTAGTTTGTCAAACATATTGCTATGCACAAAATTTATTTGTGCGTTTAATAGTTTTGCATTCTTTTTTGCAACTTTTAGGGCAGAAGTGCTATAATCTACCGCAGTAACTACACAGTTTAAATTGTTTTTAAGTGTAATTGCTATGCACCCCGAACCTGTGCACATATCTAAAATTTTTAAGTCTTTTTTATCTTTGTTTTCGTTAATTATTACTTCTAGCAGTTGTTCGGTTTCCATACGCGGAATAAGCACATTTTTATTTACAAAAAATTTTTGATTATAAAAGTATGCACTTTTTGTTATATATGCAAGGGGAACATCTTTTTTTAGTTTTTTTACTGTGCTGTTTAACTTTTTTATTTGCATAGCACTTAGTTGTTGGTTGTTTAAATTAAACAAACTGCAATTTAATAGTTCGCACCCAAACCACTTAATATCTCGTAAAATAGATTGCGAAATATTAGGGTGGGTGGTTAAATATTCACCAAAATTCATTTTTACCCCCTTAAATAACATAAAAAAATAGATGCTTGGCATCTATTAGTAAGGAATAAACTTTTTTATTCTGCTGCTTGACGGTTGTATTTTTTGTTAAACTTTTCAACACGACCAGCGGTATCTACAACTTTTTGTTTGCCTGTAAAGAATGGGTGGCAGTTGTTGCAGATATCTATGTTCATAACATCAGCTTTGTAAGTAGATTTTGTTGTAAATGTGTTGCCACAAGCACAAACAACTTTTACATCGTGATATTTTGGGTGTGTATTTGCTTTCATATATTTCACCTCACCAATAGTAATGTAGATAAATTATAAAGTAAATTAACCTATAAGTCAAGGGTTTTTTAAAAATTATTTGCTTTTTATTATACTTTTAACATAAGATTTTGCTATGTTGTCTATACTGCCAGCACCCAAAAACAAAATAGTGTCTTCTTTATTGATGTTGCTTAGTAGATAAACTAAACTTTGTGGGTTGCTTACATATTGCACATCTACATTATTTATGCTATAAAACAAGTCGATGGCGCGTCCGCCTAAAATTTCTTTTTCGCGTGCGGGGTAGGTTGGCAGTATGTATAAATTGCTAACACCAAAAAAGCAAGTGCTAAATTCTTTTATTAGGGCAAGAGTGCGCGAATATGTGTGTGGCTGAAAAACTGCAATTAATTTGCCTTTTACATTTGCTTTTAAACTAGATATTGTGGCTTTTATTTCGCTAGGGTGATGCGCATAATCTAAGTAAATGCTGGGGGATGTGTTAAGGCGTTCTAATCTTCTTTTTGTACCATTAAAACTATTTATGGCACTTTGAATAACATTAAAATTTATGTTGTAGTTTAGTGCGGTTAGCATAGCGCCTAAAATGTTGTATATGTTATGTTTTCCTAAAAGAGAAGTTTTAACCTTACCCAAAAACTCGTTTTTATAAACAACATCAAAAGTGGTTGATGCTTTTAAGGTTTTTATGTTGTTTGCATATATAGTGTTTTTTGTATTTAGCCCAAATGTTAGTGTGTTTTTGTGTTTAAAAGTGGATAAGTTTAAACTATCGCCGTTTAAAATTAAAAGGTCTTTTGTTTGTTTGCTAAGTTGTATAAAAGCGGTGTTTACATCGTTTAAGTTTTTAAAACAGTCGGGGTGGTCGAGTTCTATATTATTAATAATAGTTGTGTTTGGGTTTAGATGTAAAAAACTTTTTTTGTATTCGCACGCTTCGGTTATAAAATATTTAAAACCATTTATATTTATATTGCTGTTAAAATTGTTGCTAATGCCCCCAATGTGTGTGGTTGATGGGGCTTTGTTTTTATTAAAAATCCACCCTAAAAGTGCGGTAGTGGTGGTTTTGCCGTGAGTTCCTGAAACTGCAATGACATTTTTGTATTTACAACTTATTATGCCCAAAAGTGTAGCGCGCTCGAAAAGTGGTTTGTTTAATTTTTTTGCAAGAATTAAATCTAGGTTGTTTTTTGGAATTGCGTTTGTATAAACCACAATATCTGCAAGTCTTATAAAACTGGGGCTGTTACCAATTTTTATTTTGGCAATTTTATCTTTTTTTAGAGATAAAGTATTAGCACTTTCTTGTATATCTGTTCCAAAAACATTTGCTTTAAAGTTTTTGCACAGGCGGGCAAGTGCCGACATACTTATTCCACCAATACCCAAAAACACTATATTTTTATTTGCAAAATCCATATCCATACAATATTTATATTAAAAAAACTTGTTTTGTGTGATTAAAAAAGGGCAGAATAAAAAATGTGGTGTTATTTATTTGACAAAAAACCCGCTTCATAGTATCATATTGGTGGCTGAAAGTTGATCTTTTTTGCTAAATAATGAAAGGAAGGTGAAGAGACTTGATGAAAATTACGGACATTCGTATTCGTATCGTGAAAAAAGATGACAACAAACTCAAAGCAGTGGCATCTTTAACAATAGATGAATGCTTTGCAGTTCACGACATTAAAGTTATTGAGGGTAACCAAGGTTTGTTTGTAGCAATGCCTAGCAGAAAAACCCCAGAGGGTAACTTTAAAGACATTGTTCATCCTTTAGACACTGGCACGAGAGAAGAAATTACTAAGTTAGTTCTTGCTGAGTACGAAAAAGTACTAAAAGAACCTGAGGCAAACGCTGCCGCTGAGTAATTTTAATCTGCTGGGGTAAAATTGTCTTTATACCTTAGGTAAAAACACCACTATTTTTTAGTGGTGTTTTTATTATTAAATAAGTTAAGTTTTCCTTTTTTTATTAACGCATAAATAATTAAATAGATGCTAAATAATCCAATAATTGTGTATATAAATCTGCTAACAAAATGTGATTGACTTCCAAATATGCCCGCTATTATATCAAACTGAAAAAGCCCTATACACAACCAATTAATAGCGCCAATTTGTGTTATTAAAAAAGCAATAAAGTTAAACATAATATTCTCCTATATATATTATTTTTCAAAAACAAAAAAAGTATGCGCGCCAAAATATTTTTAATTTATTTAAAAAACGGGTTTAACTATTAAAAAATAATCAATAATTATATTAAGCAAAATAAACTTTAAAATAACTACAAATTAAAGTTTAAATAAACAAAAACTTATTTAATTAAGTTAGTTTTATAACAAAAACGACATTTTAACACAAAATAATTAGTTTTTAGTTAAGCCCAAACAATTTTGTTTAATTTTTTTAATTTGTATAAGCGTTTTGTTTTGTTATTATCAAACTATGCACTTTTAAACAAGTGAATAAATAGGAGGTAAAAATGGAAAACATAAAATTAATTATTATAGATGATAGTCAACAAATGAAAGATATGATTGCACAAAAGTTTACAACACAAAATGGATTTGTTGTTTTAGAACATATTACAAACGGAACAAAAGCACTAGATGCCATAAAACAGCACAAGCCCGATGTTGTGTTATTAGATTTAGTTATATCGGGTAGAGATGGAATAAGTATTTTGCAAGATATACACGCACTGCCTAATGCACCAAAAGTTATAGTAGTTACTGCTTTAACAGGCGATGGCTTTGTTTGCAACGCTATGCAAAACGGTGCAAGTTATTATATAGTTAAACCTTGTATTTTCGAAGATGTAGAACGCCGAATAAAAGATATAGTTGCCGAAAAGTTTAAACCAACCGAGCAACAAGAGCACATAAATAGTTTGGTTGCTCGTTTTAAAAACGAAGGGGTTGTAAGTTTGCCCGCTAGCACAAAAATTAAATCGTTAGACGAAAAAATTAGCAACATCTTTATAACCGTAGGCATACCTGCACACATTAAAGGTTATCAATTTTTGCGTGAGGCTATAAAAATGGCGGTAGATACACCCGAAATTGTAAACAGCATAACAAAAAAATTATACCCAAATATTGCCACTCGTTTTTCTACAACAGCCAGCAAAGTAGAGCGCGCAATACGCCACGCTATAGAAGTTGCGTGGAATAGGGGAAAGATAGAAAATATAAACTCGGTGTTTGGTTTGCAAGTGTATAATGCCAACGAAAAACCTACAAATGGCGAGTTTATAGCCCTAGTTGCCGACAAAATGATAATTGAAGGCTGTTAAAAAATTTATTCAAATTATAAAAAACATAGTTAAATTTAGTTTACAATTAAAAAATCTTTCTATATAATATGTGCGAATTTGGTAATACTAACATATTACTAAATGAACACATTTTTTGTTTATATCAATATAGGAGAACGATTTTGGAGAAAAACGAAAAAAACAATATTAATACTTTTATACGCTGTCCGCGTTGCGAATTAAACTTTATTCACAAAAAAGACAAACTTTGTAGTGTATGTAAAAAAGAATTAGAGCAAGCCTTTATAAAAGATAATGCCAGCGACTTGGATTTAGGCGTAGATTTTGATATTTGCCCAGTATGCAAAACAAACTATATCCGCGATGACGAAGAAATGTGCGCTCAGTGCCGAAAAGAGCGTGAATTAAATAGCGACGAAGATTTTGATGCTTCAAACGATTTGCTTGATGACGAAGAAGACGACACAGATGGTGTAGTGGCTGATGACGAACTAGGCGATATGGTTAGCGTAACCGACCCAGCCGACGATGACACCGATATGGTTGACCTCGATTTAGATATGCCAATGGACGAAGACTTAGGGCTAGACGACTTAGATTCTTCCGAGTTTGATGACGAAGACGAAGAAGATGAAGAAGATGAGTTAGATAAAGACTTTGAAGACGATTTTGAAGACTTAGATGACGAAGATGATGAAGACGAAGACGACGATTTAGACGATGACGACTTTGACGATGAAGATGACGATAAATAGTTTTTAAAGCAACAACTATTCGCAAAAATAAAAAACCACATTAAATTGTGGTTTTTATTTTTCTTTTTTCTTTTCTTCGGGTATGGCGTCAACTTCTAGTCTTACAAAATTGACCTTTTCTACAAAATCTTGTGGGAAGAAAGTTGTGGTGTTAAGTGTTAAAAAGTGTTTTATGTGTTTAGAAACAACTATTGGGGTAGGTTCGTCTAGTGCATAACAAGCATCATGCAAATAATCTACAAAATGCTCGGGCACAAAGGCTTCGTTTGTATCAAAAATTATGTTTTTTAACATTTTTTCGGTATCCATAAATTTTAACCAAATTTTCATACTTCACCCCTAAAATTTTTATTTTATTAATATAGCAATCAAAAACTATTTTGTCTAGCACTATTCAAACATTTGACAAAAATATTTTTTACTTGTACAATCTAAAAAATTTTAAATTGGGGGCATTATGCAAAATAAAGTAGCGTTGATAAGTTGTGAAGAATATAATTTTGATAAAGTATATAACGCCATAAAGCAAGGTTTAGATGTTTTTGGTGGTATTAGTGCTTTTGTAAAGCCAAACCAAAAAGTTGTTTTAAAGGTAAACCTTGTTATAAAGTTTGCCCCCGAGCGTGCTGCAACAACACATCCTGTGGTAGTTGGTGCTTTAAGCAAACTCTGCCTTGAAGCAGGTGCGCAAGTTGTGGTTATTGATAGTGCGGGTGGGCCATTTAATGCAAACTATATGGGTGCAATTTATAACACGGCAGGCATAATAAAAGCAAGTCAAGACTATGGTTTTAAAGTAAGTGATAATTACAACACTTATAGTGTAGAATATAGCGATGCAAAAGTTGCCAAAAGTTTTGAAATTTTAGAAGAGTTGCAAACTGCTGATGTTATTATTAATGTCTGCAAGTTAAAATCACATAGTTTTACAGGTATAACCAACGCCGTAAAAAATATGTTTGGTGCAATTCCGGGGCTTAAAAAAGTGCAAATGCACGGGCAGTTTCAAACATTAGATAACTTTTCTAATATGCTTTACGATATTTGGGGCTATTTTGGCAACAAACTTAGCCTAACAGTTAGCGATGCTATTATTGGTATGGAAGGCGAAGGACCAACCAACGGCAACCCGCGCAAAATTGGTGCAATTATGTGTGCAACAAACCCTGTTGCTATGGATGTAGTTGGTGCGCGCATTATGAATGTTGACCCATTAACTATGCCAACCATAAAAGTAGGTATAGAAAGGGGATATATAAAAGATATAAACGATGTAGAAATAGTGGGCGATAGTTTGCAAAACTTTATTTTAACCGACTTTGATAAACGCGTTCCTAATATGTACACACCTTTTTCTACAAATGTTCCAAAATGGTTTCAACCAATTTTGCACAAACTTACCACACAACGCCCTTGTGTAAGCAAACATAAATGTGTAGGCTGTGGCACTTGTGCCCGTCATTGCCCAGTGGGTGCAATAACTTTGCAAACAACCAAAAAAGGCAAAAAATATGCAAAGTTTGATTATACAAAATGCATACGCTGTTTTTGCTGTCAAGAATTATGCCCGTTTGGTGTAGTTAAAGTTAAATCGGGGCTATTTTATAAATTTTTACATAAAAGGAAAAAACAAAAATAAAAATGGACAACTTAGGTATTGACGACGACTATATGGTGTTTTATATAAAAAATGAAGGCACATTATTAGCCGATGAATATGTAAATGTAAAATTATTTTTGCAGGAATATAAAAACCATTACGCAAAACAAAATGGCGTTTCTAACAAAGCGGTAAATATAAGGTTTATAAATTGGGGAATGGAAGCGCAAGTTTTTGTTTTAAGTTGTAAAAAAGAGTTGCTTACATTACTTGTTGGGCAACCTCGAATAAAGTTTGGCACAATAAAACATCAGGCAAAACTTTTATCTCATTTTAACAAAATAGATAATTCGGTTATTGCGCCAGTTGAATATTTTGTATCAAATAGCAATGTATATAAAAAAGAACTAATGGTTACACCTTATGTATATCAGGCAAGGTGCATATCTACTGTTGATGAAAATTTAGGAATGTATGTACCCGAGCCTAAATATCATTTTTCTACCTTTAAAGGTACAGCACAAAGTGTTGTTAAATCGTGTATGATAGCCAAACTTATATCTTGCTATGATGCTAAAAACAGTGTAGGAATAGGTGATGTGCAAGTTTTAAGTGGCGACTTTATTTTAGATAAATCGTATAAACAAACCAACAATTATGCCCAAACTTTAAATAAACTTAGTTTAATAGCATGCCGAAAAACAGTTAAATGCAGTTTAGAAGAATATATAAACTTAATAAAAGACGAGTTTGTTGTTAATTCTAGACAAGGCACAAGTTTGTTAGGCAATAAAAAGTTTAAAATAAACACTAATTTAGACAGCCCCCTTAGTTTAGACGAAGTAGAAAAAGGCATTAAACTTGGGCTGGAAATTAGAAAAGAAAGAGAAGAAAAAAACACCTTAACAAAAAGTCTTACATAAAAAAACATAAAAATTAGTATATTATTAGTGTTATATATTTTTTTAAAAGTTTTATTAAATACTTGACTAAACTTTTTAAATGTTGTATAATGCTGATACCAAAAAATTCAGCACCCTAATTGGTGTTGAATTTTTAGATTTTATCTAGGAGATTGCTAAAATGGAAAATCATGTAGTTTTAACTAAAGAGGGTTTAAAACAATTACAAGAAAGGTTAGAATACCTTAAAAATATCAAACGCCCAGAATGCACAAAGGCTATTGCTGCCGCTCGTGCTTTTGGTGATTTAAGTGAAAACAGCGAATATGTTGCTGCAAAAGAAGAGCAAAGTATGTGCGAATCCGAAATCAACGAATTAGAAGAAAAAATTCGTAACGCAAAGGTTATAAACGCTAAAAATATAGATGCTAGTAAAGTAAACCTTGGTTGCACAGTAACTTTAAAAGACTTAACTTTTAATGAAGAATTAGTATATAAACTTGTTGGTTCTACCGAAAGCGACCCAGCAAATGGTTTGTTATCTAACGAAAGCCCAGCGGGTAAAGCACTTCTTGGTGCAAAAGTAGGCGATGTTGTAGAATATCAGTCTATCAACGCTGGTGTTATAAAATTAAAAGTTCTAGATATTAAGGCTTAACTTTTTAATTTAACGGCTATTTAGCCGTTTTTTTGTTTTTATGGTTAATAAAAGTTATTTTACGCACACTTATTATTATGAATAAACATTCTTTAATAAAAGGTGCGCTAATTTTAATGTTGGCTGGGGTGCTTGCAAAAGCCCTTGGAGCAGTGTATAGAATACCTCTTACTTACATAATAACACCCGAAGGATTGGGGTTTTATCAACTTGTATATCCTGTTTTTGCTTTGTTGTTAGTGTTATCTAGCACAGGTGCACCTACTGCAATTAGCACTATTGTTTCTAGTTTTATAAACAAGGGACAATACGCTAACGCAAAAAAAGTTTTTAAAATAAGCCTTGTTATTTTACTTGTTTTAGGAATTGTGGCGGGGCTGGGGTTGTGTTTGTTTAGCGGACAGTTGGCTTTTATACAGGGTAATGTGCAAATTGCAAAATTATATGTTTGTATTTCTGTTGCTATTCCGCTAGTTTCTATTCTTAGTGCTTTTAGGGGCTATTTTTTAGGATTGTTAAATATGACGCCAACAGCGGTTAGTCAAATAATAGAGCAGTTTTTTAAACTTGTTTTGGGTTTGTTGTTATCGTGGGCTTTATTAAAGTTTGGTATAGATTATGCCACGCTTGGCGCAGTGCTAGGGGTGGTGCTAAGCGAGTTTTTAGCAGTTGCATATATGCTATTTTATTATAACAAACACAAAATAAAATCTATAAACGCACAAGAAAAAGTTTTGCCCACAAGGAATATATGTGGTTTGTTTATAAAAAGAGCCAGCCCTATAATACTTTGCAGTTTTGTTTTGCCACTTTTACAGATGCTAGATAGTTTGCTTGTTATAAAACTTCTGGGCGTTGCAGGAATAGATAGCACGCAGTCTATTATTATGTGGGGGCTGTATTCTGGTGTTGTAAATTCGCTTATAAACTTGCCTGTGGCATTAAGTTTGTCGGTGGCTGTGTCGGTTGCACCTAACATTAGCGGGGAGGATAAAAAAAACGAAGTTGAAAACAATATAAACACTGCGCACACTATGGCACTAAATATTGTTTTGCCTTGCGCGGTGGTGTTGGGGGTGCTAGGTAGTAACATTATTGCTTTTTTATACCAGCATAGTTTTGTAAGTGGGCAGATTAACCAATTAGAATTAGCATCACAACTATTAGTAATTAATGCGCCTTTTATTTTATTTATTGCTTTTGTGCAAATTCAAAATTCGGTATTGCAAGGGCTAAAACATTCTAACTTTGCACTGTTTAGTATGTTGCTGGCGGGGGCGGTAAAGGTGGGAGTTTTGTGCTTGTTAACGCAAAACCCCGATGTAAACATTTTTGGTGTTGTTATTGCCAACATTAGTTTTTATATAGTTGCATTTTTTATTAATCTTGTGTTTTTACTAACAAAAATTAAATGGCGTTTTAACTACAAAAAAGGTTTGCCGTGTCTTTTTTCTAGTATTATAATGGGCATTTATTTATATGTTGGTACTTACGCTTTTAGTGGGCTGAGTGTGTATATAAAACTGCCTATATTGTTGTTTATTGGTGTTTGTGTTTATTTTTCTACACTATGTGTTTTGGGTGGTGCTAAGGGGCTTTTATATTATTTGAAGACTTTAAAAAATAAAGTTTATAATAAAAAAACAAGTTAATACTTTGCCCTAGGGGGTAGAAGTATGAACAAAACAGAACTAATAAAAAGCGTCAGCAAAAAAACAAGACTAACGCAAAAAGATTGCGCATTGTGTTTAGATGCATTAAAAGAAGTGGTTGCCGAAACGCTAATTCACGGCGAAGCAATAGTTTTAAGTGGCTTTGGAAGGTTTTTTACAAAGTTCAAACCGCAACGAAAGGGCATAAACCCAATAACCAAAGATTTTATGGTGTATCCGTCTAAATTTGTGCCAAGTTTTTGTCCAAGCACCATTTTAAAGGCTAAATTTCGCTAAATTAGGGCAAAAATAGGGTGTTTTGGGGCTTTTTTATTAAGAAAATGGCTAAAATCGTTTGTTAAAGTTGTTTTTTTATGTTAAAATATGGGTATCATATTTGAAAGGAGAAATAATATGAACAAACAAGAATTTATTTCTGCAGTTGCAGAAGCAACTGGTGCTAGTATGGCAGAAGTTGCTAGAGTAATTAACGCTAGTATTAGCGAAATTACAGCCGCTTTAAAGAAGGGCGACGATGTTGTATTTACAGGTTTTGGTACATTTAAAGCCGTTAAAAAGGCTGCTCGTACAGGTATAAACCCTGCTACAAAAGCTCAAATCAAAATCCCTGCAAAAGTTGCACCTACATTTAAAGCAGGTAAAGCTTTAAAAGACGCAGTTAACAAATAGTTTGTAAATATACAAATAAAGAAGAGTATAGGTTTCTATACTCTTTTATATTTGACTTTTTTATTTAATTTTGCTAAACTACCAAAAACTTTTTAAGGTAAAATATGAAGATAAAAAATGTAGAATTAAAAAGCCCTTATATACTTGCGCCAATGGCGGGATTTACTGATGTGGCTTTTCGCAGTATTTGTGCCGAAGCGGGTGCGGGGCTAACTACCACCGAAATGGTTTCGGCAAAGGGGCTTTTATATAGGTCCGATAACACCGAAGAGTTGTTAAATACGCTCGACAACGAAAGCCCAAAAGCAGTGCAGTTGTTTACTAACGAACCTTCTGTTATGGCAGATGCCGTGCAACACCCACTTATAGATAAGTTTGATATAATAGATATTAATATGGGGTGCCCTATGCCTAAAATTGCTGGCAATGGTATGGGCAGTGCGCTGTTAAAAAATGCACCACTAGCGCAATACATTGTAGAAAGTGCAGTTAAAAATACTAAAAAGCCAGTAACAGTAAAAATGCGAATAGGCATAAATGGTATGATGGTTTTGCCCGAACAGTTTGCTTTAATGATGCAAGACGCGGGGGCAAGTGCTGTTGTTGTTCATGGCAGAACCAAAGAGCAAATGTACACAGGGCAGGCTGATTGGCAGATTATAGAAAAAATAGCGTCTAGTCTTTCTATACCAGTTTTTGGAAACGGCGATATCTGGACGGCAGATGACGCACAAAACAGATTAAAAGATAGTGCGTGTTCGGGCGTTGCTATAGGGCGTGGGGCGTTGGGCAACCCATACATTTTTAGTCAACTTTCGGGGGCGGAGTTTAATTATACACCTTTGCAAATTATAAA
>CADAJB010000013.1 GCA_902788085.1 uncultured Eubacteriales bacterium
AACAACTTGGTTGCAATAAAATTGCACTTGGGCATCACTACGACGATGTTATTGAAACAATATTAATGGGAATGTTGTATGGCGCACAAGTTCAAACAATGATGCCAAAACTTCACAGCAACAACTTTAAGGGCATAGACCTTATTCGCCCGTTATACCTAATTCGCGAGCAAGATATTATGCGTTGGCGAGATTATAACAACCTAACATTTTTGCAATGCGCTTGCAAACTTACAGAATTAATAGATAACCAACAACTTAAAGATAAAATGGGTGCAAAGCGCAAAAAAGTTAAACAATTAATTGCAAAATTAAGTCAAGAAGAACAACAAGTAGAAGAAAACATCTTTCGAAGTGTAGAAGGCGTAAATTTAGCCACAATAATTTCTTACAAAGATAAAAACGGCAAAATACATTCATTTTTAGATGACTATGACAATTAAAAGGAACAAAAATGGAAAACA
The DNA here is from genome assembly GCA_902788085.1 of uncultured Eubacteriales bacterium. Taxonomy (GTDB): domain Bacteria; phylum Bacillota; class Clostridia; order Christensenellales; family UBA1242; genus RUG666. The sequence continues at coordinate 465 of CADAJB010000013.1, forward strand.
ATAAATTAAAATCTGCCACAAGTGTGATGTATGGTATTGGTGAAGCGTTTAATTTAATAACAATAATCACATTATTTGTATTTGCAATTATTTTTGCAACAAACATAATCAACGGCGGGGCAGGGTATGCAAGCGCCGAAACATTATGGTTTAATTTTAATAATCAACACGAATATCTAATATTTTGCGAATATGCGTTTACTTTTTGTATAGTTCTTTTAGTTTTGCAAGTGGCTATGTGCGTGCTTGTACACAAAATATACAAAACTATGCAACAAGACACATCTGGTCCACACTTAGCAATGTTAGTAATTAGCGTTTTGGGCGGTGGCAGTATATTTTATATATTAGGTGCAAGTTTTGGGCTTTTTAGTTACAATAAAAAATCTGGCATAAAAAATAATAATGTACAATAAAATACTTTGTAATATAAAGATTTATTTTGTTGACATATAGTATTATTTAATATAAAATAAAACCAACAAAACAAATTGTTTTGCAAAATTAAGGAGGAAAAGTTATGGAAGAACAACAAGGTGGCTTAACAAAAGCTTCTAGCGTGTTATACACAATTGGTAAAGTTTTTAACATTATCGAAATTGTTTGTGTAGTTTTAGTGTCTATTATATCACTTGCTGGTATTGCAATGAAAGACGATGTTTGGGCTAGGTTAGATGCCGAAACACAATCACAACTTGTAAATATTGATGGTATGGTGGCAATGCTATCTGGGTTGTTAATTGCTTGCATTATTGGTCTTGTTATTCAAATAGTTATTTTAGTATTTGGTAAAAAAGGAAAAGCAGCACTTGGCACCACAAACACAACACCACATGTTGTGGTACTTGTATTTGCAGTTCTTGGTGGCGGAATATTCTACCTTCTTGCAAGTATCTTTGGTTTAGTTGTTTCTAGCCGTGGCGCAGCAGTTCCTGTAAGAATTGTTAACGACGAAAATAAACAAGACACAACTCAAGAACAACAATAGTAATATAAAAAACAACCTAGTTTAGGTTGTTTTTTGTTGTTTATAAAGAGATATTGACTTTTGTATTTTTTGTGATATAATGACCTTAGAATTACATTAACCTTGTATTACGAGGTATGAACGAAAGGTTCGAATTGTAATTCTTTTTTTATTTACTTTTAATTTTTTGTTGTTTGTTTTTTATATTAAATTTTTAATTACAAAGTTGATATTGTCGCCATCTTTTTCAAAGTTAAAGTCGGTTGCCCCTGCATCTTTTAGTTTGTAAGCAAAACCTTCGTTAGCAGAGTTTCCTATAAATGCATTTGCTAGGTTTTGACCTATAATTTTACTAAATTCGCTAGCAGTGCCAATTTTGGTAAACCCATTAATTAAAGTAAATATTTCTTCAACTTTATTTTGTGGTAGGTTGTTTGCGGTTATGCTGTCGGCTTCAACTTCGTAAGTAAATGCTTCATCTAGTTTTTTAATTGTAACAGTGTTAGAAATGTATAATGTTTGTGGCACGCGTGATTTAAATATAGATAGTGGGAAAGAAGACATTTTTTCTTTTATTTTATCTAAATTAATGCTAGCAACTGCGTTAAATTTAACAGTGTTATTTTCGGTGTCTAAACTATTAAAGTCGAATTGAATAAGTGTAAATTTATATTCTTTTAAATCAATGTTGCTGCCGCTTACATTAATGTTTAATGCTGTGCCATTTTTTATTAATGTGTTTATAATAGAGCAAACTTCTTTATCTGTAAGCACCATATTATTAACCATTAAAGGCAAGGCGTGGTCGTTTATAGTGTAGTTGCCTTCGGCATCTTTTGTTATTAGGTTTGGAATAGATGCATTAGCAGCGTTCATTGCATCTTCCATATCGCTATCTTTTACTGCCTTAGGTGCGACATCTGCAATTTCTACATTTTTGTTTAATTGATTTAACGAACCAACTACGCTAAATACATTAACTTTAAATTTAAAATAGCAAAAGCCCCAAACAGCACCAACTGCCAAAGCTGCAATTACTATAACTACTAATATTATTCGCAATAATACTTTTAAAACTATAGACATAAAAAACTCCTTTTATTTAATAATTAATTATATTATATATAAAAATATTTTACAAACAAAAAAGCCACATTAATGGCTTTTATTTTGCTCTACTAGAATGGCAACATAAATAAACAATTTGCTTATCTTTTGAAATTTCCTCTAATAATTTTAATGCGTTTTTTGTATTTTCGTCATCTAAATTTATAAATGGGTCATCTAATATTATTGTAGGTTTTTCGGCTGGGAATATTGCGTCTATAAGCGAAAGACGCATACAAAGGTTGGTTATATCTTTATAGCCTTCACTTAAAAACTTTTTATCTCGCTTTGCTCCGTCTTGCTCGATAGATACTTCCATATTAGTGTCGATATACGCCTGTCCTAAATTGTTTTTTGCAAGTAACATAGAGTAGTGTTCAAAACTTTTTGTCATAGGTGATATATATTTGCTTGTTAAACTATCGTTGGCTTTTTCGAGGTAGAGTTTTACATTGTCTAAAATTTTAACCTCGTATGCAAGTTTTTGCTCGGCATCTTTAAGTGCTGATAATTCGTTTTGATAATAACTAATGTTATCTACTTCTTGTGATAAGTTTTTAATTTTTGCAAATGTTTGCCCAAGAGATGTGTTAAGCGTAGAAAGTTCGTTTTGCAATATTGTTTTTTGCTGGTTTAATTGTGCGCCTTTTTGTAAATCTGCGGGTGCTATTTTTTGTGTGGTGTTTATACCTGTTTTTTGTATGAATTGTTGTAGTGCGGTGGTGCAGTTTTGCATTTCTTGTTTTATATTGCTTAAATTATTAATTTTAAACTGCATAGTATTAAGCATAGTTTGATAATCTACACTAAAATCTGCAAAATATACCGCAAAAAACTTATCTAAATTGCTTTTTAATAAAATTAATTCTTGGTTTAATGCATCGTAATTTTTTTGTTGTAAAATTAAATTATTTTTTAAACTTGTATATTTATCTAAATTAAATTTTATGGTAGATAAATCGCTAATAGGCAGTGCGGTTGGAACCATAAACAAACTAATAAAATTATTTAATTCTAATTTTTGTTGTTCTATTGCAAATTTTAATTTTTCTAGTTCTTTTTGTTCTTCATTTGTTTTTTGCTGATATGCTATTTTTTGATGCGCATTATTTTGTGCAAGTCTGTTTTTTTGAACAGAGTATAATACTATGCATACTATGCACCCCGTGGCACCGCAGGCTATTATAATTGCGCCAAACAATATGCTTTTAAAAGCACAGATGCAACTACCTGCAATTATACCTAAAACGCAAACCAAAATTATATAAAATAAATTATTATTTTTGCTTTGTGTTTGTGGGGTAAGGGTAGGTGCATAGTTTTGCTTTGCGCTATTATACTGTTGCTCTAATTTTGTTATATCTTGTTGACGAGAAAGTTGGGTGTCTATTTCTTGTTTTGTAGGCAAATGCTTATTAAAAAATTGATTTAAATTATCTAGTTCGGTGTTGTTTATATTATTTGTATTTGCAAGCAAAACTTGTTTTTGATTATATAAATTTATATCTGTCTGAATGTTATTTAAGGTTAGTGGTGTAGGAATTTCGCCTTTAAAAAAATTAAGTGTGTTTTGATATTGACTTTTTGCATCGTTTAACTTTTTTTCTAGTTCTTCATAGCGCTCGATTTCTATATTTTTTGTGTGCTGTTTGTTTAATTCTTCTAGTTGTTTTTCTAATTCTAAAAGTTCGGTTTGTTTTTGTTGTAAAATATTTTGTTGATTGTTATATTCGTATTGCAAGTTTTGTAATTGTTCTTTTTGTAAAAGGGCGTTATTAAGACGCAAATTTTGTTCGTCTATTTTTTGGCGAATGTCGTCTATTTGTCCACCTTTACCGCGGTATAGTTGTTTTTGCTTACGCTGTTCGGCAATATAGTTTAGGGCGGATTTAAAATTATTTTCGCGCTCGTTTTGCAAAAGATTGCCAAGTTTTGCCCTAATGCCGTCGTTTATGTCTGTTTCGATTTGACCTTGTTTTATGTAAGTTGTGCGTTCGAATGTTTCGGTGTTGATGTTAAAATATTCTTCCATAATATTTGGGGTGTAAGTGGTGCTAATTTTATTTGTGTTTAGGTCGTATAACACCGCACTATCTTGGCTTTGTTTTGAACCAAACTGGCGCTCTAGCCTATATGGTGTGCCATCTAAAACAAACTCGATATACCCGCCAAACATTTCTTTGTTCCAGGGTTTATATTTTAAGCGTTCGTTTTCGTTTAAATCGCGTTTTGTGGTAGAAGGCAAACCAAATAACATTGCTTTTATAAAAGTGGCTAGGGTAGATTTTCCCCAGCCGTTTTGCTGGTTTATGGTGTTTAGATTTTGGTTTAGGTCTAGGGTGTAGTTACTAAGTTTTCCAAAATCTTTAACAAAGCACTTTGTTATTTGCATTATTTAGCCTCCTTTAATATTTTTATACCTGTGGTTATTATGTCGTCTTTTACGGATTGTTCTAAATTGCTGTTTAAAACTTCTTTTATAAATTGCCCAATAAGCGATACATCGTTTATATAACTTTGTGGGTCTATAAAAAGCGAAGATTTATCTTTAATATCTACATAAAAAAACTTATTTTCTAGTTCGTGTTGAAGTAGGGTTAAACTTTTATCTGTGTCTATATTATATGTGCCACATAAGTTTAGGCGGACAATGTTGTTAGAGTTTATGTCGCTAGTTTTTTGTAGTGCGTTTTGTAAAATTTCGTGAAAAGTATTTAGCCCCGTTATATCTAAATTAATTTCAACAAATTCGCGTTGCATAAAAGGAACAAACTTTGTACTTAACTTTTTGTTTTGTATATCAAGTAGTATAAAACCTTTTTGCCCGCACTCGTCAAAACCACGCCCCTCTAAACAACCCGAATATGCATAAATTCCGCGGTCGTCTAGTTTTTCTTGTTTATAACTGTGTATATGCCCCAGTGCAAGATAGTCTATGTTTTTATTTGCAAGCATTTTTAGGTTTATAATTTCGCCGTCTTGCTTTTGTCCAACAAATTCTTGCCCGTGCAAAGTTACAATATTAAATTTATTTGGGTTAAGTTTTAAGTTTTTATAGTCATTGCTATTTAATGCGCCCTCTTTGCCTGTTATTACAATATCTTGTCCGCACTCATACGAATACCAGTCGGCAAAAAAACACTTTAAATTTGCGGGTAAGTTTTTGTTGCTTTTTAGTGCCGAATTGTTATCGTGGTTACCACATAAATACATAAATATAATGTCGGGGTATTCGCGCATTACATTTAGTATATAATCGGTTGTAGTAAGCGTTGTAGTGTCGGTGTCTAATAGGTCACCAGCAATTAAAATGATGTTTACTTTATTAAGTTTTGCATATTGTGCCAGCCTATCAAAATTTTTTAAAATTTCATCGCGCCTTTTGTGTGCAAGGGTGATGTTTAATTTAGATGTCATTTTACTGCCTAAATGCAGGTCGGCACAGTGAATAATTTTCATACAAAAACTCCTTTTTTAAAATTATAACACAGCACCAAAAACTTGGCAATTAAAGAGTTTAATTTATATTTATTTTAGAACATTTTTAGTGCATAGTATTTATAAAAAATAAAAAACATATAAAAAGTTATATGTTTTTAATACTATGCACTCTCTTCTTCTAATTTTTTGGCACGAAGTTGCCCGCATGCACCTTCTATATCTTCGCCCATCGTGCGTCTTACGGAAGCCGAAAGCCCAAGTTTTTGCAAGGTTGTTGCAAAGTTATATGCGTTTTTGCGTGTTACTGTTAACAGGTTTCGTTCTTTTACTTCGTTTAGTGGAATTAAATTTATGTGTGCAGGAAAGCCTTTTAATAATTGACTTAAAATTTTTGCACATTCGGGGGTGTCGTTTACGCCTTTTGTAAGGGCATATTCAAATATTACGCGTCTGCCCGTTTTGTTAAAGTATAATTTTGCTGCATCTACAATTTGTTTTATTGTATATTTATTTGCTATTGGCATAATTTGCTTGCGAATCTCATCGGTTGGTGCGTGCAAAGAAATAGTTAAAATAACTTGCAAGTTTTCGTTTGCTAATTTTTTTATTTGTGGCACAAGCCCGCAGGTAGAAAGGCTGATGTTTCGTTGCGAAATGTTAATTCCTTCGGGTGCGTTAACAAGGCGAATAAATTTAACAACATTTTCGTAGTTGTCTAGTGGTTCGCCACTACCCATTAACACTATGTTTGTTATTTTTCGGGTTTTACTATCTCCGCCTAAAAGCCTATTTACAACTAAAACTTGCGATAAAATTTCGCCACTAGATAAATTGCGTATTAAACCATTTAGGGTAGAAGCGCAAAACTTGCAACCCATACGGCAACCCACTTGGGTAGAAACACATAATGTATAACCGTATTCATAACTAAGCAACACGCCTTCTATAATGTCGCCATCATATAATTTATATAAAAACTTTTGTGTTCCGTCTTTGCCTGTTTTTGTGTCTATTATTGTTATTGGATTGTCAATATATTCTTTTTTTAGTTCTTCTTTAAAAGTTTTTGGAATATTAGAAATTTCGTCTAGTGTTTTGCCTAAGTGTAGGTTTTCAAAAATCTGTTTTGCCCTAAATTTTGGTTGATTTAAAGATAAACACAATTCTTCTAGTTCGGTTAAAGATAAATCTTGAATTATTTGCATAAAATGCCTCCGTTTATATTCTACTAAATAACACTTATTTAGTCAATACTATGTTTTATAAAAACATAAACTAATGTTTTTTGTTTGCCAAATTTTTATTTTGGTTTTATACTTAAAAAAACAAAAGGAGCAAGTATGAGCGTAGATTTAAAATATAAGTGGGATACATCACAGTATTGTAAAGACCAAGCCGAGTTTGAAAGCAGGTTAGAGTATATAAAACAGGCATACCCCAAAGTAGAAAGTTTTAAGGGTAAACTAAACGACAAGCCTAAGTTGCTTGAATATTTAAAACTTTCGGACGAACTTAGTGATGTTATAGAAAAAATTGCAAACTGGGTGCAATGTGGGCTTAGCATAGATGTAACCGACAGTACACAACAAAATAATATGCAAAGACTAGAAATTTTAGATTCAAAAATTGGGCAATCTCAGGCTTTTGTTATGCCCGAAATTTTAGGTTTGCCCGACGAGTTTTTTGATGACATTATTGCCGACCCGCAATTTTTGCCTTGGAAACACACTTTTAAGGTGTTAAAAACACAAAAACTACACACCTTAAATGCCGAACAAGAAAAAATAGTTGCAACCCTTGCGCCCGTTGGAAATAGTTTTAGCAAAATTTTTGAATCTTGTATGTATAGTGATGTAAACTTAGGTGAAATTTTTGACAGCAAAGGAAACACTCACAAACTTACAAAAACAAATTATAGCAACATATTGCAATCACCCGACCGAGTGTTGCGCAAAAACGCACTTGAAAGATATTTTTCTACCTATGGCAATTATTTAAACACTATGGCTCAAAACTTAATTGCACAAGTTCAACGCAATATAATTTTGGCTGATTTATATAAATATGATAGTGTATTAGTAAAATCTTTTAGTGGCGATAACATTTCTAAAGAGTTTTACAACAACTTTATAAAAAATGCTATGCCGTTATTTAAGTTAAATAAAGAATTTAACAACATAAAAGCAAAAGCCATTAAAAAACAATATAATATAGAAAAGTTAGAAGAATACGATTTAGGTTTGCCTTTGGGCAAAAAGTGTAAAGATATATCTTACGAACAAGGTTTTGAAATAACCAAAAACGCCGTATCTGTATTAGGCGAAGATTATATACAAATTTTAAATCAAGCGCTTACTCAGCGTTGGGTAGATGTTTATCCCGACAAACACAAAAACACAGGTGGTTTTTGCACATCAGCGCACAACTGCCACCCATTAGTATTAGTTAACTGGGAAAACAGTTTAAGCGATGTTTATACTATATCTCACGAACTAGGGCACGCGGTTAGGGCAGTGTATTGTGATAAACACAACTACCGCGAAGGCTTGCAAGCACCTATGTTTATAGAAGAAACTTTCAGCACCATCAACCAAACATTAATGTACAGATATCTTGTAGATAACGAAACAGATATAGACACAAAAATTTATTATCTATACGAATATTTATCTACCACATTTAGTTATGTTGTAGGTTCGGTGCAAGATAGTCTTTGCGAAGACAATATCTATTCGTGCGTTTCAAAAGGCTTGCCAATAGACACTAAAAGCATATTAAAATATGCCGACGAAGTTTATGCAAAAACCCGAAACGACGAAGTAAAAACAGCACACGCCCCAATTCGCTCACTTACTATGATACATTATTATAGTGTGCCTTATTATGTTTGGCAATATTCTTGTGGTGTTATTAATGCAAACTTTATAGTAAACCGAATACAAAAAGATAAAAACTTTGTACAAAAATTTAAGCAGTTTGCAAGTGCGGGCAGTATGTATCCGCTAGATATGTTAAAACTTGTAGATATAGATTATTTTACTGATGCACCATTTAAAGAGATAGAAGAAGAGTTAACTTATAGGTTAAACCAACTAAAAGAATTGTTAAATCAAAAATAAAAAACAAGCCATATAAAATTTGGCTTGTTTTTTATATCTTTGGTGCAGATTTTAGTTTTTGTTGTGTTTGTTCAATTTCTTTTTGAATAATATCGTTGTCAATTCTAATATTAATTGTTTCTTCTTGCTGTGTTATAACTGTAATTTTTGCGTTGACAATTTTTGAAAACCGCGTTTGCTCGCTTTTATGCACACTCATACCCAAAAAGATAACATCTACTGCTTCCCAAACAAACACCCAACTAGCAATATCTATTATTTCTAAAAACGAAACAACGCTGTTGGCATCAAACCAAACACGCAAACCATAATAAATTGCAAAAATGGCTAGCCCAATTAAAAACAAAATTAAACCGTGTTTTAGTTGTGTGCGATATTGTTTTTTACTTTGAATTAGTTTTTTGGTGTAGTGGTGGTCGAGGGCTTCTTCTATATTTTGTTTGCTTGCGCTGTGGTCTTTTGGTGTAAGTATTCTAAATTCTACACTATCCTTTGTAGATAAACAATCACATACATCATCTATATGTGCAACCACATCTTCGTTAATTATTGGGTTGCTTGTGGTGGCGTAGGGCGAATATATTTCGCCTTTACCCAACTTAAACTCGTACACTAAGTCGCCTTCTTCGTTTGTTTTAAATAACGAAAGGTCGCGTTGTTTTATTTTTTTGCGTGCATCACGCACTTTCTTAAAATTGTTAAACATAAAAACTCCCTTAAAAACATTATAACTATTTTTTGTTTAATTGACAAATAAAATTAATAAAAAAATTTGGTTGTCTTACTTTTTTAATAGTATATAAAAGTTAAAAATGCCTAAATAATTAGAGTTAAATATTGTTGACAAAACGGGGGATTGTGGGCTATAATTATAAAAATCAACTAAGGGGTATAATACTATGAAAAGTACAAAAAATGTTTTAGACAACAAGGCTATGGTGGCCGACGCTGACAAGCAAAACAAAAAAATTAACGATATGTTAAAAAAGGCTGACGAAGTTATTGCTTCTAACAACCTAAAACAAATTAACGAATATCTTTCTTCTTTAAAAGAATTAGGTGGAATGCTATCTAAACAAGAACTTAAAAAGGTTGCCGACAACCTATCTGTAAACATCACAGACGATTTAAGCGACATTGCATTCTTTATAAAACTTTATGGTCAATATGGTGCAATTAGTTCAAAACTTATAAAACGCATAATGCTTCAATACAACAAGGCTAGCGAAGCAGAGTTTTTAACATACTTTGCAGATATGGTTTCGGGTATGAATGATGACGATTTAGACAGATTAATTGCCGAAACACAAAACAATCCAAAACTAAACGATGTTTGCAAACGCATTAAAAAGCGTCGCGCATCAACACAAATGGTAAACCATGTAGAACAACAAATGCTTCCTGCATTTGACGCACCGGTTGTAACTACAAAACGCACTAAAAAGCGCAAAGCCGAAAAAGAAGACGAAGCAGAAATAGCACTAGTAAAATAAATTAGGAGGGGTGTATGAGCAGCACAGAAGATGATGTAACAAACACATCAGTTAAAGATGTATTTTCGGGGCTGTACCAACGCCCTGATACCGATGCGGGTTTTATAACAGACGAAAGCGAAATTATGCAATTAAAGGCTATTCGAAAATCGGATATCATAAACAGCCAACTACTTGGCGAATTTGACGAAAATGGCGCATACACCATTGATAAAAACATTGTTGTTCAACTTGTTAGGTTGCCAAAATTAATTACAAAGCAAAACGAATATGGCACATTTGCAACCGCAAAAGTAGATAACAAAGAGTTTCATTTTAGAATGGCGCCTACACGCGTGGTTGACGGAAAACTTGTTTCCGAATTAGAATTATTAGAAGAAATTTACCACGCCAACGGGTATATTATAGATACACGCACAACTTTACTTGCATCATATAGCTACGAAAGTGTGCCAAACTTCGAAGAGTTAGCGCGCCGTGCATTCCACATAAGCACACACCCACAAGATGACGATTTTGGTGGTGATGTGGGCGACGGAAATGGTGTGTTAAAGCCCGATGAAGCCGACTATATAAAACACAGGCTTGCATACCTAGAAGCTATGGGTATGGTAAGTTTAGGTTTGTACGAACGCCTAGAAGAAGCCTATTTTAATAAGCGAATAAAAATTTTAAGTTCTATTCCCGAAGCGGCCGTTGTGCTTGCCGAGTATAAAAAGCAATTTAGCAAAGTAGAACAATTTTTTGTACAAAACTCAAAACGCAAATACCGCGCAATGAACGAAATTTTAACCGCCGTTATAGAAGGTGGCAAAGGCGAAAACTTGCGCAAAAACGATATTTATCGCCAACAAATGCGCGAGGCTAACAAAATTTATTTAAAAACCATATTGCAAATAGACGAATCAGTAAAACACAGTATGGAAGTTATAAACGCTGTGGCAAAAAGTATGCCAGTGGGCGAAAATAAAGAAATTATATCTAAAAACTTTGTAATTGCCACAAAAAAAGAACAGCAAAATTCAAAAGAAAAAGCACCCGCTAAATCAGCACCAAAATCTTCTGGTCCAAGTAAAAAAGGCGGAAAAAGTTTTGGTGGTGGCGGTGGTAAAGGTGGAAAGTCGGGTGGCGGTAAAGGTGGCGGTGGCGGAAAACCAGCCGACAAAAAGAAAAACAATAATACCGATATGGCTTTTGATTTTACAGCCTATGCACCAGCCCAGCCAGCCCCAGTTGTAAAACCTACAAAAGTGGTTTTGCCTAAGGAAGAAAAACCAAAAGAACAAGAAAAGCCAAAAGAAGAAACAAAAAAACCACCCGAACGCAAAATTTTAAAAGAAGCAGATGACGAAGACGAACTAACAATTTCCGAAACCGAAGCCCAAGAAAGTAAGGCAAGGGTTGTTAGTGAAGAAATGCTTAAAAAGCGCAAGTCTACTATTGTAGAAGTCGAAGACACCAACGAAAACACAAGTGGTTTAGGTATGGCATAAAAATAAAGGCAAAATTGCCTTTATTTTTTTATATAAAAAACACGGAGTTTTTCCGTGTTTTTAACCTAATAACGATTTCTTTTGTGCCACTTCTTTTGCGTCAGTTAAATAAAAGTCGTATTTATTTAACCATTTTATAGCGTCTTCGTAAGTGCCTTGTTTTTCTGTTGCTTCATTTTTATATTCATCTTTTGCAGACCCTGTCATGTCTTTTACAAAACTTAGTTTAGAAGGGTTATCTAAACCTAAATCTTGTGTGATTTCGGTTTTTATTTGACCAATAGGTACCATATAAGGTTGATTTGGTATATCTGCTTCTTCGGCTAATTGAAGTTGGTTTGTAAGTGGGTCAAAGTCAATGTTTAAAGGCAAATCATATAAGTCTATAAACAACTCTTTTGCGCGTGCTACTTCGCTGTTTAGTTTGCCATTTAGTTTGTTGTTGTTTGCGCTTAATACACCAAATACAACTGCAACCGACATAGCGTCAAAATATCTAGTTGCTGTTTTTTGTATTTCCTTGTTGTCTTTCATTTTAGCAAGTTCGTTAATTAAAGCCCTTCCGTCAAGATAAACACCAAATAATGCTGGTGTTAATGTGTGCTTGTAATAGCAACGCATTAATTCGGCTATTAATGTGCGGTTGTATGGGTTAATTTGTGGGTTAGTTGCTATTTTTTCTTTGTAAGCAATGGCTATTGTTTCGCGATAATAATCTTTAATTTGGTCCGATATATATGCGCGTTGATATTCGGTTTCAATGCTGTTCCAGTTAGGAAGATTATTGCTGTTCCACACGCTAGGTAAAAGCCTTATGTGCGTTAAATCACTAGACTTGTGATAACCCAAATTTTCTCTAAATTCAAGTGGCAAATATGCAAATGGTGCAGGATTATTGCTCATTACACTTTCTCCTTAGACTTTTTAAACTAACAACAGTATAGCACGAATGTGCCTTTTAGTCAATACCAATTTTAAAATAAAAACTAAATTTTAGCACTAATTTTTAGGTGTATCTTGCGGGCTGTTTTCTTCGGTTGGATTATATATTTGGGCAATTTTTGGTGGAAGTTGGGCAAGTGGTTGTTGAGGGTCTTTTGTTATAGTTGGTGTGTTTTTCTTTTTTATTAATAATATTATAAATAATATTGCACCAAATATAATTGTAAGAACTACACCCAAAGAGTACCAAACAATGCGGTTTTGCACTGTGTAAACTGTTTGCCATATCTTCATATTTTGGGGTGTAGAAGATAATTCTTTTTCTAGTGTAGATTGCCAAATGTATATATCATATTCACCAGCAACTTGATGGTAGTTTGCGTTTGTTTTTGTTTTGTATGTGGTTGGGTACACGCGTGAGGTTGAAACACTAACATCTTTTAGGTATTGTAGGGCAGATGTTGTATCTCCACCAAAATAATTGTTTGCAATAAAGTTTAAAATTTCGTTGTATATACTTGAACTATCTATGTTTACAAAAGGGGTATTTCCGTTGTAAATTATGCGCTTGTTAAAAAACAAACCTTGTTCAATTTCGTCTTGCGTTGTGTTGCTGTCTTCTATTTCATAAAAAGTTTTGTATGCTTCTATGTTTTTAAACACTATTTTTGCAACAAAACTGTTTTCTGTTTTTTGTGGCTCGAATGCTACATTAGTTAAATCTTTGCCAGCGCTAGCAGTATTCCATTTTTCTGTTGCAACATCTTCTATTTTGTTTAATAATTCGTCTTTATTTATACCCAAACTTTGCATCTTTTCGTTGTCTAATTCTACACTATACACCTGTGCAATGTTTCCGTTTGTGTATATATACACACCATAACCTACATCACTACACGCAGTTAATAAAAAACAGCAACAGCACACTACTAAAAGTGCAGAGATTTTAAAAACTTTTGGCATTATTCCCCCTAAGTATGTTAATAAGTTAATTTTGCCCAAAATAAAAATGTTGTCAACTAAAAATAATAACTTAAATTATTTTATTGCAAAATATAAAAAACTAGAATATTCATTTGACTAAAAATCTTTAATATAATAAAATTTTATTAATATTGGTTATATTAATATAGGGGGTATTTATGAATACAAAAAGTGCATTATTAATTACTTTTTGCAGCGTTTTTTTAGTGGGCGTTGTTGCTGCAATGCTTGTTATTGCTTTTGTTCCAAACGCTTACAAACCCAGCGAAGATGTTTTAACCATACAAAACATCACACAAACCGATACACCGCTTAATACTGTGGGCGGAAGCGTTGCACAAGGCGAAGTTCAAACAGTTCAGGGCAGTTATTATAAAGAAATAACCGCCACCGCAGACGAGGGTTATACTTTTGCTTATTGGCAAAACAGTGATGTAAAACTTTCGGGCGATATAAAACTTACACTTAGGGCAACTACCATAGATACGCTAAACACCTTAGCAAGCGCTTGCACCCCAGTGTTTGTAAGCAACGAAAATGTGTTTTTAATTAATGATATTGCCGACTTTAATGCAATTTTGGTTCGTGATATAAACAACGGCGCAACAGCGGGCAAAATTTATAAACTTACACAAGATATTAATAGTTATAGCAACGGCGCAAACGCAATAACTTTATCGCTAAACACTTTTAGTGGTGTGCTAGATGGCAACAACCACGCTATACGAGATGTTTATATAAACGGTGCAGGCTTGTTTGACACAATAGATGGCGGAGTTATAAAAGATTTAATATTATCTAGCGGTAGTTTAAATGCAAACAACGAAACTTATATTGGTTCGTTTGCTGGCAGTATAAACAATGGGCTTGTTAGCAGGTGTGTATCTTACCTTTTAGTTAGCAACAACAAAGTCGATGGCTACGCAGGTGGTATGGTGGGTGTGTGCTCTTCTACAACAACAAAATCTATGTTATATAGTTGTGCTTTTTATGGTACACTTTATAGCGCTAATTCAGACCAAATGATAGGCAGCAACCTAAAACTTGATAATCAAGGTGTTTATGCTTGCTCGGTTTTTAGGCCAAAATATGATGGGGCTGCGGCTTAATTGCAGCCTTTTTTGTTTACAAAATAAATTTTTATATTGCCTTTTTTGACATAAAAATATAACCATATTTGTTGTAATTGTTACACAACTTTGTTAAAATTAATAAAAGGGGTTTTAATGAAGTTTTGGGATTATTTATTGCAGGGTATAGATAGTTTTAATATATCTAACACTGCGCCCACCTTATCTACAAAATCTAACATAAACCATAATTTTTATAACAATTATGTAAAAAAGCCCGAAAAAACGGTGGCAATATTGCAACCGCAAAATTTTAACGAGGTTTTAAAGTTTGTTAATTTTATATCGGGCAATAGGTCGGCGGTGGTCGATTTTAATGCACTAAACAATACCGAACTTGTGCGCGCCATAGATTTTATTAGTGG
Organism: uncultured Eubacteriales bacterium; assembly: GCA_902788085.1. Taxonomy (GTDB): domain Bacteria; phylum Bacillota; class Clostridia; order Christensenellales; family UBA1242; genus RUG666. Next base: position 15,506 of record CADAJB010000013.1, read on the forward strand.
GGCAGTGTGTGCACTAAAAGGCGAGATGCAAGAAGTTAGTAAAGGCATATACTTATATACACCAAGTTGCACAAAACTAATGACAAATAAAAGGAAAAACAAAAATGAAAAATAAATGGTGGTACTTTTTAGCACTTGGGCTTTTGGGGCTAGATATGTTAACAAAATTTTTAACCGAAGGCGCAAACATAACCAACACAAACATTTTTATAGATATTATATCTGTGCATAATGTTGGTGCAAGTTGGGGGGTGCTAGCAGGGCAAAGGGTGTTGTTTATAGTTTTGGGCATTATATTTATTGTGGGTATGGTGTGCTATGATATATTTAGTAAAAACAACAACGAAAACGGCTGGTTTTTTGCGGGGTATAATTTAATATTTGCAGGAATTTTAGGCAATATGATAGACCGAATTGTGTTTTCGTATGTGCGCGATTTTATATCGCTTGCGTTTATGCAATTCCCGGTATTTAATATAGCCGATATATGCCTAACAGTTGGCACTATTTGTATTGTTGTTTGGTTGATATTCTTTTTTGGAAAAAACAAAGCACAAAAGGATAAAATAAATGGAAATTAAAGTAGAAAGCGTAACAAAAAAAACAAGGCTAGATGTGTATTTATTAGATAAACTTGAAAACCAAAGCCGAAGTAGCATAAAAAAACTATTAGATATGGGCAATATTACACTTAATAACAAAAAAGTAAAAGCGGGGGCGGAAGTAAAAGAAGGCGATGTTATCTCGGTAGAGTTGCCAAAACCTGTTAGCACCGATATTTTGCCCGAAAACATACCGCTAAATATTGTTTATCAAGACGAAGACTTGCTTGTTATAGATAAGCCACAAGGTATGGTAGTGCACCCAGCAAGCGGAAATTATAGCGGCACTCTTGTAAATGCTTTGTTATATAATGTAGATAGTCTTTCTAGCATAAACGGCAATAACCGCCCGGGTATTGTGCATAGGTTAGATAAAGATACATCGGGGCTAATGCTGGTTGCAAAAAATGATGTGGCACATCGCAGTTTAGCAAAGCAAATATCTTCCAAAGCTTGCATAAGAGAATATCTTGCATTGTTAGAAGGTGTTGTAAAAAAGCCCGAAGGCGAAATTGTTACACATATTGGGCGCGACCCCAAAGACCGCAAAAAAATGGCAGTGTTGCCAAACTTTTTAGGGCGCGAGGCAATAACGCATTATTGGGTAGAAAAAAATTATTCGCACTACACTTTGGTGCGTTTTAGGTTAAAAACAGGTCGAACTCATCAAATTAGGGTGCATTCAAAACATATAGGGCACGCGGTGGTAGGCGACCCAGTTTATAATAAAAAGCCAAATAAATTTAATTTAAAAGGGCAACTACTGCACTCGTGTTTTATTAGTTTTACACATCCACGAACAAAAGAAGTTTTAAGTTTTACAAGTGAACTTCCAAATTATTTTTTGCAAACGCTACAAAAACTTGACTAAACACATATAAAATGTAATAATCAAAATGTTTTTAAGGGGGGTAATTATGGCTAATTATGGTTTACGAAAGGTTTTAAACTTTTTAGGCTTTATTGCCACAATGTTAATTGGCATTGCAATGATACTTGCAATGATAGTTAATGGTGTAAATGGTGGAACAATAACTGGGCTAAATTTAAGGGGTGCAACTGCTGCCGAAATAATTGTGTTTGTTGCTAATATTTTTGCTTATTTTATAACAATTATTGCAGGGTTTAGTTATGCGCGCAGCAAGCGTAGTGTTGGGTTTATGATTGCCCAAATAGTTGCTACACTTGTTATTGTTGTGTTAGTTGTATTATGTAATGTAATTTAGGGGAAAAATTTTGAAAACAAGTACAATAGTTAGTATTATTAGTTTTGCATTGACCGCAATATTTTTGGGGTTAACTGCATTATGGCGTCCGTTTTGTCTTTTTGCTAGCGTGTTTTTCTTAATTGGTGTAAGCATTCCTTTTTATATAACACTAGTGGGGTATATTCGCTTTAAAAACGAATTAAAAGAAAAACGATTTACCGATGCTTATTTATACGCCGAAGAGCATTATAATGAAGAAAAAATAAAAGACTTTAAATACGATAAAAAAACCGAGCGAAAACTAAAAATGACCAAATACAACAATTTTACAAGTATGTGGTCTGTATCTGCATTGTTAATTTTGGCAATAGTTTTGCTTGTTGTTGCTATAAAAATTGTATTTTTCTAATAAAAAGTGAAATTAACTATTCACTTTTTTTATTTTTTGTGCTAAAATTAACTTTATAGACTTTAAGGAGAAAATTATGTACAAAGTAAATAAACCTAACAACACAACAGTAGAAATTAAAATATCTACTACACCAAAAGAATGGCAAGATGCTGTAACTCGCGTTTACGAGCGCACTAAGGGGCAATATGCTGTTCAGGGCTTCCGTAAAGGGCATGTACCACAAAAGGTAATAGAAAAAACTTATGGTGAAGGCGTATTTTTTGAAGATGCCTTTGCAGATATTGCCGAAGAAGCATACAACAAGGTTTTACAAGAAGATGCCTCAATTCGCCCTTTTGGTGAACCAAGTTTAAAACTAGATAAGTTTGTCGAAGGCAAGTTAGAAGGAACACTTACCCTAACAGTTATTCCACCTGTAAAATTAGGTAAATACACAGGCTTAACAGTAAATGCACACTTAGCAGAGTTTAACGACGAAATGGTAGAGCACGAATTAAAACACGCACAAGAAGAAAATGTAAAACTAACACCTAAAAAAGAAGCAAGCGCAATGGGTGATGTAGTTACAATCGACTTTAAAGGCAGTGTAGATGGCGTTGCTTTTGATGGCGGTGCTGCTAACGACTACGACCTTCACTTAGGTTCTAAAACCTTTATAGACAACTTCGAAGAACAGTTAGTTGGTAAAAAAGAAGGCGACAAAGTAGATGTTAATGTAACATTCCCAAAAAACTATAATGCTGAAAATTTGGCTGGCAAAAAAGCACTATTCGAATGTACAATTAAGGCAGTAAAGGCGCGCAAACTTCCTAAAATTGATGACGCACTTGCAAAAGAAGTTGCCGATTTTGACACACTAAAAGAATGGAAAGAAGATATTAAACAAGCCATTATTAAAGATATCGAACGCCGCAACCAAGCAACAAGTGAAGATGCAATCTTAGACGCCATTGTTGCATCTAGCACAGTAGAATTGCCAACCGCTGTTGTAGATAAACAATTAGAAGAAGTTATGCAAGACTTATCATACAGGCTTTCTTATCAAGGCATATCTTTGCAAGATTATGCTAAATATTTAGGCACAACAATCGAGGCTATGCGCGACGAGCGTCGTAAAGATGCCGAGCGTATTGCAAAAATGCGTCAGGTATTAGAAGCGATTGTCAGGGCCGAAAAGTTTGATGTAGAAGATAGCGAGATTGATGCAAAACTAGAAGAATTTGCTAAAATGGCTAATAAATCTCTACAAGAATACAAAAAAACCGTAGAACAGCAAAGAATAGATTATATTTATAGTGATATACTTATGTCTAAGGTTATGAAGTTTTTAGTTGCTAAAAACACAGTTGTAAACAAGTGCGAATGTGGTGATGATTGCCACTGTCACGAACACGACCACGAATGTGAATGTGGCGACGACTGCGAATGCAAAAAAGAAAAGCCAGCAAAGAAAACAACTAAAACAGCAACCGCTAAAACTACAACTAAAAAGACAACAAAAACAACTAAATAATTAATATAAAACACAAAAGAAACCAAAACATACAGGAGGTTTCTTTTTTTGTTAATTCCAACAGTTATAGATAAAACAGAAAAAGGCGAATGCGCTTATGATATTTATTCTAGGTTGTTAGAAGACCGCATAATATTTATAACGGGCGAAATAAACGACAGCCTTGCAAACACCGTAATAGCCCAAATGCTGTATCTAGAAAGCAAAGATAGTAAAGCGGGCATAAGTTTGTATATAAATTCACCAGGTGGCGTAGCGCAATCGGGCTTGGCAATATTAGATACAATAAAATACATTAAATGCCCAGTTAGCACAATTTGTATAGGTCTTTGTGCTTCGGCAGCGGTGTTATTATTAGCGGGCGGGCAAAAAGGCAAAAGATATAGTTTGCCTAATTCAAAAATTATGATTCATCAACCTTGGGGGGCGGTGCAGGGGCAAATAACCGAAATTGAAATATATTATAACGAAGGTAAAAAAGACCGCCACACTTATGCCAAACTTTTGGCGGAGTTTTGTAATAAACCAGTAGAAGAAGTAAATAAAGATATCGAGCGAGATAACTATTTTTCGGCAACCGAAGCCTTAGATTATGGTTTAATAGACGAAGTTTTAATTCCTGCAAAAGACAAACAAAAACAAAAATAGGAGAATAATCTTGAACAATACTTTTTGTGCATTTTGCGGGAAATCACATAACGAAGTTTCTAAACTTATCGCTAGCCCCGACGGAACAACATATATCTGCGACAGTTGTATAAGTATATGCAAAGATATTGTAGAAGAAAGCAACTTTAAATCAAGTTCGGGCAGTTTCAATATACCTAGTCCACAAGAAATAAAAAACAGGTTAGACGAATATATAATAGGGCAAGAAAATGCAAAGCGCATAATATCTGTGGCGGTGTATAACCATTATAAGCGCGTTAATTATAATTTAACAAACAAAAACGCCGACAAAAAAGTGGAATTAGATAAATCTAATATTTTGCTTATTGGTCCTACGGGTGTAGGCAAAACACTAATTGCTAAAACGCTTGCAAACATTTTAAAAGTTCCTTTTGTTTGTGTAGATGCCACCACCTTAACAGAAGCGGGGTATGTAGGCGATGATGTAGAAAGTATTTTATTAAAACTTTATCAAAATGCAGGCGGAGATATTAAAAAAGCCGAAATGGGTATTGTGTATATAGACGAAGTAGATAAAATAGCAAAAAAACTAGATGCCCGCACACTAGCCCGCGATGTTTCGGGTGAAGGTGTGCAACAAGGCTTATTAAAAATTTTAGAAGGTAACACAGTAAATATAACCGCAAACAATTTTAAGCGTGTTGCTCACCCCGAAACAATACAAATAAACACACAAAACATTTTATTTATTTGTGGAGGGGCTTTTGTAAGGCTTAAAGATATAATGGAGCAAGAAAAAACAAAAACTTCTTTGGGCTTTGAAAAAACAAAAAAATCATTAACAACTGCTAAATATAATTATACAACACAAATAACACCCAACCATTTAATATCATTTGGTTTAATACCCGAGTTTGTTGGGCGCTTGCCAATAGTTGTGGGCTTAAACGGATTAACCGAACAAGCCCTTATAAATATTTTAAACACGCCAAAAAACAGTTTGTTAAAGCAATATAAAACTATATTTAATATAGACGGGGTAGAGTTAGATATAGATAAATCCGCGCAAGTGGCTATTGCTAAAAAAGCGTTAAAATTAAATTTAGGGGCAAGGGGGTTGCGTACAATCTTAGAAGAAGTTTTGTTAGATACAATGTATAACTACCCAAATAATAAGAATATAAAAAAGGTAATAATAACAAAACAATGCATAGTAAAAAAATCCAGCCCCCAACTTGTATATAACACACCACAAACTATGGTAAACAAGTTGAATGCATAGTACTATGCATAGTATATAAAAAACAAAATAAAAACGCTATTATTTACAAAAAATATATATACTATGCAAAAAAGTAGTGCATAGTATATAAAAATATGGTGCATAGTATCAAAAAATAAAAAGAAGCATACAGTTTACGCTTCTTTTTTGTTTTTAACTTTTTCTTCTTGCTGGGCAATTTTTTTAGCCTTTTTGTCAAATTGAATGTTGTTATCAAAATTAATATCCGAAATTTTGTATTTACGGTTTCTAGAAATTAATTTCAACAATCTATTTGCACCCCAACCAATTAAAACTAATATTCCACAATATATTAAACCATGAACAGATAAAGTTGGGGCAGATTTTGTAAACAGCCCTAAAAGTGTAGCACCAGCAGTAACAGAAGTAACAATTGTTAAGTTAGAAATTGACTTGCTTGTTACATCGGCTTTTAACCCTGCAAATAGTTTTTGTGCAGATTGTACATATTCTTTGGTCATATTCCATAGATATTGTATATAATTTAAAGTATCTTTTAGTGTTTCGTATTTATAGCCCGAAATATTTAAAAACTCTATAAGTTCGGCATCGTTTTTTGCAATGCTTTCGCGAGTAGGTAAGTAAGTTGCCATTTGTTTAATACGACCATCAATTAGGTTAATTGTTTTTGCATAACTCTCAACTTTTGTTGCGAATTTTAAAATTTCTGCACCCTTTATTGTTTCCTGTTCTTTAACTTGGTCAATTTTTTCCCAAATAATACGGTGAATATTTAAATATCTATGCATTTGACCTTTAAATTCACGAATAAAAATTTCTTCTTCTATATATCTTTCTATTAAACTATCTGCTTTTAAAAAGTTGTTAATAAAATAATATTTATCACCGCGCATAACTTCATATTTTTTGTTGCTAAATGTATAATATTTTTGTTCTTCACTTGCTTGTTTTAAAAGTTCTGTCATTTCTGTTTTTGAAGCATTTTCGCACACAATAAAGTAAGGGTAAATTGTTTCAATTTTGGCTAGTTCTTTTGGAACAGGTGCACCCAAACTAAACAAATAGTTAATAGCTTTCGAAAACTTCTTTTCGTAATAGTCTGTTAATTTTTTAATGTCGGCTTTCATTGTGGTTTTTGTATCTTTTTTTGTTTTTAATACAATTAAACCATCTTCAAATATTTTTATTGAAATATTATTGCCGGTTAAAATGGTAATATATTCTTCGCCACTTATTTTATAGTTTAAATCTACAATATCTAAGTTTTTTAAATTGTTGTTTAAAACTGTTGGCTCTAATGCCAATTTTGAACCTTTTCCCCTTAAAAAGTCGTAAATTTCGGATAGTTGAAGCATTGTTCTTTGAAACCAACCACCAATATATATGTTTTTAATTTTCATTTTTATTAATCCTCTAAACCTTTATTAAAAAATTTTGCATCTAAAACATCAAAGCCATAATTTTTGTAACATTTGTGTGCCGGAACTCTAAAATTCAATGACCACAAACTCATATTTACACATTTATGTTGTTTGCAAATTTTAGAAATATAATCAAGTAGATGCGTAGCAATTTTATGCCTTCGGTATTCAGGTTTTACACATATATGGTTTAATATTGCGTAAGTAGCCATATGTTCAAACATTGTAGGAATTATGGTTATTTTTGCACATGCAACAATTTTTTTATCCATTTCGCCAACTACATATATGTGGTTTTTGTCGTCTTTATATTTATTAAAAATCCTTTTCGCTTTTAAAAGGTTAGTTTTTTCTTCAAAACATTCGTTACAAAGTTCAATAAAGCCTGCTAAATCTTTTTCGGTTGCTTTTCTAAATTTAATGTTCATTATAATCTCGCTAAAATAATATATAACAAACTAATAGCAAATATAAAGCCAATGTCAAATACATAAAATAAGTTTAATAAAAAATTTTAAAAATATTGTGTTTATGACTATTTTTATGCTTTAATAATATTATGTACATCTTAAAAACAGCGGTCCTTTTTGCGTGAGGAATATACAAATTTATATGCAAATATTTTTTGGCAAAATTTAGGCAATAAAAAAGCCCATAAAATGGGCGTAAGTAGGAGATGATTGCGTTAGCAACCAGCCCCGATTGTACCTTGAATGTGCACATTTTATTTTGTAAGCAAAATAAAAACTGCGATAAAAATCGCAGTATTGGAGCTGATGACGGGAATCGGACCCGTGACCCCCACCTTACCAA
>CADAJB010000014.1:0-1104 GCA_902788085.1 uncultured Eubacteriales bacterium
AATTAATAATGTATAGTATAAAACAAAAACTTTAATATTTTTGTTTACTGGTATTTATTTATAATGTTATTATATAGTCATCCTATATTACTACTTCAAAATTATTTTTTTGCGTTGTGCATAGTACTATGCGTCAACAACCGCTTCGATGAGACCGATTTTGCTGGTTTTAAATGAGGAATACCTCATTTAAATTCTTACTCTGTCTCATCGCATTTTAATGGGGTTTTTTGTAAGATATGAAACTTGCGCTTATAAGCACTCCCCTTAAAAAAGAAAAAGTAGAGATAAAATCTCTACAAAGGTTTGGTTTTTATTAAATTTTTCAATCTCGGGTAAATTGTTGGTGTTGGTTTGTATTTTTTTATAATTAAATAGTACCTAAGCAAGTTTTCTTTTGTGTTATCTTGTGTTGTTGATACTAATTCTTTACTTTCAACTTTATCTAATTTTATAAATAACTTATTAAAAGCGTTGTTGCTAGATGTAACTTCTTCGTTATAACTAATGCCTTTATAGGCTAGCATTATGCCATCGTGCTTAATAAAAGGTATGCACAATTCACATAGTACATTAAGCGGGGCAACAGCCCTAGATACTGTATAATCAAAACTACCGCGTGTGCTGTTGTTACAAAATTCTTGTGCGCGTGTATGTATAGCGGTGCAGTTGTTTAGTTTTAGTGCATCAATTATTATATTTACAAAATCAACCTTTTTACCAACGCTGTCTATAAGTGTAAAGTTTAGGTCGGGGCGCATTATTGCAAGTGGTATGCTGGGAAATCCTGCACCACACCCTATATCTAGCACCTTTGAGTTTTGTTTTATTAAGTACTGGGGTAGTACGCTATCTACAAAGTGTTTGCTTGCAACTTCATTAATGTTTGTTATTGCTGTTAAGTTATATTTGTTATTGTATTCAATTAATAAATTATAGTAAGTATCAAACTGTTCTAGTTGAGTGTTTGTAAGCGAAATGTTGTTTTGTTTAAATATATCTAAAATAATTTGCTTATTCATTTTTATCTCCTAAATTTTGCTTTCGTTTTAGGTATATTGTCAAAATGTTTATATCTGCTGGTGATACACCACTAATGCGTTC
>CADAJB010000014.1:1148-24269 GCA_902788085.1 uncultured Eubacteriales bacterium
AATGCGTTTTAGTTTTTCACGCGCTTCTAATCTTAACCCAGATAGTGCGCTATAATTAAAGTCTTCGGGAATTACAATAGATTCGTCGCGCTTGGCTTTTTCTATTTGCTTGCGTTCTATTTCGATGTACCCCATATTTTTAGCAATTATGTTTAATTCCTCTAAAACTTCGGCAGGGTAGTCTTTAAAAAAGTTGAACTCGGCATTTACTTTGTATATGTCTAAGTTATTTCGTTGAATTAAGTTTAATATTGTTAATCCGCTTTTTGGAACTGTTTCGTTGTTCTTTGTTAAAAATTCTTTTAGTTGTTGATTGATTGATAGGTTGGTCTTAAATATTTGTTCACCTTTTTGTAAAAGGTTTTTTTTGTTTAAATAGCGTTTATATTGCGCCTTACCAACTAAACCAGCATCAAAACCATATTGTGTTAGGCGCATATCTGCGTTGTCTTGCCTTAGGTGAAGGCGATATTCGGCGCGTGATGTCATCATACGATATGGCTCGTTGGTGCCTTTTGTTACAAGGTCATCTATTAATACACCAATGTAAGCCTCATCTCGACCTAATATTAATGGTTGTTTTCCTCTTAGTTTTAAACTTGCATTAATACCAGCCATAATTCCTTGACCAGCAGCTTCTTCGTAACCACTTGTTCCGTTTACTTGACCTGCAAAGTATAGGTTTTCTATAAACTTGCATTCTAGTGTAGGTTTTAATTGCGTGCTATCTATTGCATCATATTCTATTGCATAAGCATATCTCATTATCCACGCTTTTTCTAGCCCTTTTATAGAATGAACAATGTTTTGCTGTACATGGTAAGGCAAACTTGTGCTAATACCTTGCACATATATTTCGTTTGTTGATAAAGCCTCGGGCTCTAAAAAGAATTGGTGTCGTTCTTTATCGGCAAACCTTACAATCTTATCTTCTATAGAAGGGCAATAGCGTGGACCTATACCTTTTATCAATCCTTGATATAGGGGGCTAAGGTTTAAGTTTTCGCGAATTATGCTATGCGTTGTTTGGTTGGTGTAACCTATATAGCAGGTGGCAACATTTTTGCTTGGTTTTTTAGAGCGCACACTAAAATTAGGTAAATTATCTATACCGCTTTGTGCTTCAAAAACCGAAAAGTCTATGCTTTTCCCTGATAGGCGCATAGGTGTTCCTGTTTTAAACCTTAAAATTGTTAAACCTAAATTTATTAAACTTTGGGTTAGGTGAGTGGCGTTTCGAAAACCGTTTGGTCCACAAGGTGTAAACACATTACCTGTTATTATGTGGCTGTTTAGGTAAACACCTGTGCATACTATTACGCTTTTTGCAGTGATTGTTTGACCATATTCGGTTTTTATGCCACACACTTTTTTGTCTTCAACTAATATTTCGTTAACTTCGGATTGCAAAATATCTAAATTATCTTGATTTTCTAATGTTTTTTTCATATTTTCGTGATATTTTACTTTATCCATTTGTGCACGCAATGAATGAACAGCGGGGCCTTTACTTTCGTTTAGCATTCTTTTATGTATTGCTGATTTATCTGCATTTACACCCATTTCACCGCCTAAGGCATCTATTTCAAAAACTATATGACCTTTTGCTGTTCCGCCAACATGTGGGTTACAAGGCAAAAAACCTATGCTATCTAGGTTTAGTGTTGTAAGAAGTGTTTTTTGTTTTGTTCGGGCTGAGGCAAGGGCTGCTTCGCATCCTGCGTGCCCAGCACCAATAACTATAACATCGTAGTCGTATTCCATTTTTCTTTTCCTTATATAATATTATGCATAGTACTATGCTGATTTATTTTCCTAGGCAAAACTTTGAAAACAATCTATCTAAAATTGCATCATCTGTGTTTTCGCCCGTTATTTGACCTAAATGCAACCAGGCATCTTTTAATAACAATGCCAAACAATCAATGGTTGTGTTTTGGTTTGCGTTTTGAACATCCATAAGTTCTTTTAATGCTGTTTTTAAAAGTTGTTGGTGGCGTACATTTGTAATTAATACATTATTTGATAAAACTTCTTTATCTATTGTGCGGTCGAATATTAATTGTTTTAAATTATTGATATTTTCTTTGTTTTTTGCACTAATTTGAATATCAATATTAATATTATGCTGTTTAGCATAATTTTGAAGTTGTTTTTTTGTTGTATCATTTAATAAATCGTTTTTATTTACTATTGTTATAATGTTTTTGTTGTTAATTTTTGTTGTAAACTGACTATCTAGGTCTTGTGTGCAGTCTATTAAGTGTAACACAATATCGGCTTGCTCGATTGCATCTATTGTGCGTTTTATGCCTATTTTTTCTATTTCATCGTGGGTGGTATGCAACCCTGCGGTATCTACAAGGTTAAATTTTACACCATTATATTCGTATGTTTCGTTTAAGGTGTCGCGAGTGGTTCCAGCAATGTTTGTTACTATTGCACGCTCGTACCCAAGCAAAGCATTTAATAGCGAACTTTTGCCTACATTAGGCACACCAACCAAAACTATATTTACACCAGTTTTTAACTGAATGCCCGTACTACTTGTGCTTAAAAGTTGTTTTACATCATTTACAACATCAACAAGCCCATCTTTTATTTGTTCTAACGATATATATTCTATATCTTGGTCGGGGTAGTCGATTGCTACATCAACTTCGCAAATAACATCTTTTAGTTTGTTTTGAATGTCTTTTACTTTATTGCTTAGTTCACCTAAAATTTGGTTACTGCTTGCCCTTAGTTCGCTTAAAGAGTTGGCATTTATTATATCTATAATACCTTCGGCCTTAGATACATCCATTTTGCCGTTGATTACTGCTCGTTTACTAAATTCGCCCGGTTCGGCAAGTCTTATTCCGTCTAAGTTTAATAATCTTTTTAAAACTTCGTTGGTTAAATAAAAACCGCCGTGTAGGTTGATTTCTACCACATCTTCTCCCGTAAAACTATTTGGACCTTCAAAATAAACACACAAAGCATCGTCCGAAAAATCTTCAAACTTAACCTTTCCAAAATACATATATCGTGGCAAAAACTCTTTTGTATTTACAAAAGGTTGAAAAACCTTTTTTAACACAGGTAAAGATTTTTCGCCACTTAACCTAATAATGCTTACTCCGCCCGTACCTAGTGGGGTGGATATGGCACAAATTGTGTCGCTCATAACAACTCCTTAAACAATAATCCATTAAGTATAACACTTTTATTTAAGATTTTCAAGATAAAATAAAATATTGTTGTGTGGTTTATACAGATAATAAAAGATATTTTAATTAAAACAAATATGTATATTAATACAACATATTTTATAATTATACACAAAATGTATAATATATAAGGCAAAATTTAAATAAATTGTGTATAAGTTATCCACTTTTGCACACAAGTTTTGCACATACTTAAAAAATTTATGTAAAAAAGCAATACATAATTGTACTGCTTTTTAGTTAGTTTGTGTCTTCGTTTTTGTTTTTAATGTTTTTTATTATTTGATTTTCTTTGTTGGTTTTATTTTCGTTTGTTGATTGCTCATCGTCACTTATTTCGTATTCTTCACCTGTGTCGAATGGTGGTTTTGTTGATTTAAATGTTGGCAATGGTGCATCTTCGCCATATATTTGTTTGTATGCGTTTATTGCTTTGTCGTTTATTTCTAGTGTGCTGTTTCCGCGGTGGCTTAAAACCAACATAACTAATAGCACAACACTAATAATCATTAAGATAATTGCAAATACGGTGTTGGCTGTTTCTTCGGGTGCTGTGGTGTAGTATGGGTCGCTTTCTTTATTATATGAATATTTAGCAGCAACTACACCGTCTTTTGTTAGGTCTATATTAATGTCTTGCAGTTGTTGTATGTTCATTGAAAGAAGTGCACTTGTTAGTTGATATGCGTTTGTTATAGCATTGTTTGTGAAATTGCCGTCGGTGTAATAATACCAACCTTCAAAACTGCAATTAGGCAAAGTAGGAAAGTAGTTTGCGTTTGTAAAGAAATCACCTATTTGTTGACGATTTAGTGCTTGACCAAGATTTTCGCCATTTTCGACAGTTATTATTATATTGTTGTTATTAAATACAAGTGGTGTGTTTTCTACTTTTATTGGATAGCCTTGGTTTAACGAAAACCTTATTGTGTATGCCTGTATCCAAACGCCATATAAATGGATGTTGTTATCGGGCATATATTCTATATCGGCATCGTTTACTTCGTCGTTTATAAATGTAAGGGTTATGCTGGTTGAATAGTTAAACACTTTGCTGTTTGGTCGAGAATCTAGTGTGTAACTAGGAACCGAACTAGAAGTTGAATATGCCCAGCCTATAAAGTTATATCCTGTGCGAACAGGTGTAACTTTTTTTACTATGTCGTATAGTTTGTCGCCATAGTGTACATTAGATTCTTTTGTTTTAGAAATTGTTCCGTCTGTGTGATATTCGATAGTATATTCTTTTTGATACCAAATTAAATATACCACCATATTATCTTTTATATATGTATATGCGGCACTTAATGCTTGGGTTGTATTTTTTTCGGCTGCCCAGTTGCGATTGTTGCAGTTATAACCTGTGCGGTTGGCAACGGCTGTGCTTGCGCCTAATTCGTTGGTAAGTTTTGTTATTGCATCACCCAAACTTTGCCCATATTCCATAGTATATGTTTTTTGTGTGCTGTTGCCAGCGTCAATAAATCTTCCGCCGTTGGCGTCAAATGTTATGTCGTAGTGTGTTTCGGCAAGTTTTGCATAAATTGTTATATTTTGTGCTGTTAGTGGAAAACTTTGTGCGTTTTCTAAACTTTCGTTAGTAAACCATTCGGCTATAACTTTATCTGTTGGGAATGGTGAAGCGGTGTTGGTGGACTGATTGATTGCTGAATTATGAACGACTGCTAAATCTAATTCATCTTTGGTTGTGTTGCTAGAAATTTCAAACTGCAAATCACCTTTAAAAATAGCATTGTTGTATGTATAATAATATGTTACATTATAAACTCGCACATATCTAGCATATAACTCGGCGTTGCCCAAAACCCAACCACTTTCGCTGTAAATACCACCCGACATATCACCATATCTGTTGGTAATTCGGTCGCCAGCAACTGGGTCGGTATAATAACCGTCAAAACGGTATTTTTGAGGTTCGTAAGGTTTTGGTGCTTTAAAATCGTGCTTTACTTCTTTATATCCTACATTTGTTGTATATACACTAATATTTCCGTCAATTACACCCGGGGTAAGTGGGTCTTCGCTTTCAAAACCACCTAGTGGCTCTAAATTTTCGGGGTTGTCGGGGTAAAGACTTACAACAAATGGATTGATAATGCAATATAGGTCTATTTCGTTGTTATCTATGCTTTTTGGTGAATAGTGTGCCGGGTTAGTTAAAAAGTCGGCAGGCAATATATTAGAGCCAAAGGTGTTATATAAACTTGTTAAACTAAAATCGTTTCCAGTACCCGAAGGATTGCTATCGTATAACCAGCCAACCTTTTTGTCTATTAGTCGTCCGTTTACATAATAACCCGATAGTTCAAAATCTACACCTTCAAAAATAGTGCTAATTGCCATAGAACCATCTTCGTTTTTGGTTGGTGTAACTGCAAAGATGTTGGCATCAACATTTTGCATGCCACCGTCTAGTGTAAAACCCGTTGCTTTTTTTGTGTCGGGGTTAAACGCAACATCCGCAAAGGCGTCTTCGTCGCCATTGTTATCCGAATCCCGCCCGGCATATATATCGCTGTTTGTTGATATTGCCCAATATCTTATGTTTACGCTGCTAGGTTCTTCGGCTTTTGATGTTGTGTTTGGGTTGAAATTAATTAACCCAAAACCCAGTAAAAACAAACCCGATAAAACAACACATAATATTCCGTTTAAAAATATTTTTGCTAATTTCATTTTTCTTACCTACTATTTTTAGTTTTTGTAATTTACAACATAATATTTATTTTAGATACAAATAATTGTAACATATTGCAACTAAAAACAAAAACAAAATTAAAAAGATTTTTTAATATAATTAAAAAAACATTTTAAAACCTATGTGCATAGTATATAAAAAATAAATTATTAAAACTATGCACGCAAAAACATTTTAGTATTGTGCATAGTATTTAGTAAAAAAATAATGCATAGTATATAAAAAATAGGTACTATGCATTAAAATTTTGCAGCATAGTACCTAAAAAACGCTAATACTATGCAGTTGCTTTTTCTTGTTGTTTTGCTTTATTTAAGGTTTTTGCTAAAACCTGTTCGTATTGTTCACAGATAAGAGGCAAAACTTTTGAATAATAAAAACTAAAATATTTATCTTTTGTAATTATAATGTGGTCAACCAACCTTGTGCCGATAGAGCGTAACATACTATATAATTTTGTGGTGCAAATATAATCTTCATAACTTGGGTAAACACTATTGCTGGGGTGGTTGTGTGCAATAATAACTTTTATTGCCTTATTGCGCTGTGCGTATTCTACTATTGATTGATAATCCATACCCACCTTAGATAATTCGCCTTCGCTAATTATGGGGCGGGCAAGAATGTTGTTGTTTTCGTCTAAATAAAATGCTTGCAATTTTTCTTTGGGTCCTAGGTCAAAATTTTTATAAACAAGTTCTACGGCGTTGGTTACATTAACAGGCGAGTTATACCTTATATTCATTTCGGCTGTTTTTATAAAATCTATGCTTTTAAACAATAGTGCTAGTTTTTCGCTGGCAACTTTGCCTATGCCTGCAACTGTTTCTAATTCTTGTGGTGTTGCCTTTGCTATAAACACAATGTTATGATATTTATATAATAAATTTCGTGCTATTTCGTTGGTGTCGGCGCGAGTAAAAACAAGTTGCAAAATGCCTTCTAATACATCAATCTCACTCAGTTCGGTTTTTGGCACTTTTAAAATGCGCTGTCTGGTGCGTTCCCAATGCCCGCTATGCACTTTTGCAGATTTATCCATAAGCAATGTCCATTAATTTTTTTTTACATTTTAAACGAAAGTTATAAAAAAGTAAAGTAAAATAAAAAATGTAACTATATTTTCTAATAACAAACTTATTTTAATGTTGACAAAAACGCCTTTATTATTGTATAATGCAATATATTTTGTTATACGAGGAAATTTTATGTTTGATTATAAAAATGTAGAAAAAAAATGGAACGAATATTGGGAGAAAAACCAAACTTTTAAAACCGATGTTTACGATTTTAGTAAACCTAAATTTTATTGCTTAGATATGTTTCCTTACCCTAGTGGCGAAGGTTTGCACATGGGGCACTTGTTTGGTTATACTGCAAGTGATGCTTTGTCTAGGTTTAAGCGTTTGCAAGGTTATAATGTATTGCACCCTATGGGTTATGATGCTTTTGGTTTGCCTGCCGAACAATATGCTATAAAAACAGGCAACCACCCAAACGGATTTACTCAAAAAAATATTGCTAATTTTAGAAGTCAAATGAAAAAAATTGGCTTATCTATTGATTGGAGTAAAGAAATTAGCACCTGCGAGCCCGAATATTATAAGTGGACACAGTGGATTGTAGAACAGTTGTATAAAAATGGTTTAATGAAGTTGCAAGATATGACTGTAAACTGGTGCGAAGGCTTAGGCACAGTGCTTGCCAACGACGAAATTATAGACGGCAAAAGTGAGCGCGGTGGTTTTCCGGTGGTAAAACGCAAAATGCGTCAGTGGGTTGTAGATATTCCACAATATGCCGAAAAACTATTAGACGGTTTAGACAACCTAGATTGGCCCGAAAGTACAAAACTTATGCAAAAAAACTGGATAGGCAAATCAACTGGGGCACAACTTACTTTTAAAGTTGCAGATACAAATTACACATTTAATGTGTTTACAACGCGCATAGATACATTATTTGGTGCAACTTATTGTGTGCTAGCACCCGAGCACCCACTTGTTTTAAAAATAACTGCTGCACAACAAAAAGATAGTGTACTTAAATATATAGACGAGTGTGCAAAACAAAGCGACATTGAACGACAAGACACCACAAAAGAAAAAACAGGTGTGTTTACTGGTGCTTATGCAGTTAACCCAGCAACCAACCAAAATATTCCTATATATATAGCAAGTTATGTTTTATCTACTTATGCCGAAGGTGCAATTATGGCAGTTCCTGCACACGACGAGCGTGATTTTGAATTTGCCACAAAGTTTAATCTTCCTATTATACCTGTTATAGAAGGTGGCAATAAGGGCGAGTGTTACACTGGCGACGGCAAACACATAAACTCGGGCTTTATAAACGGGCTTAATACAGAACAAGCAAAACAGGCAATGAACAAATGGGCAGAAGAAAATAAAATTGGCTTTGCAAAAACCACATACAGATTGCGTGAGTGGATTTTTGCCCGTCAGCACTATTGGGGCGAGCCTATGCCTATGTATTATGATAGTAAAGGCAATATATATCTAACACCCGAAACCGAACTTCCACTAACTTTGCCTAATATTACAAACTATCAACCACAAGGCGGGTTATCACCACTTGCCAATGCAACCGATTGGGTAAAATTTAAAAAAGATGGTGTAGAATATACCCGCGAGTTAAACACGATGCCAGGCTCGGCTGGTTCTAGTTGGTATTATATGCGTTATATAGACCCACACAACGATAAAGTTTTGGCAGATAAAAAATTGCTTGACCACTGGTTGCCAGTAGATTTATATGTTGGTGGTGCAGAGCACGCTGTTGGGCATTTGTTGTATTCTAGAATGTGGAATAAGTTTTTATACGAGCAAGGTGTGCATTCTCACCCCGAGCCATTTAAAAAACTTATACATCAGGGTATGATTTTAGCCAGCGACGGACGAAAAATGAGTAAGCGTTGGGGCAATGTTGTAAACCCAGATACTGCCATAGCCGAAAATGGTGCCGATGTTATAAGGCTTTTTGCTATGTTTATGGGGCCTATACAAGAAACAAAACCTTGGAACAGTGAAAACATAATAGGTGTTAGCCGTTTTGTAGAAAAAATTTGGGCATTATACACCGAAAGTGGTAAAATTAAAGACGAAGAAAATACAAATCTAGATAAAATTTACAACGAAACAGTTAAAAAAGTTACACAAGACTACGAGATATTATCTTTCAACACCGCAATTAGTCAAATGATGATATTTATAAATGCAGTAAGCAAAGAAAATGTTTTTCCAAGCGTTTATGCAAAAAACTTTTTAATTTTGCTAAACCCTATTGCGCCATACATCACCGAAGAATTATGGCAAACAATATTTAAAAACAACAACACAATTTCTTACGAAAAATGGCCAACATTTGACGAGAGTAAACTTATAGAAGAAAATGTTGAAATGGTTGTTCAAATTAATGGTAAATTGCGTGATAAAATAGTGATAAAAATTGACAGCACCGACGAAGAAGTTTCGGCGAAAGCACAAGAATTGCCAACAATTAAAAAATTGCTAGAAGGCAAACAAATTAAAAAGATTATTGTAGTTAAAAACAAAATAGTTAATATTGTTGCTATATAATTATTAAACCATAAATACCTTTGTATTTGTGGTTTTTTTGTTGTTAAAATATATTTTTTATGTTACAGTTTTTTATAAACAACTTGGGGGGAATTTATGAAAAAGTTTTTACTAGCACTTGCTTTAGTGTTTTGTTTTGTAACACCTGCATTTTTTGCGGGGTGTGATTTTGGTGGCGGTTCGTCTAAATATAGCAACGGCAACTTATCACCAGTTGCCACAGAAACAATAAACGAAGATGTAAATGTAGAAGAAGGCAAAGATTATTATTCGGCTAACGATATTTGTCCTTGGTTTGAATGCAGTGGTTATTTTGGTAAAGCCGAATATTTTTATGTTGACGAACAAAATCCAAACAAACGCGTTTACGATAATATGTACTTTTATAAAAAAGATTACTTATATATGTTAAGTGATAATATGAGGAACTGGTATGCTGCTTTAAGTGAAAACCACGACACTACTTATGTTGAAGAAGAACGCGAACAAGGCGAAGAATTATATATAAGGTTTAAACAAGACGGAATTTATACTATTAAATTTGATGTTGAAACACATAAATTAGATGTTATATTTAAAGCAGAAATAGTTACACCAAAATATTATACAATAAAGGGCTGCGATTTTTATAACGGTGCTGACAAAACTTTTACTCGTATGCAGCAAAGTACCACAAACCCAGATGAATTGTATTTAAACAATGTTGAAGTAAACATGAATAAGGGTGTATCGTTTTGTAGCCACATTATACATATGGATAGTTTTAAAGTAACTATAGACCCAAGCACAACAACAAACATTGCCAACATTGTGGGCGAAAGAGATAGTTATGTTAGTTGTGCAATAACTGGTAAAGTAAATATTTATTTAAATAAAAAGACTTATGTTGTGCGTATGGAAATTGTAGATAAAGAAAACACACAATATTATTTGTGGGTTGCAGATGAAAAAATAACCTTACAACAAGATGACATACACCCATATATATTTAGTTATGAATTTACATCAACAAGTTATAAAGATAGTTATATTTGTCAAAAATATTACAACAAACATGTTAATGAATATAAAAACCTAACATATATAGAATCGGACGATTTAGAAAAATCAACTAATTACGACCTTTACTACTGCACTAAATTTGGTGTAAATAAAGTTATTATAAACTTAGATAACCTAACTGTTAGTGTACAACACATATCTGATTTATAATAAAAAAATAGCAGATAAAAACCTGTTATTTTTATTTATCTTCTTTTAGTGTTTCGGCTATTGTTTCGGGTTGGTTTGGGTTATCAAAAATCTCGTCATATTCGTCATCTACTGGAAATGGCACTTCGTTTGGTGGTTCGGTAGGTGCATCAAACACACTATCATCAAAGTTGTTAACCTCGGTAACAGGTTCTTTTGCTTTGTTATAAGCATCTTTATAATGCTTTGGAAGTGGTGGGGCAGTAGATTCCAAACTTTGCCTATCTTCGTCTTCGGGTAGGTTCGAGAAAGTTGTTGTTTCGCCGTCCCACCTTAGTTTTATTGTGCCTTGCGAACCATTACGGTTTTTAGCAATGATAAGTTCGGCAATACCTTCTTCTACTTCACTTTCGGCTAAGTCGCGGTATTGTTCGGATTTATAAATAAACATAACAATATCTGCATCTTGCTCGATACTACCAGATTCACGCAAGTCCGAAAGCATAGGGCGGTGGTCTTTACGACCTTCTACCGCACGGTTTAACTGCGATAGCACCAATACTGGCACATTAAGTTCTTTTGCCATAATTTTTAAGTTACGAGATATATACGAAATTTCTTGTTGACGGTCGTTTTGATAGTTGCGTCCGCCCGCTTTCATAAGACCAATATAGTCGATAACAACAAAACTTAAACCTTTATTTTTATCATTCTTCATTCGTCTGCATTTATGTAAAATTTCGGCTGGGGTGTTTACACTGCTGTCGTCTAAGTAAATAGGTGCATCAGCAAGTGCGGACACTGCTTGTCTAAAACGGCGTTGTTCGTTTTCGTCTAATTCACCGCGCAAAACTTTTGCCATACTAACACCACCAACACTTGATGCTATACGGCGGGCAAGTTGAATTTTTGGCATTTCTAACGAGAATATAGCAACAGGCTTTTTTGCATATAAAGCAATATTTGTTGCAATGTTTAGCGCAAGCGATGTTTTACCAACACCAGGGCGGGCAGCAAGTTGTATTACATCACCATTTTGAAGCCCGTTTGTTAGCATATCTAACCCCGCTAGTCCCGTAGGAAGCCCGCGTTTGCTTCCGGGGTTTTGAAAGGCTTCGTCAAACTCGGATAGCACACCTGTTAGGCTTGCGCGGATTGGTTCGAGGCTAGACCTTTCGGTTTTTTCGCCGATAGAGTACACCAAAGATTCGGCATTAGTAAGTGCGGCATCCATATCTTCGGCACTAAAACTATCTTCTACAATTTTTCCACCAGCATCTATAAGTTGACGCAAAACCGAATCGCGCTTTACTATATCCATATAATAGTTAAAGTTAGTGGCTGTTGGAATTACATTAGTTAAACGGGCAAGGTATGCCATACCCCCAACGGCATCTAGTTGGTTGTGTGCGTTTAATTCGCTTGTAAGTGTTATGTGGTCTATTATAGGGTTGTTGTTTTTTCCAAATAAGCGTAGCATAGCATCAAAAATTATTTGGTGCTCGTGTGCATAAAAATCTGTTTCTTTTAATTCGTTTAAAATAACTAAACTTGCATCTTGGCTAAGTAAAACCGCACCCAAAACGGCTTGTTCGGCTTCGTAGTTAAACGGAAGTTTTCGTGCCGAATTTAAGGTTTTTTCTGTCTTTTGCGCCATACTGTCCCCCTAGTTTATTTATGTTTTTTCTTATGTTTTTTATTGTTTTGTTGAATATTTGGCTGTTGGGTGGTTTGTTGTGTTTCTTGCTTTTGTTTTTCTAAAAACTCTTGGCGTTTTTTAGCAATATGTTTTGCACGCTTTTCGGCAATAAAAATAGCACCAACAAAACCTGCAATTATTAAAGCAACATTTAAAATAACCAAAACCACTTGTGATATATGCGTAGATATTAAAATATCTAGGGCAATAAGCAAAGGCACCGAAACAAGCAGTGATAGCCCAAATATTTTTGCATATCTTACATAATCTTTACGCGTCATAATCTTACCCCTTATTTTGCCATTATATCACACCATTTTTATTTTTGCAACGACTTGCCCAAATTTTTTATATTGTGCTAGGTTTATATAAAAAAAACAACCCCCAAAGTTGTTTTGGGGTTTATAGTTGTTTTTGCAAGGTTTGCGAGTGTTCATCTTCTGTTGTTTCAACAATTTCATTTTTAGTGTTGCGTTTTTTAATTTCGGCTAAAATTTCTTTTTGTGTTTGTAAATTTTGTTGTTCAATATTTAATCTTTGTTTTTCTATTTCTAAATTTTTTTGTGCTATTAAAACTAAATACATATCGGGTGTAATATGTTCAGCGTCTTTTAATATATTATTTTTTTCTTTTTCGGTTAGTGCGTTGCTGTCAATTAGGTCTTTTAAACCTTCTTTCATTTGTTTTCTTATATAATATCTAACAAAAATTTCTTCGGTTGGATCATATTTCATAATAAATTCCCCCTTACATTTGACGGGGGTATTATAACATATTTATAAAAATAATGCAATACCATTTTAAGTTGTGGTGTTTTTGGCGGTGCTGTTTTATCTTTTATCTTGACATATATAAAAAATTAAGTTAAAATTATTTAATTATACACAAAGAGAGGTAATTTTTTATGGCACATTGGGCAGACGAAATTGCAGAACAAATTATTGCTAAGCACCCAGAAAAACAAGAATATACAATAGCAAGTGGGGCAAGTCCTTCGGGTATTTTGCACATGGGTAACTTGCGTGAAGTTTTAACACCATATTTTGTAGTAAAGGCTTTAAGAGATAAAGGTAAAAAAGTGCGCTTTATATTTAGTTTAGATAACTACGACCGCTTGCGTAAAGTTTCTACCGATGTTTTGGCGGTTGCACCACAATTTTTTAAAAACATAGGCAAGCCTTACACAATGTGTGAAGACCCTTTTAAATGTCACAGTAGTTATGCTGAGCATTTTGAAGAACAGTTTTTAGGCGCACTAGATAAGCTTGGCGTTAAAACAGAAGTTATTAAGCAAACACAAAAATACACACAAGGTGCTTATACCGAAGGTGTTTTAACTGCTATTAAAAATCGCAAAAAGATTTATGATATTCAATATAGTTTTAAAACACAAGATGCTAATTTAGATGACCGCGAAAAATATTATCCAATAGAAATTTATTGTGAAAAATGTGGCAAAGATACAACCACAGTTACTGCCGAACACGAAGATGGTTGTGTGCTAGATTATACTTGTAAATGTGGTTTTAGCGGAAGTATAGACCTACGCAAGCAACACCACTGCAAACTAGCATGGAAAATTGACTGGCCTATGCGTTGGGCTTATGAAGGTGTAGTGTTTGAAACAGGTGGACGCGACCACAGTAGTGAAGGCGGAAGCTATCAAGTTTCTAGCGTAATTGCAAAAGAAATTTATGGAATTGAACCACCACTATATCGTATGTACGATTTTGTTAAACTAAAAGGTCAAACCAAAAAGATAAGCAGTAGTGCAGGTGTAGGTAATATGCACCCCGAATTTATGTTAAAAATTTATGCACCCGAAGTTATTTTGTGGTTATACAACCGCTTTTTACCCGAAAAAGAGTTTGAACTTGCGCTAGATAGTGATGTTTTGCGTACATACCACGAATATGACCGTATGTATCAAAAATATAAAGATGGCACAGCCACCGATATAGAAAAACGAATAATGGAATTTTCACTTGCCGGAAAGCCTGCCAACTATCAACCTGTTAGTGCAAGTTTGATTGCAAGTTTTGCGCCTATTGTAAACTTTGATATAGATATGCTTATAGACATTCTTAAAAAATGTGGTGAAAACACAACCAAAGAACAAATTATAGACCGATTTAACTGTATTAAATATTGGATGGAAAATTATTGTCCCGACCAAATTGTTAAATTGTTGCCACAAAAGAATACTCAATTTATTGGCACAATGACACAAGAAGAAATTGGTTGGGTAAAAGAACTTGTAAAACAAATGAAGCAATCTAATTTAAACACACAAGAAATGCAAACTTTGTTATACGAAATTCCTAAAATAGATGGTCAACAAGATAAAGCACGACAAAAAAGATTTTTCGAAGTTGTTTATAACTTGCTTCTTGGTAAAAATCAAGGGCCAAGATTATACCTATTTTTATCTGCCGTAGATAAAAATGTTTTATTAAACCTTTTAGATATTTAATAAAGGATAGTTATGCAAAATTCTATTTTTAATATTAATTTAGATGACGCGGATGTTTTAGATTTTTATAGTTTACCACTAGAACTACGCACTTTATATACGCAAAAAGATAAATATCCAACTCGTAAGTTTTTGATAGAAAATAATTATAATCCAAACAATGTGGGCAATGTTCTATCTAAAAAGTTTTATTTAGATTTTATAAACGATAGTACTATGCACACGGCATATATAAACTGGCAAACTAAAAGTTTGTTAAACCAGTTTGCTTTTATGTTTGGTCCAATAGATTTTTTAGTAGAACCTATTGACCTATACTATGCACTACAACAATTAGGGCAAGAAGGTGCAATAAACCTAAAAAGCCCTAAGGTTAATGATGTGTATAAAAAAGTGCAATATTTATGCTCGGTGGAACGATTAGTAAAAGAACTTCCTACTTTGCAACAATACGCCACAAATTCGCAATTCGATTTAAAAACCCCAACTATTGCTAAGTTTTTTGACGAGAATTTTGATTTTAATAATTATGCCCAAACAAATAAAGATAATTTCGAGTTTCGTAAAGGTTTGTATATTTTATCTAACATTATAGATGAGTTGTCAATAGATATTGTTTGTGATATTCCGCAAACAATAAAACAACGCATAGTCGAATTAAATAATTATAATTATGGCGATTTTGCTAATGTGGGTATTGTTGTAAAAGACAAAATACCTAATATGGATATATTTAAAAAACCTGTTGTAAACCCCGAATTAAAAGACTTTTTATTAAAAGATATGCCCGCTAATTTAGATAAACTAGGGCAAGCGTTGTATGTATATTATAAAATGTGCCATACACTTACTTATGATGATAACTACTATAATTATGGCTATTTAAAACAACCAACCACACCACACCGCAACGCACTAGAAACATATAATGTTACACCACAAAACAATAATGTTATATGTTCCGAGTTTACAACAATTTTCTCTGTTATGTTAAAAGAAATTGGCATAATACCACATATTCATATTAGAACATTAGTAAACAGCAAAAATGCCATAGATTCCGAGTTTACCGAAGAAGAATTTCCGTTTGACGGCTCGCATGTTTGGGTGGAATTTAATGTAGATAAATATGTTGTTAGGGCAGATTCTACGCCATCTATAATTGTGGGTGATTTAGCCAAAGTTAAGTTTGGTGGTTTTTGCGAGTTTGAAGATGGTTTAAAATGCAAAAATCACTGCGACCAAACCCTGCAAGATTTTGCAAACACCCAAAACTTAGTAAGAGATATTTTAGCAAAACAAAACATACAAAAAGTAGAAGAGCTAAAACAATTAGAACTTGAAAAATTAACCCCACAAGATGTAAATTTATTAAAAAATGACCAAGCATTAAAACTTTATAAAAAACTACCAAATAACCATTATCCAATATCGTTAGATATGCGTGTAAGGCTGATGTTTAGTATGGTAGAACACACCCAACTTAAAGGTTTAGAGTTAATACAGTTTTTGCAACAAGTTCATAACAATATTTTTACAAAAGATGAATATACAAAAACACAAACAGGCAAGGTAAAATTTAGTGTTTTGCGTGATGATACACAGCGTAACAACCCAAAAACCATAGTGCTATTTTCGTACAACAAAGCCAAAAACGACGAGCAAAAAGATATAACTTATTATTTGCTAGAAGGTGGCAAAAAGCCAGTAGAATTTAGTAAAGAAGATATAAATAGCAGATACAAAAATAACAATTTTGTTGAATTATTAGACGGTTCGCAACCACTAGGTATTGTCTCAACTGTAAGTAAAGGTAGGGTGTAATTATGCAAGAGTTAAAAGATAAAAACAACGCTTTGCTTGTTAAATATAATGTTGCACATAACGAGTATAAAGTTAAACTACATTTGCTTATTGCTAAACTTTTAGAAAACCCTAATTTGTTTGGTGGAATGTATATAGATAAAGCCCTAAATTTATTATATGACCTAGGTTATGATGTAAACAGTGCAATGCAAAAGTATATAAGCCTTGTTTCTAAACAACAAAATAGTTAAAAACAGCCCATAGATAGTGGGCTGTTTTACTACATTTTAAGGGGCAAAAACCTAAATTATTTGCAAAAATCTATTGACTTAAAGTTGTCAATATGTTAAAATGTTGACAATCGCTCTTAAAAGAGTGTAATTTTTTTATTAAAGAGGTACCAAAATGAACGAAAGTATTAGACTAGAATGCACAGTATGCCACGAGCGCAATTACACTACAACAAAAAATAAAAAGAACACACCCGACCGTATTGTATTAAAAAAATATTGTTCTCGTTGTAAAAAACGCACCGACCACAAAGAAGCAAAATAAGTTTTAAAAACCAAGGGAGGCAAAATGTCTAAATCAAAGAAAAAGGCAAAAAGTTCTAACGAACAAAAACGCAGTAACAAATTTATGGCAAACAAACTTCGCACCAACCAATCTAAATCTGCTTTTAAACAACAAGAAGAATTAGAATTAAAAAAGGTTGACGCACAACAACAAGAGCAGCAAGACCAACAAGTTGCAATAAGCGTTACACCCGACGAAGTTATACAGCCACAAGTAAACACTAGCGAAGAAGTGGTAGAACAACCAACCACTAACAACGCCAAAGACGAAACACCACAACAAAACAAACAAGAAGCAAAAGACGAACCTAAAAACAAAGACCAAAAAGATAAAGAAAAAGACAAAAAAGACAAACAAAAGAAAAAAGAAAAAGCAGGCAAGCGTAAGTTTGGTCAACGCACCAAAGAAACATTTGCCGAATTAAAACGCGTAACTTGGCCAACATTTAAAGAAACAATGAAAAAGACAGGTTTAGTTATTGCAGTTGTATTGTTTTTTGGTGTAGCATTGTTTGCAATAGAAAGATTACTTTCTTGGCTTTACACTCTATTAACCAGTGGAATACTTAACTAATTTTGTAATTTGGAGATTATAATATGGCACAAACAAAATTTGTAGATACACAACCAAGATGGTATGTGTTGCACACATTTTCGGGGTACGAAGCAGTTGCAAAACAAAACCTAGAACAAGTTATTGAAAACGGTAACTTGCAAAACCGTATTTTTGAAATTGTTATACCAACCGAAGATGTTATAGAAGAAAGCGATAGTGGTAAGCGTAAAATTGTAACACGCAAGTCTATGCCTTGTTATATATTTGTAAAAATGATATACGGCGACGACATTTGGCACACTGTTACACACACAAGGGGCATTACGGGCTTTGTTGGTCCTAAGGGTAGGCCTCTTGCATTAAACGAAGAAGAAATTAGAAAAATGCACCTCGAAAAAGTAAAAGTAGATTTTACTTTACAAATAGGCGACGAAGTTCGCATTTTAACAGGTGCATTGGCAGATACTGTTTGTAAGGTTACTCGCATAGATGATGTTGCACAAAAGTGCGATGTTGTTGTAAATATGTTTGGTCGCGAAACACCATTGCAACTATCTTATTCCGAAATTAAAAAAGTAGATTAATCTACTTGCCATCGTGCGTTGCACCACCGGTACGCCTAGCGTATTTGGATTAATATTTTATTAAGTGGCACTCGTGTTTTGGTTAGCCAAACCAAAGCACTTATTATGTGGGAGAATAATTAAAATATTTAGTAATTATTCGTTTAACCACCAAAGGAGGATTTTATTATGGCAGAAAAGAAACCTACAAAGGTTGTAAAAATCAATTTGCCAGGTGGAACCGTTACTGCTGGACCACCACTTGGTAGTAGTTTGGGACCTACTGGTGTAAACCTAGGTGCTTTTGTAAAACAATTTAACGAAGCAACAGCAAACCAAAAAGGTGTTATTATTCCTACAATTATTAACATCTATGCAGACCGTTCGTTTAGTTTTACATTAAAAACTCCACCTGCTGCATACCTTATTAAAAAGGCAGCTGGTGTAAGCAAGGCTAGTGGAAAGCCTAACAAAGAAAAGGTCGGTTCTATCACAAAAGCGCAAGCACGCGAAATTGCACAACAAAAAATGGCAGACCTTACTGCCAACGATTTAGATGCTGCAACAACAATGATAGAAGGTAGTGCTAAAAGTATGGGTATTACCGTAGTGGACGAGGCTAACTAAGGGGGAAACAAGTTATGGCAAAAAGATATAATCAAGTAGCAAGCCTTGTAGATAACACTAAGGTATATACACCCGAAGAAGCTACAAAATTAGTAGTAGAAACTGCAAAGGCAAAATTTGACGAAACAATCGAACTACATGTAAAATTAGGTGTAGATGGTAGTCAAGCCGACCAACAAGTTAGAGGTACTGTTGTACTTCCTGCTGGTACTGGTAAAAAAGTTAGAATTTTAGTTATTGCAAAAGGTCCTAATGCCGACTTAGCAACAAAATTAGGTGCCGAATTTGTAGGTGCCGAAGATGTAGTTGCAAAAATTATGGGTGGTTGGTTAGATTTTGATGTATGTATCACAACACCAGATATGATGGGTGTAGTTGGTCGTGCAGCAAAAGTTTTAGGTCCTAAGGGCTTAATGCCAAACCCAAAAAGTGGTACAGTAACTACAAATATCGAAAAAGCAATCAACGATGTTCGTGCTGGTAAAGTAGAATACCGTTTGGACAAAAACAACATTGTTCACTGTCCTATTGGTAAAGCAAGCTTTGGTGCCGAAAAATTATTGCAAAACTATCAAGCAATTATTGGTGCCCTAACAGCAGCAAAACCTGCATCAAGTAAAGGTACTTACTTTAGGTCTATTTCGTTAAGCAGTACAATGGGCCCAGGAATTAAAGTTCAAGGCTAAAAATAAAAAGATGGTTTAAATACCATCTTTTATTTTTCTTCTTTTTGTAAAGATTTTTGAATTTTGTTTCTTACCTTTTTAAAGGCTAATATCATTATTGCCCCAAGACCAGCACTTATGGTGTTAAATAATGTATCACTAAATTGAACGGTGCGTTCGACAGGCAAGATGTATTGTGTGGCTTCTATTAACAGCGAAACAAACAAGCCTATAATCATACTATATAACAAAACTTGCCACCATTTTTTGTTTGTGTTTTTGTTGCTGCTAGCAATATATGCACCAATAGGTATTAGCATTAAAATATTAAAGGCAAAGTCGGTTAGGGTTAAATTGCTAAATCCCCAAAACATATCTTTGTTGCCCCAAACTTTTGTAAACTTGTATGTTATATCTACATCAGTGCCCACAAACTCTAAATGGCAAGTTACACCAACAAATAAAACAACAATATATAGCATTAAAAACAAATATCTAAATTTATCTAATGCGGGGCGTTTGCATAACAAAAAGCAGACAATAGGTGCAACAAAAAACATAACAACAAATAATACTATGCTTAATGCTAGGTTAAACAACATAACTTTTGCCCCTTAAATATTTTCTTTTTATATAATAAAATAATTAAAAAATATTGTCAAATAAAAAAATACAAATGTGCATAGTATTATATTATTTTAATAAAAAACCATTAAAAATTTTATTAAACTTGTATTATTTGACATAAGTTTTTGTTTTTAGTAAAATGTGCTTATTATAACAAAAAGTAGGTAATTGTTATTCAAGATAAAATAGTAGAAGAATTGTTTTTACACAAGGACGAAAAATACAAACAATTTAATGCAAAAATTATACCCCAAATTTTGCCCCAGCGTATTATTGGCGTAAGAGTTCCTATATTAAAAAAGTTGGCTAGTAAGATTGTAAAAGAGAATAATTATAAAGAATTTTTATCTAATCCGCAAAAGTACTATTTAGAAGAATTTATTTTATATGGATTTATCGTAGATAAGTTAAATTTAGATTTTTTACAAACTATTAATTTAGTAGAAAATATTTTGCCATATATAGATAACTGGGCGGCGTGCGACCTGTTAAGTTTTAGGGCGTTTAAAAACAATATAAATTTACTTATGCCATATATACAAAAATGGTTAAAAAGTGATATGCCTTATACACAGCGTTTTGGTTTAGTTGTTTTAATTAAATATTTTAGTAAAGAAAATTTTACACCACAAGTTTTTAAACTTGCACTATTGCCCAAAAGTAAACAACCTTGCGTTGTTATGGCGCAAGGGTGGTTGTATTCTTATTTGTTAATGTACCACTATAACCAAATTTTACCATTGTTTTTAAACAACAGTTTACCTAGTGATGTACATAATATGGCAATAAAAAAGGCAATCGAAAGTAGGGTAATAGATAATACAACAAAAGCATATTTAAAAACATTAAAAAAATAAAACCACAATTTTGTGGCTTTTTTATTAGTAAGTTAATGTTAAGTCGTTTTCTGGGTGGTTTTGTTTTTCTACTACACATTGTCCAGTTAATACACTAATGTATAGTTGGTGTTTAATATCTTCGCCCGAGTAGTATGGTTTGTTTTCTAACAAACTAAAATCACTAATTGGTTCACCATAGTTTTCGCCCATTGCTTTTAGCCCTTGGTAGTTGCCTTGTGCTTTTGCTGCTAGGTAGTATTGTTCAGATTTTTCTAAATCTTTATCTACACCAAAACCTTCTTTATAGCACCAGCCCAACAAACCTTGTGCATCGCCACTTACAAACGAGTTTGCGTTGCAAGAGTGTTGTTTTGTTGCTTCTTTTAGGAATAAAATACCTTGTTTAACATCTTGTGCTATTTCGCTTCCAAATAATAACCTTGCACCAAGTTCGTATTGTGCTTGGTTGTTGCCCGAGTTTGCAGATTTTGCTAAAAACATATTAGAACTTTCTATGTTTGCTTCTACGCCATGGCCCAAACGATAGTTTTGACTAAGTATGTAATACGCTTCGGATTGTTTTGCTTTGTCGGTAGGTAAAGAGCTTGCGTATATTAAAAAGTATTTGTTTGCTGCTTTGTAACTGCGCATTTTTCCAGTTCCGTTTTGAAAGCATTTTGCAACATAGTATGCTGCACCTGTTAAACCCAACTTATATGCACGATAAAAGTATAGGTATGCAGATAAATATTCTTCTTGGTTGTTTGCGGCATTTATAAATTTTTCTAGGCCCTTTTCATAGGCTTTTTGTGCTGCCGAATCTGCTAATTCGTTGTGCTTTAATACATCATTTCTACTTAATTTATACATAATTTACACCCCTTTAATATGTCTTTGGTGAGTGTAACACAAAACCCCCACCTTGTCAATATGGTTTTGAAAAATTAATAACAAAAAATAGCAAAAATCTTGTAAA
The DNA here is from genome assembly GCA_902788085.1 of uncultured Eubacteriales bacterium. Taxonomy (GTDB): domain Bacteria; phylum Bacillota; class Clostridia; order Christensenellales; family UBA1242; genus RUG666. The sequence continues at coordinate 23,277 of CADAJB010000014.1, forward strand.
AAATTTTAAATTAAAAAACTTGTATTTTTTAAAAATAAAAAATGACTTAACAATTAAATTAAGTCATTTTTATATTTTAGTTTACAGTTACATTTGTTACTAAAATTTCTAATGTGTTGTATGCACTGTTTTGCGGAATAAATTTTACTTTCCAAACCCTATCTGGTGATTTAATATAATCTTGGGTTATGTTATTTGAGTAAGAGTAACTAGCACCCGATGCAGAAGAGCCTAATTCCATATTTATTTCTAGTGGTGTATCGCCAGAAGAATAATCAAAACTTAATACCCATCTACCTTTAAATGCACCTTGGGCTTCGTTGTCGTGAATAGGTAAGATGTTTTCGTGCGCACCATAACCAGCTCCGTCTGCATAAATTGTAAATGCAGCACTTGTTGTATATACACCATTTCCGTTATCTGCAAAATTTTGCCCTGTTTTATCTAAAAATTCTTGTTGTAGGGCAGTTACAATTTCTGCAGGAATATTATCGTTTGCATATTCGACTTCTACATAAACATTATTATAACCATTGTACATAAAGTCGTTTGGTGTAAATGTATACCACAAGTTGTAAACACCAGATATTGCGTCGCCATTATTATATATGTTGGTACCGTCGGTTAATGTCCATACACCAAAACTTGTTGCATTACTTGCGGGCACTGTGCCGGCAGGTATTTTTTGTTCTACGTTACTAATTATTATTTTGTTGCTAGGGTTAATTCTTGGGTAAGTGTTTTGGTATTCATCGGGGTAATCTTCTGCGCCAACTAGGTTGTAAATTATTGCTTTTTGTTCGGCATTAAAGTTTGCTTTTTGTATAATCACTTGAGTATCATTTTCTGGTATATATTCGTTAGAGTAATTTGTTGCAGCAATAGAGAATGTTAGGTTTATATAGCCCGAAGAGCCTTGCATGTTTGTTATTGTAACAACAACATCATCACCATCTTGAACAAATGTAAACTCGCAAGTTGATGCGGAATTGG
>CADAJB010000015.1 GCA_902788085.1 uncultured Eubacteriales bacterium
TGTTATGCCACCTATTTTATCTAGGGCTATATCGGTGCTAGATAAAATAGACAAACTAGAATGAACATTTTTAATATACTCTATCGACAAAGTAGTATCAATAAAGCCAACAACACCACCAACATAACTTGCTGTGTTTAGGCTTATGCCACTATTTTGCACAAAACTTACTGCATAGGCATATTCAATTCGACCTTCGTTGCTACCAACTACACCACCAACATTTTGTGCACTTGTTAAGTTTAAACCAAACAAAGCACTTGCGTTTGTGCCGTCATCAATAACCATATATCTAGCATCATAAATACCACCCTTGTTTTGTGCAACCACACCACCAACATTATCAAGTGTTATGTGGCTGTTTAGGTTTATAGTGCTTTCTAGGTCTTTTACATAATAAACATTATTACCGTCCTGCTGTTCGGCGTTTCTACGGTTTAACCCTACCACACCACCAAAGTTAACATTGCTAGCACTGCTGTTGCCGTTTAGAATTATGTTACCACTTGTGGTTAGGCTGTTTATAACACCATAGTTTAGCGCAACACCAGCCGAGATGTATGCATAGTTATATACGCTAATTTTAGCATCTGGCATAAATACAACAAAGTTTTGTATTGCGCCGTCTTGCGCGTTTTGTGCAACTGCACCCAACTTAACTATTGTAGTAGCATCGTTGTGGTTGTTTGCCGAAATATCTACAACTAACTCGTCGATATTAAAGTTTACATTGTTTATAGCCCCAGTAACAACTTGTGCAAACGCACCTAAGTTTAGGTCTATAAGGCTGGTTAGCGTGTTGCTTGTGTATGTGTATTTTGGCAATACAATATTTAAGTTAGAAACATTACCGCTTAACACATTAAATATGCTAATACCACTTTCTTGCGCAACTTTTTTGCCATTTATTATTTTGTTTTGACTTGCATCCTGAACAACATTTATTTCGGCAAAACTAATAGTGCGCACAACATCGCTATCAAAACTAGAAAGGTTACCGCCAAAGTTTGTGTCTAGCACAAAACTACCGTCGTTTGATGTTATTAACGAAGATATATCTACGCCCGAGATATCTGTCATAACTACAAAGTTTTTATCTTTTTGCTCGTAAATTTTTAAAAAGTCTTGTGCTGTGTAGATGCGGTAGGCTTCGGCTTCACCGTCGGAAACCACAACTTCAAAACTCATAACAATAGCGTTAGGGCTAATATCTGATGGGTCGGTTATTGTTTCTACGCGTTTTGTAAGTTTATCTTGCGCTAAAACAAATATCTTTGCTCTACCAACATTTGGCACCCAAACACCGTCTTGTTGGGTTTTGTTTACAACAATTTTATAATATCCGTCATCGCCTAAGTTTACCGAAACTAAGTTGCAGGCATTATACATAAGCCCTGCTTCTTTGTTTTGCAAACTATCGCCCGAATAATCAAACGCCAAATATTCTAGGTTTTTATTTGTTGCCCTAACTGGTGTAACTGTTGGACGCAAAGTAAAGTATGCATCGTTTGCTAAATTGCTTTCGGTGTATAACGAAACAACTTTTTTATCGTTGTTGCCTGTTTGTTGGTTTTGTGTAACAGTAAAGTTATTTAAGTTTGTTACATCAAAACTTGCATTTTTAACTGATGTAAAACTAGAAACAGTAACTGTTAATATTGCGCTTAATGTGGTGTTGTAGTGTTTTAATGTTACTTGAACAGTTGTAACTAACTTATCTACACTACCATCGGATGCGCGTGCCGAAATTGTTACATTTCCACCATACACAACACCTGGCTCGGCATCTTGTTTTATAATATTACTTTTTATTGTTATAGCATCAATATTAGCAGGCTTTGTTAATATACGCCATTCGGCATCATCTAACACCACATCACTAGGCCCCGATGCGTTTACAGATATAGATATATCTTTAGAAGACCATTCTTGGTTGTATATATACGCAGTCGAGTTAGAACTTATTGCATAAAGGGTGATGTTGTTGTTAGATAAAATAAGTTCGTTTGGCTTGTTGTAAGTGCTTACATTAAACGAGTATATTTTGTTTTGTGTTAACACTTGCCCCGTATTTTCGTCCACTTCGTAGTAACTAACAATACAGTTTATTACACTAGAACCATACATATTGCCTGTATATAGTTGTGCTGTTGTGTAGTTAGACGAAGTGTTTTCCATTTTTCGTACACTACCATTATTGCTTGTGGTGTATCTTACTTGCTTAATATATGCGTTGCTTGGTGTTAATACATTGGTAAAGTCTATTGTACTATTAGTTGCAATTTTTACCAACTCTAATATACGGTTGCCCGCCGAGTCTTTTTCGTCAACAAGCACAGTTTTTGTAACAGTGGATGTAACTTCTTCGCCGTCTATTATTTCAACTACTTCTTCTTCCTCGGTGGATTGGGTTTGCTTGTAAACAACCTTACCCACTAAATCAGATTGACCACGCAAGTCTAACGAATATTCCGAAAACTTTGCAAACACCCTAACATCTACACTTAAACTTTTGCCAGTAGGTGTGCTAAAAGTTATTGTAGCAGTACCCACTTTAAGTGGTGTAACACTAAACGAAATTAAATTGTTTTCGGTGTTTTTAAATTCTACATTTACAATATTTGCAGGGCTTACGCTAAACCTATTTTGCAAACTTTCGGCACTTGCTTGTGTTGGGTAAACACATAAGGTTATATCACGGCTAACAACTGTATCGGTGTTATCTAAAGATAGATAAAACACTTGGTCGTCAGCGTTTAGTGTTGTGGAACTATTGCTTATTTCTAACTCTTTAATACCGTGCGCCATAGATATGGTTAATGTTCGGCTAATATCACCCAAACCAAAAGTACCAGCACTTGTGCCGTCTATTGTAACAGTAAAGTGTAGCGTGCCGTTACCATATTGCCCGTCTGCGCCCAAACCATTTTTAAGTATTAGGCGTGTACCACTTAAAATTGTTAATGGTTTGTCTTTTGTTATGTTAATAGGTGTTGTGCTGTTATCTACATACCATTGCAAATTATCTAAGTCGGCTGAAGCATAGTCTTCTTCGTTTAAAGATATTGTCATATTTCTAAACAAACTAGAATATGGCGAAAGCGCAATAGACAAGTTTTCGCCACCTTGGGCATAATAGTCGTAAACAGTTAGGCTGTATTCGGTTTGTTCGGAATTGCTGTTTATTGTAATTGTGTTTGGGTAAGAAACAACACGGAACGGAAGTTTAAACAAACCTTTTGAAGTAATTGTTGGGTCTATGTAACTAACAAAAAAGTCTATAAATACTTCGTTGGCACCTGTTTCGTCTTGCCCACTAAAATAGAACACACCAGCATCGTTTACATCTTGCTGAATGTCTATAAAACTTGCAAAACTTGCAGGGTTTACAGCGTAACTAACTTTCATAATATCTTTGTTTACGCCGTCAATATAAAACTTTTGCCCCATACCATTGCCTTGGTTTAAAACAAGGTCGAGGGTGTTTATGGTTAGGTCGTTAGATAAGTCGTTGTCGCCGTCATCTAGTTTTAAACTAAAATTAGCACTTTCTAGTGGCTCGTATAAAACAACTTGGCTAGCAGGAACTTCTAACACCTGCGTTGTATATAACTGTGTATCAAACACATTATCTTTGCTAGGTACAAATTTAATGCTTAGGCTTTTAGCGTTCAAAGGTATAATTTCGTTTTCGGCTAAAACCTTTGTAGTGTTGTCGGTAAGAGTTGCAGTTAGTTCGTAAGAATAATTTGGTATTGTTACATTAGTGCTATCTTCGTCGTTGTAAAATTCGAAATAGTCTTCTACATTTGGTATGTATTTGCTACCCTTTACAGCAATACCACTGTTATTGCGCACGCTAAACTTTGTTGCCTCGGCAATAACATCAACCAACAACACAACATCGGCACTTGTTTTTTCAATACTACTAACCGTAATTTTAACAGGGTAACCTTGTTGTGTAACATTTAAACCAGTAATTGTTGCAGTGTTTTCGCCACTTGTTTTATTGTATTTAATATTTGTAACACTAACTTTGTTAAAATCACTACACTTCCAGTTTACTTGTTTAGACACATCTTTGCCCGCCCCGTCAACTTTGGCGGTTATGTTAAACGAAGCATTGTCTGTTCCTAGTGTAAGGGTGGTGCTATAACCTTCTTCGGTTTGTTGTATATTTTTTGAAGATAATTCAACCGACAAATTGTCTAGCGGACCTTTACAAGCGGTTAAACCAAAAAAGGCACAAAACACAAGTGCCAACGATAAAATAAAACTGCTAATTTTTTTTGACATAATCTTACCTCATTAATATTGTGTACCTAGTTACACAAAAATATAAATTTTGACACGCAACATTTGCAAGTTCTTGTCAAAATTTTATATATAATTTTATTATATATAATTTTTCAAGTCAAACATAATAAGCAGTATTTACAAAATATTTTAATATTTTTAGGGTTTAAGGTGTTATTTTTTGTACACTAAATAACAAAAAACACACAATATAGTGTGCTTTTTTAGTAATGTATAGATTTCTTTTTAGACTTTTGTGTGTTGCGTATAGTACGCTTTTTTACACCGCGTTTTAAACCACTTTTTAACAACACTTTTGTTTTGGCGTTTTGTGGTTTTTTGCCTTGTTGTTTTAAGTCGTCGTCGGTTACAAAACCGCTAGTTTTTGTAAATTTTTGACGGGCGGTAGTCTTGTATAAATTGTCTGCATTTGTGCGCCCTATAACACCACGGCGTTCACGCTTTTTAACATTTAGTTTGTGCCCTTCGGGTTTTTTGTGCTGTGGTGGAAGTGTGGTTGTAACCGAGTTTTCAAGTGTGCCTAAAAGTATTTTTGAGTTAGTTTTCTTTTCTATCTCGTTTAGGTCTTTAATTTGTTCTTTGGTGTTTAATAATGTCCAAGCAAAACCGCTTTTGCCCGCCCTTCCGGTACGGCCAACACGGTGTACATAATATTCTTTGTTTTGTGGCAAGTCAAAGTTAATAACATGCAAAATATCTTGCACATCAATGCCCCTTGCTGCTACATCGGTGGTAACTATAAGTCTGCCTTCGTCTTGTTTAAACTCACGTAAAGTTCGGCGTCTTACACTTTGTGGCATATCCCCATGTAAAGCAAGTGCGTTATAGCCAAGTTTGTTTAAATACAACTGTACGCCATCAACCATAACTTTTGTGTTGCAAAAAACTATTGTGCGCCCACGAGGTAATTCGGTAAGAAGCAAAGATAACGCGCGTTTTTTCTTTTCTTTGGGTACAATATAATAAGTTTGTTTTACGGTAGAAATTGTTGCGTTTTCGATGCCCACAGTAACTTTTGTAGGCTTTTGCATAAATTTTTTTGTAATAGATAAAATGTCGGGTGACATTGTTGCACTAAACATAAGGGTTTGCCTTTCTTGTGGGGTTAAGCCTAAGATGTATTCCATATCTGGCCTAAACCCCATATTTAGCATTTCATCTGCTTCGTCTAATACCACAAACTTAACTTCGCCTAATTTTAAGGTGCGCCTAGATATGTGGTCTTTTATTCTACCCGGTGTGCCAATAACAACATTTGCACCGCGCTTTAAACTATAAATTTGCCTTTGCATATCTGTTCCGCCAAAAACGGCAGTGGCTTTTACATAAGGCAAATATTGTGCATATTTGCGCACTTCTAACAAAATTTGTTCTGCTAACTCTCGTGTTGGGCACATAATAAGCGCCTGCACCGAACGGTCTTCGGTTATTTTAGATAAAATTGGCGCAACATACGCTAGTGTTTTACCACTTCCGGTATAACTTAAACCAACAAGGTCTTGCCCCTCTAAACTTAGTGGTATTGTTTTTTGCTGAATTTCGGTTGGAGTACTAAACCCCTGGTTTTCTATCGCCCTTAAAACTTCGGGCTTTAAACCTAAATTTTTAAATAGATTATTCATAACTTTTCCTTTTGTTGTAGTATGTACTTGCAATAAAGTAAACCTTATACAACAAAAAAATCTGTAACCACCTATGTGGGCGTATAAAATTTACATAAAACTACGCACAATTTTGTGCCGTATTAAAAATAAATGTATTTGCAAATAATAATATTAGTATAACATAAATTTTAACCATTTGCAATAATTAAATGTAAACACTTAAAAAATAATAGATAAATTAAAAATTTTTTATTTTGTGCTTAAAACGCTTTTAAATTTCTTTTTCTTTTGTTATACTAAATTTAATTTGGAGGTATGTTTTATGGGGGCAAAACGAGTTTTTTGCACAATTTTTTATATTATTTTTAGTCTTATTTTTACAGCCATTTTGGCTTGCAATGTTACTGGTATTTTAAACCACTTTAACCTGTTGCCCAACAACTTTTTTACAACAACTATTGACGCAAACCTAATAAACCCTATTCACACTGCACTAGATAGTTTGGGGCTTTTGGATAGCACAATGCTATTACACCTTGTGTATATTTTTGCTACATTTATTAGTGTTGCTTTTTGGTTTTTATGTATTGGCAACCTTGCAAATGTGTTGCGCGGAACAAAAAACAAAGGCACAAGCACAACCATAGTTATATTTAGTATAATTATGTTTGCAGTGCTTGTTGCAAGCGTAGTATTATTAGTTTATGGTGGCGAAAGTGTGCAAAATGTTTTATCTAACTACTACCTAATAGCACAAGTTATTTTGTACTTGTTTACATTAATTATTGCAATTTTAGCATTAACCATTACACCAATAGACAATATGCCCGAAAACACTACCCCACAAGAAGAGCAATCTAAACCACTTTCGGCGCAACAACGCGAAGACCGCATTAAACAAATTTTAGGCGACGACGAAATAGACCCACGAGTTTAAAACTTTTATAACTTTTTTGCACAAATTTATTGACATTGCATAAATTATTATGTATAATGTACACATTCAAATTGCATCTTAATGGTTGCAATTTCTTATTCCTCAATAGCTCAGTTGGTAGAGCGTCCGGCTGTTAACCGGCAGGTCGCAGGTTCAAGTCCTGCTTGAGGAGCCAATAGCCCACTATTTATGGGGCTTTTTCTTTTTTATATCAAAAGAAAAATAAAAACAACCATAAAAAATAGGTCGTTTTTATATATTTATTGTAAACTTATTAATTTCTTGTTGTTCAAACTCATTTTGTATATGCGTATATATGTTTGCTGTTGTATCTAGTTTAGAATGTCCTAACCACTGTTGGACTATTTTTAAAGATATACCACACTCCAAACAGCGAGTGGCAAAAGTATGACGCAAACTATGTATAGTAAAAGTAAAACCATATTTCTTTTTTATTCGCTTAAAATTGCAAGTTACAATATTTGCGTTATATGGAAAATAAAAATTATTTAATGGTTTTATTTTTTGCAACAACTCTTGCAACTGTAAAAACAACGGAATATACCTATCACTTTGTTTTGTTTTTGTACCCGCTATATGTATTATACCTTTTTCTTGTAATATGTCCGCCGTAGTTATTGAAAATGCTTCACTCATACGAACACCAGACAATATATAAAACTTATATAAATATTCAAGTTTATTGCCCTGTATTGCTTTTAAAAATTGCTCTTGTTCTTCTTGTGTTAATGCTCTACCTATTTTTCGAATATGCCTTGGTGCATCTATATTTAACATAATATTTTTTCGCATATATTCTAGCCTATATGCTTGAAATAAACTTGCGTGGTACACATCATAAGTGTACTTACGCATACGGGTTGTTTTAACACTATTTAAAGCACTTTGCACACTTTCTGCTGTTAAATCGTTTAAGTTACAATCTTTTATATTTGGTTTTATATGTATTCTTACAACTTGACATAAATTTTTATAACTGTGTGGCTTTATATATGGCTTGCGGTATATCTCTAACCACTTTTCTAGCCACTCATACAAATTGTATGGACTTGGTGCTGTTAAATTGTCAATATAATTTAATACTCTATCTAATTTTTGTTCCATTCGCAGTATTCTATCTTCAATATTAATCACAACACCACACCTTTAAACACTATATATTAAATATTAAAGCCATAATCATTCAAATAACCAAAAAACTCATCACCACAAGCATTAAATTTCCACATTGTTCTCACATACATAGTAAATGCTTCAATTAAACACTCTTCGGCGTTAGGTAAGTATTTTAAACAAACCATACGACATAAAACACTTAAATTTTTATAAAACTCTTTTTGTTTTGAGTACTTCGAAACTTCCCCAACCATTTTTGCAACTAATTCACTTTTTTTAACTATCATATTTTCCTCCTTATTTAGATACAACATTTTTAAATCTTCTGTTCAAATATTTATTGTAACAGGCATAACCACAAAAATAATACTTGTCATATTTATATACATAACTATCCATATCAAAATAATCAGTACATACTTTTTTATGGCATAAATAACACTTAAACATAACACCCCCCTGTTTTTAACTAAATTTCTTAATTTAGTTACCATATTATAACTAAATATTTTAATTAAGTAAAGCATTTTTAACTAAGTTTTTTAATTATTTTACTTTTTACACAAAAATAATTTACTTAAAGAACAAAAATAAGCATAATGAAAGAAAAAAGGAATAAAAAAAATGAAATTAAAAGAATTAAGGGAAGCAAAAAATTTATCACAATACGAATTTGCACCATTAATCGGGCTAAAACAAGCAACTTATGCAAACTACGAAACAGGTAAAACACAGCCCACAATAGAAACATTATGCAAAATAGCAGACTTCTATGGCGTATCATTAGATTTTTTATGTGAACACGAAACACAAAACAAACAAGATTTAGGCTATTTAGACGAGAAAACTATTGAAATGCTAATAAACTACAAAGAACTTAACCACGAAAATAAAATAACAGCCCGTGCTTGTATATATGGTTTAAGGGCTGGACAAACAAAAATTTCAGAATAAACTTGACTTTTTAATTTAATTGCATATAATTGACATAGTAGTTTACTACTATGAAACTAGGGCTAACCTAGTATAATGAGCAATTCGCTCCCGAAGTACTTGAAATAGTACTCCTTTTATTTTACAAGTTTATTTATTGTTAAACAATAAGTGCGTGCCTGGACGCTGTCTAAACTATATACATTTTGCTGTTCTACTTCATTAGACTTTGCGTCATAGTCTATAACACCATTATTCATATTTTTTCTCCATTTTTTTATTATGCGACACAGTATGCGACAATTATGCGACAATTTAAACGGGCTTACACCTTTAAGGTAACTGCTCGCCCACAACTCCGCCCGCATCACTACTTTTTAACCCTTCGGGGCTATTAAGGGGTGATGTGCTAGCACTCGTTTTAGGCTCTTCTTCTGCCGACCCGTCACTATCTTTCGTTCCGTCGGGCTGGGTGGCGTAATCTTTTATGGCGTTACCGCCATTTGAAGAAAACGAGCCACCCGCAGTTATTTATTTTTGATTGACTTTAAGATTAATTTTATATAAAATTATGCTTGGAATAATTTTCTAGATTTTACTTGCTTTTCTAGAAAATCCGTGCGTTATTCCAATTTGTAATAAGCCAAAAAAAAACAAGGGTTTAGTCGAGCCCTTTTTTATTATAACTGTTAACCGGCAGGTCGCAGGTTCAAGTCCTGCTTGAGGAGCCAATAGCCCACTATTTGTGGGGCTTTTTCTTTTATAAGCATCTTGGAGGTGTGTTTTGAAATATCATGTTGAATTAGAGTTTAGTTATAAACTTGTAGATTTTTTAGAAAACAGTCTTTTTAAATCTTTGCATGAATGTAGTATAGATTTTTTAAGTTTTTTAAAAAATAACGAAAACTCCAAAGATACCATTGACGATTTGTTAACTAACTGGATATGCTCCCTTAATTTCAACATTACCGAAAACGACCATAAGTGGGCCAAAAACAACGAACAACTCATGCATATGGCCACAAAAAAATGGGGGCCAATGAGCATGACACAAACAATCGTTGAAGCAAAATGTATTGACTACAAACTAAAAATACAGGAAGACTTGTTTAATATAGCGCAAATCATAGCATTAGATTATATGTACTCGATTATGAGTCCAAAAAAACATTATAAAATAACAGAGAAATTGTTTTTTGAGTTTTGGAACAATTTGAAGTTTGTAAATCTAGATAGCGATTTACATACAATTTACAGTATTTGCACAACTTATTGTAAATTAATAATGCAAAAACAAACAGAGGTATAATGATAGATAAGATTTTATTTTTATTAAGAATTAATCATTTTATAAACAATTAATTGAACAATGCAACATTAGTTTTATTAATTTTTCAATTCCCTATTGAAAAAAGGTTTTTTATGTAGTATAATGTAAGCATACTATAAAACAAAGGGAAGCATATTATGGCACGCAATAACACCCACGAGCAAATTAGAGGAATAGTAGAAGAATCGTTAAGCGGATATGATGTAGTTAATGTAAATGGCAGAACTATAGATATTTTTGACGATAAAATTTTAAACAAGCGCGATTATTATAAAACCAAAAAACAAAAAGGCACACCCGAACCTTTAAATATTTTGGTTAAACTAGACGAAAAAACAACAGAACTTCCTACAAACTATATGTTATCTAACTTGCCTGTTTATGCAGAAGATAAATATATGCAGCAATACCACTTTGTATTTAACAACCAACAACTAAAAGAGATGTTTACTACACCAAAAATTATTATAGACAGATGGCACAGCACTTTTGTAACAAGCGAAGGCGTAGTGCACCGCACAAGTTTTTTTGCAGTTGCCCCACACGCTGACACAAAAAACGGAATACCAACACTTTACAGGTTTAGCATAACCCGTCAACCAAACATTTCTACCCACTACACCATTAATGTGCATGCCATAGTTGGCGGAAAAGAAGATGGCTGGTTGTTTTTAGCAAGACTAGACAACAGCGACAGCACTACTTCTATTCACCCAATTTTGCAACATTACATAACAAGGCAGTTTTTAAAACGACACAACGCTGTTCGCACAAAAGAATTTAACTTCCATCAATATAAAAGACAGCAAAAACTAAAAGGCAAAAAAGAAATAAACAAAAATTGTTATTGCATACCTTACCCACACATGCACCAGGCAAATCCGTTTTACGAGGTTGGCGAACAAGCCGAACGCGTTTGCCCTAAGTTTTTACGCAAGTGTGTAAATAATAGTTTTGAACAAAATCTTGCATACATGATGAAAGCATTTAGAATATACGACCGCTTACATCTTAGAGATGAAAACAGTAATTTAAACTCAATTATTAAAGAAGAAAAACGCATAACAACAATAAATGAGCAACCAAATCCACAATATTTGATAGACGAATTGTTAGAACAAGAAAAACAAAGAATGGTTATAAAACCTGCTAAAAAATTAGCAAAAGTTAAGCATCAAAGACCTTGTACATATCGCGGACGCAAAAACAAAAACATCAACAGACATTTATAAAAAACACCAGCAAACTGCTGGCTTTTTTATTTGTATTTTTTAGTAAAATATAACAAAAACTATTTTGCTAAAACAACTTTTTCCGCTTTATCTTCGGTTTTAATTTTTTCTTCAATTACTTTTGCAAAACCAAGTATTTGCTGTTTGTTCCAGCAATATGAATATTTGTTTGCAAGTGGACAAATTTCTTCTATCTCTTTTTTAAAATCTGTGCCACATTTTTGCTCGATACTTTCTAAATTCTCATAAAATTCGTAAAATTTAGCATCTTCTTTTTGTTTATAATAGGTTTCTAAATCTTTTTGATTTTTTACATAATTTTCTTGTTTATTATCTGGGTTATTACTTAAAGTATAATATTGGTCAGACAAAAAATCATAAAATCTAGGCACAAAACCTTTCAACTCTTTGTTATTTGGGTCTAACTGCGTTTCGCATACCATATATATTGCTGGCACAACCATTATTTTATTATCTGGCTTTTTAAAGGCATACCAAATAATATCATACTCATCAAACATATTGTCTTTTTGTGAGTATAATATATTAAATAATTTTTTGCAATTTTTTATGTTTTTTGTTGGTTTTGTATATAACGCGGTTTGAAAATCAAGAATGCTTGTATATAAAGCACTTGTCTTTACCGCAACATCATCTATTTCGACAACCATACTTGATTGCTTTTTTGCTAACTCATATTTATTATGCAAATCTTGTAAGTCTATGGTGTAAATTTTTCCAAAACTAGCATATAATTTTTGTTTTGTCTTAATTTTTTTACAGTAATTTATAAAATTATTTAAACTTTTATATTTTGCCTCCATATTATGCACCACCTTATAAGTTTTTTCTTTTACCATTTTTCTACATTTTTGTCGTTTGGATTAATTAACCCAAAACTATAACTATCTGCGTATTTGCCTTTTACAAATTCATACTCTTTTTGCTCACATTCTTTTATAAAACCTAACTTTAATGCCACACCGCAACTACCTTTGTTAAAACTTAAAGCACTCCAAATTAGTTTGTGTAGTTTTAGTGTATTAAAAGCAAAATCTATTATTTTTATAGCGGCTTCGGTCATTATTCCTTTGCCCCAATAATTTTCATCTAGCCAACAACCAATCTCCGCCCTATTTGCTTTAAATTTGCACATTAAATGAATATTGCCTATAAGTTGATTATTTTCTTTTAACCTAATAGCAAAAGGATATTCGGTTTTTGAATTGAATTTTTCTATTGCCATTGTTAAAAAACTTTCTGCCTGTTCTATTGTGTATGGTACGGGCATATTGGGTATATTTTTACTAAAAATGGGATTAGAACATATACGGGCAACATCTTGTTTGTCTTCCATTTTAAAACTGTTTAAAATTAATCTATCTGTTGTTAATTCCATAATTTTATCATTCCTTGCTGTTATTATTGTAAAACTAAAACTATTAATTGTAAAAACATAACCGCTAGTATGTGCATAGTAGTTTTTACCTTTTTTATATACTATGCAGTCTTTATTTTTTATTTTATTTTTACAAAATGATACTACATTTTTTATGTTTAAATTTAAATTATTTTTAATGCGTTGTTCACCTAATGCAGTAGTATGCACTTTGTTTATATTATTTAATAATTCTTGTTTTTCCATATTATTTACTACTTAAAAACAGTTGTTTAATTTCTTTTATGTTTGGTAAATCTTCGGGCTTACTATCCCCCACTATTGTGGCACCAATATAGTTTATGTTAAATAATTTTTTGCACACATCTTGCACTTCGGTGTAAGTAACTGCCTCAAACATTTTATCATCATACTTTTTGCTTATAATTTTACCAAAAATTGTATAGTCAAAGTGCATATTACTTGGCACATCATCGGGGTCTAGCACAAAGCAATCTTTTGTAAGTTTATCTTTTGTTTTTGTAGCATCAAATTCTTGCTTTGTTATGCCATTAGTTTGTAAATCTTTAAACGCTTGCGCTAGTTTTTGTAAACTTATTTTTATATTAGGTGCCGAGCATTCAAACCTTGTACCATAAGCTATGGCATTTTTTGTGTAAAAACTAGATGGCTTTGGTGTGCTGTACATCAGTTGATTGTGTATTCTAAATTCTTTATAAAATCTTCCTCTGCCATACATCAACGCTTTTTGTAAAAATGCTATTGCATATAATTCTTTTTCGTTGTTTATTGGCAAAGTGTTGTATGTTAAGCTGATTGTGTGGCTAGATTTATCTGAGTTTACAATATTTAAAAAGTCTTTATTTACAAAATTTTGTGGTGAATTTTTTGGTGTAAAATTTGGGTTGTCTTTTAAGTTTGGCAATATATATTTTGACACCATCTTTTTTACAAACCCCAGCGATTTATCCGTGCAAATGCTTACTAAAAAGTTTTGTTTATTATAATTTTGTTGTTGATATTCTTTTAAAACTTTTTGGTCAATTTTTTTAATAGAATCCACTGTGCCACAAGGTGAAAAAGCCAATCTTTTTGCGTCTTTTAATTTACTGTCGTGTTGTAAAAATCCTACACGCACTTTATCACTTTCTACCCTATAAACCTCTTGCTCGATAACACTGCGTTCTTTATCTATGTCTTCTTTATCGAAAATACCATTAAAATACATATCCGAGCAAACATCAAAACCTTCTTCAATAAGTGACGAACTTTGTTTAAATGTTATCATCATTTTATCAAAACCAGTAAAAGCGTTAATGCGCAATTTATCTTGTTGTTCTAACAACTCGTCTTTGTTTCGGTTTTTGGTTTTGTAAAACAACATATGCTCTAAAAAATGTGCAGTTCCGGCTATCTCTTCGGCAAAAGCACCAGTAAGTATTCCAAACTGACAATATGTTGCCTTGTTTATCTTGTTTTTAGAATATAATACGGTTACACCGTCTAAAATAATTTTCTTTTCCATTTTATTGTTCCTTTTTTATGTATGTTGTTTTTAGCGTTTGGGTTAAGTTTTTGCACATATCTTCTATTTGTTTATAACTAAAATCACAAAAGATTTGCGCTAATGCCGATTCGTATTGCTGTTTTAAACTTTTTTGCTTTATATAATTGTGGTCTAACACAATAATCTGCCCATTTTTATAAAACAAAAAACTAATATCTAAAAATGGTTGTGTTATAAATTTAACCAATAAATCTTCTACATACTTTGCATCAATTTTATTTAAAAATATTTTTACATAACGCTGTGCAAGTTGGGTGTAGGTTAAAGTTAAATCACCCTTTGTTTCTACAAAATCATCAAACTTTGGCATACATATCCCCTTTTTATTAATATATCATAAAATTTTTATTTTGTATAATGTTTAAAACCATAAAGATTTTTTAGTTTTTGTTTAATTTTTTGTTAAAAGTTTTCATTTTTATAGTACTTTTTTGTCACCGTTTAATACTATGCATAAATACTATGCAAAGTTTAAAAAATTTTATATTTCTATATAGCATAATACTTGCAAAATTTTGGCTTTTTTGGTATAATATTATAGTAAAATTTTTATGTTTTAAAGGAGATAAAAAATGAAATTTTTGTGCCAAGGTTTAGAACTTGCAGATGCTGTTTTAAAAGTAGTAAAAGCAGCCGCAGTACGAACCACCAACCCAATACTAGAATGCATTAAGGTTTCTGCCGAGAACGACAGCGTAGTGCTAACCTGTACCGACCTAGAACTTACTATTACAAAAACTATAAAAGCACAAGTCAAAATGGAAGGCACAGCGGTTATTAATGCAAAACTATTTGCCGACTTTGTTAGCAAAATCAGCAGCGAAGCATTAGAGTTTAGTTTAAAGAATAATGTTATAGAAATTAGATATGCCGAAAACACCGTATCTTTACAATGTCAAAACGCAGATGAATTTCCAGCCCCTCACACACTAGAAGACCCAAACTATGTAGAAATTCGTAGTGATATGTTTAAAGACCTTGTTACAAAAACAAGCGTAGCCGTTGCCCAAGACGATTCACGCCCAATGCTTAGAGGTATTTTACTAGAAGTAAACGACGGCGAACTAAGGGGTGTTTCGTTAGACGGTGTGCGTATGGCACTTGTTCGCAAAAAAATAATTTCTAGTAGTGCCGAATTTGGTATTATAGTGCCAGCAAGGTGTTTGTTGGAAATTGTAAGATTGTTGCCAGATAGTGATACAGCAATAAAAGTTTGCACACAGAAAAACCACTTAGAAATTGACCTGGGCGACACAGTTTTGCGCACCAGACTTTTAGGTATGAAATCGGACTATGTATCGTACGAACAAATTATGCCACAAACTTTTGGAACAGTTATAACTGTAAACCGTCAACACTTGCAAGACACAATCGAGCGTGCAAGTTTGCTTGCCCGTACCGAGCGCAACTATATTGTTAAATTTAATATTCAAAACAGTCAAATAACAATAAATAGCGAATCTTCTTTGGGTAACATAACAGAACACTGGGAAGTTACACAAACAGGTAACGATTTAGTTATAGAATTTAATGGTAGATTATATACCGACGCTTTGCGTGTTATCTCGGACGAGTTTGTAAAAATTAGTTATGTAAGTTCTACAAACCCTTGTGTAATTACCCCAACCGATGGTAACGACTTTTTATACCTAGTATTACCAATGCGTCCTATGTAATAAACAAAAAACACACAGTATAGGTTATCAAGTTTGAAACTTGCAAAAAAAAGACTAAATTCAATTTTAGTCTTTTTTATTACTTTTTCCTAAATTACAATCAGAGCATAATGTTCGCAAATTGTCTATTATTGTTTCTCCTCCAAGTGAATAAGGTGTTATATGGTCAACATGAAGTCTAATTCCATCCGATGTACTTCTGCCACAAATAACACATTTATAATTATCTCTTGCAAGAACATCATATCGTAAACTTTTTGAGGGCTCTCTTGGTGTGTTATGTTTTATTAGTGTATTTGTTAAAGGCTTTTGGTCTTTATCTTTATTTGTTTTCCATTTAACAAATTCTTGCAAACAAATTGACCATTTACCAAAATTTGAAACAATAATTTTTTTTGTGTGTTTAGTCATTGATTCAAATTCTCTCAAATTAGGTTGTCTTCCAAGTTGTATCCATAATTCTTCAATTAAACGAAATATCTCTTCTTTTGACAAATGTTGAAAAACTTTTATTGGTTTAATATTTGCATTTGAAAGTAATTTATTCCATGTGCCAAAATGGTTTTTTATTGCTTTTTGACCATATTTACCATAAGTTAAGTATTCACGCATAGTTATCTTATCTTTCTTTATTATCTCATCTTTTACATGTAACAAGTCTTTTATTATATCGTAGTCTGATATTTTATTTGTTTTATCAACATATGCAAAATCCATACAAACCCTCCAACTCAAATATATCATAAAAAATATTTTTGTGCAACAATATGGCATTTAAACATGTGTTTGTCTTGATACAAGTCGTTATTGCTTCGCTCCAACGAAAACAAGCACACACCCAATAAATTTGGTTAGAAGAAAGAGTGTGTGCCGGCAGAGCAAACGCACAACACTCTTTCTTTTTTCCTCTTTGTTTTTCAGTGTAAACGAATATTCTTTGTTGTCAAGGTTAAAGTGTAATTATTTGGCTAGTTTCAAAAATCGGTGGCTATGGTGTGTTTTTTTATTTTAGTACTATGCAGTTTTTATGTTTAGGTACTATGCACATTTTTGCCGGTATATATAATGTTTTTGTGCATAATACTATGCAGTTTTTGTAACATAGTGATGTTTTTTGCGTTTTTTATGATTGACATTACTAATATTGTATTATATAATAATAAAAAACAGGGGGTGTATTATGCAAGATATTTATTTAAAGTTAATGACAAACAAAATGTATCATCAGTACTTTAAAGAATACAAAAACGACCCCGATTTATACTTAGATAAAGCACAATATACAGATTATGTATATACACAAGAATGGGTTTATAACTACATAAAAAAGCAAAAAAATTTACACCGTATTTGCCTTGCAATTATGCTAGATACACAAATAATTGGTGAAATTAAATTGTGTGATATAATAAAAAACGAAAGCGCAACACTTAGCATTTGTATGAAAAATGATAATTATAAAAATAAAGGTTATGGCACAATAGCCGAACAATTAGTTATAGATTATGTTTTTAATAAATTAAACCTAAAAACACTATATGCCGACTGTATAATCACTAATACAAGAAGCCAGCATGTACTAGAAAAAGGGGGGTTTAAATTAATAAAAACCGAAAATAATTTTAAATATTATAAATTAGATAAATAAAAAAGACAGTACTATGCTACTGTCTTTTTTTGCTTATTAATTAAATTTCTTCTTCTGGTTGATTGTTTATATCGTTTGCTTCGGTTGTAACAATTTCTTCTTCAATACTTGGTTGTTCGGATTGCTCTTGGGCGTTTTGTGCTTCTTCTAACACACTATCGTCAGCAGGAACAACTGCCACATCTACAATCTTGTTGTTACTGCGAAGTTTCATCATTCTAACACCCATAGATGTACGACTAATTTTGCGTATGCTGTCTGCTGTTATACGAATTGTCATACCAGTGTTTGTTATTAGCAATATATCGTTATCTACACTAATTTGATGCAAACCAACTAAATCACCAGTTTTTTCGTTAAATTCGCCGGCTTTTACACCCATACCGCCCCTAGATTGCAAGCGGTATTCGGCAATGTCTGTACGCTTACCAAAACCGTTTTGTGTAATTGTTAATACTTCGCTGTTTGGTAGTACTATTTCCATAGAAACAAGTTTTTCTTCGTCTTTTATGCGCATAGCACGCACACCACGGGCGCTACGACCCATAACACGAAGTTTTGTTTCGTTAAATCTTATACATTTACCACCACTGCTAGCAATTAACACATCATCGTTACCACTGCTGTGTTGAACGCTAATAAGTTCATCGCCTTCTAATAGTGTGATAGCACGCTTACCACCGCGCATTATGTTGTTAAATTCGGTTACAGGTGTCTTTTTAATTAAACCGCGTTTGGTACAGAATACCAAATAGCCATAAGGGTTTACCTTGTTTAATGCGCTAGAATCTACGCTGTCTGCCTCTTCTTCGGTTTCGGCATCAATATTAATATTTTCTTCTTGCGCATCATCTTCTAATTCGGTTTGTTTAACACCCTTGCGTGAAAGCATTACTTCGTTTGGTACATTAATAACGGCGTTTATCTTTTCGCCACCATCTAGTGCAAGCAAGTTTATAATTGCTCTACCTTTGCTAATACGGCTTGCCTCAGGCAATTCGTAAGTTTTTAGGCTAAACACACGCCCTTTGTTTGTAAAGAACAATATTGTATCGTGCGTGTTACTTATAAACAAGCGTTCTACCGAATCATCTTCTTTAGATTTATGTGTGGTTATACCTACGCCACCACGGTGTTGAAGCCTATATTCTGCCAAAGATAAGCGTTTTGTATAACCTTGCTTTGTCATAGTAACTACAACATCAACCTTGGCAATTAAGTCCATTATGTTAATACTGCCAACACTTAGTGATATTTCGGTTTTTCGTGGTTCGTTGTATTTGGCTTTTACTTCCAAAATTTCTTTTTCTACAACTTCCAAAATCTTTTGTGGGCTAGCAATAATACTTTCTAGTTCGGCAATTAAGTTGTGAAGTTCTACTAATTCTTGGTTTAGTTTTTCTACTTCTAGGGCAGTAAGCCTTGCTAAACGCATATCTAGTATTGCATTTGCCTGAATTTCGGTAAGTTCGAGTGCTTTACACAATCTTGTTACTGCATCAGCGCGCTCTTTACTTGTTTTGATTATGCGAATAACTTCGTCTATATCGGCAAGCGCCTTAACAAGCCCTTCTATAATATGTGCACGCTCTTTGGCACGCTCTAAATCGTAAACACTACGCCTATAAATTACAGATTTTTGGTGTTCTAGGTAGTAGTATAACATTTCTTTTAGGTTTAAAACTTTTGGTTCGTTGTTTGCTAATGCCAAAAAGTTTACACCATAACTTGTTTGAAGTTGTGTGTGTTTGTATAGCAAATTTAACACAACTTGTGCATTTGCATCGCGTTTTATATCTACTACTATTCGCATACCGTGACGGTCGGATTCTTCGCGGATATCTGATATGCCTTCTATGCGCTTTTCTTTAACAAGGTTTGCCATTTGCGCAACAAGGTTTGCCTTGTTTACTTGGTACGGAATTTCGGTTATTATAATGCGGGCTTTATCGTCTTCGTCTTCTACTTCGGCTTTTGCCCTAACAACTATTTTACCGTGCCCTGTTTTGTATGCTTCGCGCACACCATTAAGCCCCATTATTATACCACCTGTTGGGTAGTCGGGTGCTTTTACATAAGTCATAAGTTCGTCTATTGTTATATCTGGGTTATGAATTAATGCCACAACACCATCAATAACTTCGCCTAGGTTGTGTGGTGGAATAGATGTTGCCATACCAACAGCAATACCATCGGCACCATTTACAAGAAGGTTTGGAAAACGACTTGGCAAAACAACAGGTTGTTGCAAAGTATCATCAAAGTTAGGGTAAAAATCTACACTATCTTTTTCTAAATCTCTTAACATTTCGGCTGCAATTTTAGCAAGGCGTGCCTCGGTATAACGCTGTGCGGCTGGTGGGTCGCCATCTACACTACCAAAGTTTCCGTGTCCATCTACAAGTGGCATACGCATTGTAAAGTCTTGTGCCAAACGCACTAACGCATCATATACAGCACTGTCGCCGTGTGGGTGATATTTACCTAAAACATCACCAACAATACGCGCACATTTGCGGTATGGTTTATCATTAAATAAGTTTAGTTCGCTCATACTATATAAAATACGGCGGTGCACAGGTTTTAAACCATCACGCACATCGGGGATTGCACGACTTACATTTACCGCCATTGCATAAGCAATAAACGATTTTTTCATTTCGCCCACAACAGGAACTTTTATAATATGTGTTTTGTCGTTATACAAAATTTCATCAACATTACGCATACTTAAATCTACAAAACTTGTTTTGTTTATTTCTAAATCTTTTTCGTTTTCGTTTTTGGGTGAAGTGTTTTGTGTTTCTAACTCGTCGTTTTTACGGTCGTCGTCAAAATCTTGATTATCGTTGTTACTCATAAAACTACTCCTTTATTAAACATCTAGTTCTTTTACTAATGTTGCGTTTTGCTCTATAAACTGCCTACGCAATTCTGGCTCTTCACCCATAAGGGTTGTAAATACTTGGTCGGCTTCGAATGCATCTTCCATTGTTACTTGCAACAAAATTCGACTTTCGGGGTTCATTGTGGTTGACCATAATTGTTCGGCGTTCATTTCACCAAGACCTTTATAGCGTTGCACTTCTACACCTTTTCTTCCTATTTCATCGAGATATATATTTAATTCTTTATCGGAATAACAATATTTATCTACTTTGTTTTTTGTGGCTTTATATAAAGGTGGCTGTGCAATATATACATGACCATTTTCTATTAACGGACGCATAAACCTAAAAAAGAATGTCAACAACAAAATTCGTATATGACTTCCATCTACATCAGCATCGGTCATACAAATAATTTTGTTATATCTTAGTTTACTTTCGTCATACTCGTTGCTAACACCACAACCAAAAGCGGTTATCATATTTTTTATTTCGGCGTTTTCGAGAATGTGTGGCAACCTTGCTTTTTCTACATTCAAAATTTTACCACGAAGCGGCAATATTGCTTGAAATTTACGGTCACGCCCTTGTTTTGCAGTACCACCAGCAGATTCACCCTCTACTATATAAATTTCGCACTGACTTGCGTCTTTACTACTGCAATCTGCAAGTTTACCCGGAAGACTTGCAGATTCTAGCACACCCTTACGCCTTGTCATTTCGCGGGCACTGCGGGCAGCATCACGCGCGCGTTGTGCTGTTATACATTTTAATATAAGTTCGCGTGCGGGTGCAGGGTTTTCTTCTAAGAATGCGCCAAAATCTTCGGCCATTGCTTTTTCTACATACACACGCATTTCGCTGTTACCAAGTTTGGTTTTTGTTTGACCTTCAAATTGTGGGTTTGTAAGTTTTACACAAACTATGGCGGTTATACCTTCGCGTACATCGTCACCCGAAAGTTTTTCGTTTTCTTTTAAGATGCGATTTTTTAAACCATAGTCGTTTATAACCCTAGTTAAACCATTTTTAAAACCAACTAGGTGTGTTCCACCTTCTTGTGTGTTTATATCGTTTGCATAAGCGTGAATTACTTCGTTATAACCATCGTTGTATTGAAAGCAAATTTCAACTTCATAGTCATTACCTATGCGGTCTATATAAATAGGTTGTGGAAATACTGTTGTGCGCCCTTTGTTTAAGTTATCTACAAACTCTACAATACCACCTTCGTAGTGGAATGTGTCGTGCCTTGGTTCGTCTTCGCGGTCGTCATATAGGTCTATTGTTAGCCCGCGGTTTAAAAACGCTAATTCTTTAAATCTAGACTTAGAAATTTCGTAGTCAAACACAACTGTTTCAAAAATTTCAGCATCGGGTTTAAATGTTACTTTTGTACCTGTGCCAATAGTTTCGCCAACAACGGTTAAAAGGCTAGTTGGCGCACCGCGTTTGTATTCTTGGTGGTGTATTTTACCATTTTGATAAACATCTACAACAAGCCATTCGGATAGTGCATTAACAACACTTAAACCTACACCATGCAAACCACCACTTATTGTATATCCACCGCCACCAAATTTACCACCGGCGTGAAGTTTTGTAAGAACAAGTTCTACCGAACTTATACCTTCGGGTTGGTGAATACCTGTTGGTATTCCACGCCCATTATCTGTTACACTGCACGAGCCGTCTTTGTTAAGCCTAACTTCTATGTGGTTACAAAAACCAGCTAATGCTTCGTCTATACTGTTATCTACAATTTCTGTAATTAAGTGTTGAAGCCCGCGTTCATCGGTAGAACCTATATACATACCAGGGCGCTTGCGTACTGGCTCTAACCCTTCTAACACCTGAATTGCATTTGCATCATAATTAGCCATAATTGCTCCTTAATAAAAGAAAAAATTATCGTACCAAAATTGAACCTTATTAATACATTTTTAATACCTAAAAATTATAACATAAAACAAAAAAAATAGGTAGCATTTTAACCCTATTTTTTGTATGTTTTTTGCTTATTTTTAGCCTTAAATAACATATTTTTAACATTTTTTAACAACCACCCAAAAAACGCCTTAATTTTATAGTTTTTAGGCATAAAAAAGCCTATTGTTTTAAGGTGATAACACCATTGTTTATTTCAAAAATTTTAGCATCAATTTTATATTTCCATTCGGTGCAAGTAATTATTGTTTGAAAGTTTTTACAATAGTTTAAAAGTGCGTTTTGACGGTCTTTATCTAACTCACCCAAAACATCATCTAAAAGTAGCACTGGTGGCTCGTCGTATTCGTCTTTTAAAATTTCTAATTCGGCCAATTTCATAGATAAAACAGATGTGCGTTGTTGACCTTGGCTTCCGCTTTTTTTTATGTTTATGGTTTTTATAACTTGGTTATCTTTTAAGTATTGAAGTTTTACATCAATATCGTCATTATGACACCCAAAAGATGTATATTCTAGCACTCTATCTTTTTCAAAATTTTGTTTCATTTTTTGCAAGAATTGTGTTTTTATTTCATCAAAACTTGCATCTTTTATGTCATCTATACACGAGATATATTTTATATCTATTTGTTCTATATTATTTGTTATATTTTTGTGTATTTCTTTTGCTACACCATTTAACCTTTCTATAAACACTTGCCTACGCTTTGTAAGAGAAGCGCAAAGTGAAGCAATTTGAATATCCCAACTTTCTAGTTCGGTGTTATACTCATTAGTTTTATGTGCTTTTAAATAATTGTTGCGTTGTTTTATTGCACGCTGATATTTAAAAAGTTCATCCATATATTGTGGGCTTAACTGACAATTTATAATATCTATAAACCTACGCCTAAGTGTTGGTGCGCCACTTATTATTTGAAGTTCTATGGGGCTAAAATAAACACTTCCAAAATGCCCTACAATATCACTTAATTTTTTTAGTGGCATATTATCTAATAATAATGTCTTTTTTTGATTTTTAAATAGGTTTAAATTAATTTTTCGTGGGGTTTTATTTCTTATAAACTCTAACCCCAATTTTGCATTGCTTTCTTCAAAGTTTATGCATTCTATATCTTTAACAGCCCTAGGGCTTTTGCCAATAGACAAAAAATAAATACTTTCTAAAACATTTGTTTTGCCCATACCATTGTTGCCTACCAAAACATTAAGGTTTGGGCTAAAACTAATGTTGGCGTTTTTGATATTACGAAAGTTTTGTAAATAAAGACTATTTATATACATAATACCTCCGTAAAATCAACTAAAATTATATTTAATTATACCATAAAAACCTATATTTTTGCAACCGTATTGTTTTAAGTTTTCAAAACAACTATTCTTGACAAAAGCATTTATATTTGATATATTAAACACAGGATAATTAAAAAAGTTTTGCACTTATTAACATAGTTTTCCACATTTTTTAGATTTTAAGGAGCAGTTATGCAAGAATATCTAGAAAAACAATGGGCCGAGTGTATGGACGATTTTAGTAAAGAGTTTTCTTCTGTTAGTTATTCTTTGTGGCTAAGCCCACTTCAACCACTAAACATTGAAGAAGACAATTTAATATTAACCGTGCCAAACGAACTAGCAAAATCTACGCTAGAACGCCCAAATTATAAAGATAAGATATTATCAATAATTAAAAAGCGTTTTAACCTTTCGGGTTTTGTGTTGATTTTAGATTCTTTAAAAGAAGAGTATATAAAAGAATATAACCTTTCTCACCCTTCGGCTGACGAAATTATAGACATAAACACAATAGAGAACAAACAAATAACCAAACAAAACCCATTTAACCCACGCTATACATTCGAAAACTTTGTAGTTGGTACTACAAACCAAGTTATATATGCTGCCTGCCGTGCAGTTGCCGAGCAACCCGGAAAGCGTTTTAACCCACTATTTATATATGGTGGTGTAGGATTAGGTAAAACTCACCTTTTGCACGCTATTGGTAACTACATTTGGGAACACAAAACACAAAACTTAAACATTATGTATATAACTTGTCAAGATTTTTGTGAAGACTATTTAAAAGCGGTTAAAAAAACAAACAAAAACGACGATATGGAAGAATTTCACAAAAAATATCGCAGTGCAGATGTTTTACTGATAGATGATATTCAGTTTATTGAAAAAAAAAAAAAAACACAAGAAGAATTTTTCCACATATTCAACACTTTATATCAATCGGATAAACAAATAATTATAACAAGGGATTGCCAACCAAAAGACATTCCAACACTAACCGAACGCTTGCGTTCGCGCCTTGCTTGTGGATTTATTCAAGATATTCAAAAACCCGACTTCGAAACAAGGCTTTTAATTATACAAAAGAAAATTGAACTAGAAGAATATAGTTACGAGCCTGGGCTAGATTATAGTTTGGCAGAAAGACTTGCAGATATAAACATTCGAGAACTAGAAGGTATTCTTAAAAAAATACACTTTTATGCCGCTATGCACGGAATGAAAGAAGCAAATAAAGAAGTTATGGAAGAAGTTTTAAGTTCACAAGGCGAACTAAACAAGAAAAAATCTTCGTCAATAAACGAGCAAACTATTATTGATGTGGTTTCTAACTACTTTAACATTCCAAAAGACGACCTTGTTGGAAGAAAGCGCAATAAAGAAATTGTAGAACCAAGACAAATCTGCATATACCTTATGTGGTCTTTACTTACAATACCACTTGCAACTATTGGGCAAACATTTAACCGCGACCACACAACCATTATTCACGCGCGTGATAAAATAATGGAACAAGTAAAAACAAGCCCACCTACAAAAAAACTTGTAGATGACATCATAACAAAAATTAAAAATCAATAAAAAAAATAAAAACTTGTAAATTTATTATTTTACAAGTTTTTTATTTTTAGTAAAAATACAAGTTTTTATAATATATCTAATCTAATATCTAATGGTTTTATATTCTTTTCTATTTTTTTATCATCTATAATATAATTTAAAAAATCTTCATTAAATTTATTAACTTTGTTTTCATCTAAAACATCTTCTTCTTGTTTTAAAACCCTTTTTAAAAATTTAGATTTTATTATTCCACTATTTTTATTTTTATCAATAAAATACTCTTTATTGCTGGTTATTAATCTATTAATAATATTTTCTTTTTTTAAACAGCTTCCTTTGTATATTGTAATGCACTCACTTAAAGCATCTTTTAATATTTCTTCTAATTTGTTTTGTGGTTGATATGTTAACACATAATTTAACCACATAGTATATATAAAAGTGCTTTGTAAAATATCATCAAATACCAAACAATCATCTTTTATGTTTGCATAATAAAAAAACCTTTCTTTATTAAAAAACTTTAAAGTGTCAAAATGCCCATTTTGATAAAATAAATCTTGATACATTTCTTTATTAATGCTTTTATCTATTGTGTTATACTTAGATAATTCAGCATTCACAACAGGAAAAGCAAAACTTTCTATTAAAGCGTTTGGTTTGCAATAATCTATTTTATATTGTGCTAACTCTTCTCTATTAACAATTTTTAAATAATCTTTAAAAGTAGTGTCTTTATTATCTTTTATATCTTTTGTAAGTTTATATAACACAGGTACTGTTTGTGTACCCCCATCATATAACGGAACTTCAAAATTTAAACCTTTAACAACTTCTTCTGTTTTTACTATTTCTTTATAAGAATTATAAAAGTTATCTCTAATCTTTAATATACTATTGCTATCTAACTTCATTTTGCATATAAATATATTATCATCCTGTTTTACAAAAATTCTAAAAACCAGTTCTTCCATTTTATCACCTAAATAAAGTATGTTTAAGAATATATCAAAAAATACAAGTTTTGTCAACTTTTAAAAACCTTATAACATGTGCAAAACTTTTAACTTATACACATTCGCTTTATTTTAAAAATTCTTGTAAAATACAATAGTTATACATATTTTGCTTTTAAATGTTAAAATACAAAAAATTTACACTTACCTGCAAAAATTTGCAACATAGTTATATTTTTTGTTTTCTTAGTTAGTAATATTAATATTTTTAAATATTATTAATTATTGTTTTTATTATTAAGAATGTGGATATGTGGATAACTTTTAATAGTATGCAAAATTTAGTTATTATAAGGGCAAAACTTTGAAAAGTATGCATGTTTTTAGGTGTGGATAACCTGTGGAAAACTACTGTATTATGCAGTGTATAACTAGGTTTTTTATGTGGGTAACTATCAAACTTTTGTGTAAAACTTGGGCAAAAGTTAAAATAGCCCAAATTCTTGTATGAAAGATTTAGCCATTATACTATGCACTTTTTCTTTATTTAGTGGTATATTTAAAGAGTTTTTTATTTATATGTATTGCCTTATTATTTTAATAAATATTAAATTCTCTCTTGACAAAAGCCCCTTTTTTAGATATAATAACACTATGTATCTAAATTACATTTAATTTTTATGGAGGCCAGTTATGAAAAGAACATATCAACCTAAAAAAGCACGCCGTAACAAAGTGCACGGTTTTAGAGAAAGAATGAAAACCACTAGTGGTCGCAAAATATTAAAAGCACGCCGCAATCGTGGTAGAAAGCAATTAACTCATACAAATACAAAATAATATTAATGCATAGTATGTTGATTATGTTTTTGCAAAAGGATAAGTTTTATGTTAAATGCAAAAAATAGGTTAAAAAAGCGTAAAGAGTTTGGGTATATTTATAAAAAAGGCTCAAAAATTTATGGTCAACATCTGTGCATTTTTTTTGTGCCAAGCAAACTACAAGCCCCTAAAATAGGGCTTTCTGTGGGCAATAAAGTGGGTAAAGCGGTTGTACGAAACAAACTAAAAAGGCAATTAAGGCACATAATGCGAGAGTTTGTACCATTAATTAAAAATACAAACTTAGTTATTCTTGTATATCCCGAAATTTTAGGGCAGAATTATCAACAATTAAAGCAAAATATTTATAAAACTTTAATTAAAGGTAAAATTATTAGTGAATAAGTTTATAAAAATTGTATTAACACCTATTAAGTGGGTGTTTTTAATACCTATTTATATATATAAAGCCACAATTTCAAAATTATTGCCCGATGTTTGTATTTATCAGCCTACTTGTTCTACTTATACAATAATAGCAATAAAGCGTTTTGGTATTTTAAGGGGTATTTTTATGGGGTTTAGGCGTATTTGCCGTTGTCACCCTAAAAGTAGTGGTGGATTAGACCCTGTTCCTGATAACATTAAAGGAAATATAAAGTATTTAATATAAGTGCATAATATTATGCATTTTTTATTTTTTGTATTTTTTAAGGTTTTGGTATTTATTTATATAAAAACCCTTTATTTTTTAGCGATATTTTGTTATAATTGAATACAATTTTAAGGAGTTATATATGTTTAGTCTATTAGCAAACTGGACTACTGATATGTGGGCA
Organism: uncultured Eubacteriales bacterium; assembly: GCA_902788085.1. GTDB lineage: Bacteria > Bacillota > Clostridia > Christensenellales > UBA1242 > RUG666. The sequence continues at coordinate 28,098 of CADAJB010000015.1, forward strand.
CCAGTTATCAACCTGTTTAGTTTTATTCCTAATTATGCGTGGTCTATTATAATATTTACCATAGCATTAAAAATTGTGTTATCACCACTAGACTTTTGGCAGCGTAAAGTTCAGCGCGATAGCACCAAAAAACAACAAGAAATGCAGCCTTTGGTTGAAAAACTTCAAAAGCAATATGCAAACAATAAGCAAGTTTTAAACCAAAAAACAATGGAATTGTATAAAAAGAACAATTATAATGTTGTTGGCTCGTGTGTAAGTATGCTTGTAAACTTTGTTTTAACATTATTTATATTCTTTACACTGTTTTATGGCTTAACTGGTATGGCGCAGAACAAAATTTATGACCAATACCAAAAATTAGAAACAAACTTTACTACCGAATATTCAACAAAATTTGGTACGGAAAACACAATAGATGCTGTTTGGGCTAATTATCTTGCAAAAGTTGATGCCGAAGAAGCAAATGCTAGGGCAAAATTAGCCGAAGAAGGCGTAACCGACCCAACGACTGAACAAGTTTATGCAAAACAAAAAGAATTAGTACAAAACAGCGAAGATGTTCAAGCAATTTTAAACAACGAAGCCGCTTATTATAACACTATAAAAGAAAGTTGGCTTTGGATAGATAGTATTTGGAGGCCCGACACCTATGTTTCGGGGTTCCCAGACTATAATTCTTATAAATCATCATCTGCATTAACTTCAAGACCCGAATATAAAGAAGTTGCAGATAGTGATATAACAGACGAAGAAAAGAATGCAATATTTACAAAATGGGAAGACCAATACAACTTTATAACAGCAAATATACAAAAACAACACAGTAGTTGGAATGGTTATTTTATATTATCAGTTTTGGCAGCGCTAATAACATATTTATCTATAAGTTATTCACAGCGCACTTCATTAAAGCGTAAAAAAGCACAGGCGCAAGCCCCACAACAAGGCTCTATGAAGATAATGAAATTCTTAATGCCAATAATTATGGTATTCTTCACCTTATCTTATTCGGCAGCATTTGCTATATACATTGTTACCAACCAAATAATGAGCTTTATAATATCAATTATAGCGTTGTCTATATTTAGTCGAAAAGATAAAGATAACGGCGAAATTATAGTTAAACCTAAGAAGATTGATGTAGAATACAGTAGATAAAAAAAACACATTAAAATATGTGTTTTTCTTTTTTGCTTATAAAAACTGCATAGTATTAAAATAAAAAAAGTATATAGTTATATACTTTTATCTATTTATCTTGTTTAAAACTTCGCTAATACGGTCTAAATCATCGCGTGTGTAATAGTCTATATAAATTCTACCCTTATTATCGTTACCAATAATATTTACCTTTGTGCTAAATGAGCGTTGCATTAAGTCTTTTAATTCAAACAACTCTGGGCTTGTTTGCATAGTACTCTTTTGTTTTTTGCGGTCTGGGTTAAGAACTTCTTTAACCATTTTCTCTATTTGTCGAGTTGTAAGTTGTTGCGAGATTGCTTTTTTAGCCAACTCTACTTGTAATTCTTGGTCTAAAATAGGTATTAAGGCTCTGGCTGAGTTTGGTGCAATTTTGCCTTGTTCTACTAATGCCATAACTTCTGGCGCTAAACTTAACAACCTTATAGTATTTGTTACATTAGGGCGACTTACACCCAAGCGTTTTGCTAGCGCTTCTTGTGTAAAGCCAAATTCATCAACAAGTTGTTTCATTGCGTATGCTGTTTCAATAGGGTTTAGGTCATCGCGTTGCAAGTTTTCAATTAGCGCAATTTCTTTCATTTCTTGTTCGGTGTAGCGCTTAATAATAACAGGTATAGTTTCCATTTTAAGCATCTTGCACGCTTTATAACGGCGCTCACCAGCAATTATTATGTATGTTCCATCACTGCGTGGACATACAACAATAGGTTGAATAACACCATGTATTTGTATAGATTGAGCCAACTCTTTTAAAGATTCTGGGTCGAAGGTTTTTCGTGGTTGGTTAGGGTTTGGCTCTATTTTAGATAAAGGCAGTGTTTTTATTCCGCTTTCGCTAGACAAATAACCTTGATTATTTGCTTTGTTTAGTTTTTCTTGTACACTGTTTCTGCTGTTTACATAGTTGTTGTTTTCAACGGTTTCGTCGCTATCTATTATATTTATATTATTGTCTTTTTTATTAATGCTTTCTAATAGGTTTTTAGCATTCTGCAATACATCGTCAGTAGTCTGCATAGTACTTTGTTCTGGGGTACTATTCACTTTCTTTTGTGGTGGTGTATCTTCTTCGTCATATATATTTAATAACGAACTTAATCCCCTTCCTAGTCCTTTTTTCATAATTATATCTCCTCATTTCCTTTATAAATATCTTTTCTTCCTTTTAACTGCCCCGAGTCTTTGTTTCGTTTTAAAAATTCTACTGTAAGTTCTTGGTATGCCATACCGCCACTGCTTTTATTATCATATAAATATATAGGCAATCCGTGGCTAGGCGCTTCGGCAAGGCGAATATTGCGCGGTATAACCACATCATATACTTTCTTACCAAAAAAGCCTTTTATTTCTTTTGCTACTTCGTTTACTAAATTGCTTCGGTTATCTTTCATTGTTAAGATAACACCTTCGATGTCAATGTTTGGGTTTAGGTATTGTTTAACTAACTTAACTGTGTTCATTAATTGGCTTAAACCTTCTAGCGCATAAAATTCACACTGAATAGGAATCACAATAGTGTCTGTTGCTGTTAGCGCATTAACAGTAATTAACCCAAGAGATGGTGGACAATCCATAAGTATGTAGTCGTAGTTGTTTTTTATCGCTAACAAACCACCCCTAAAAACCTTTTCTCTGTTTTCCTTTTGAACTAGGTCAACCTCTGCCCCGGCTAAATCAACACTACTAGGTATTATGTCTAGCCCTACAATATTTGTGTGAACAATAATCTCGGGTATAGTCAACTCGCCTGATATGTAGTCGTACATAGTTTTGATGTCTTCTGTTTTATCTATGCCTACACCTGTGGTAGCATTGCCTTGTGGGTCTAAGTCAACCAGCAACACCTTTTTGCCAAAAGCAGCAAGATAAGTAGCAAGGTTTACGCAAGTGGTGGTTTTACCAACTCCACCCTTTTGGTTAGCGAAAGATATTATTTTCCCCATAATCTTTCTCCTTATCGAATATAGTACATTATTGCATACTTTACAAATTTTGGCAAATGTTTTGCGCAAGTTTTTTTATAACGCAAAAATTTTTCTTTATGCACCGCAATCATATTTAAATACAAAAGGCAAACCTTATAACAAAAATATTTTTATACCCATTTGCTTAATTTTTATTTAACACCAGTCCGTTAATTAATATTATTTTTTGTTGTTAGCCCTAATGTTAATCTGTATAATACTCTTGTTTATAACTGCATAATACTATAAAAAGCCTATAAAATACTATAAACATAAAAAAATAAAACTGCATAGTATTGGTTGTTATGCAATAAAATGTTTGTACAATATTAATTTTACACCACTATTTAACAGTGTTTTTAAATAATATTTGCTTTTTAATTCAATATTTTATAAAACTTGCAAGTATTATGCAGTTGTATGCTAGACATATTATTATGCAAGTTCCATATAGTACTATGCAGATATTTTTAATTACTTTATTCTATTGTTAATGATAACTATTATTTGTATAGCAAATTAAAATAAAACAAAACACTTAACTTTATAAATCTTGATACTGTTGTATAATATCAAACTAATACTATGCATCATATTATTAATAATTAAATCATAAGTTGTTTTAACAGCATAAAGAACTATTAAATACTTTACAAGTTTTTAATATATGATATTTAGCAAAAATTTTAACTCATTATATACTATGCAGATTATATATAGGTTTAAATAAAATCATTTTAATATTATAAAACAACTTTATTTATACATATTCCCATGTACTGAAATATTGTTTACTACTGCTACACTA
>CADAJB010000016.1 GCA_902788085.1 uncultured Eubacteriales bacterium
GGAACTTTAACCGAAAATAAAATGACCGTAAAGTCTTTTTATGTAGATGATAAAATAGTTGATGCGCAAAATTTAGACAAACAAAAGCACTCGCTTTTATTAGATGCAATGGTGCTATGTAATGATGCAATACAAAATAAAGAAGATTATTTAGGTGACCCAACCGAAATAGGTTTGTTAAAATGCGCACATAGTTATGGCGTAAGCAAAAATCAATATAACAAGCAATATCCAAGAATTTTTGAACTGGCATTTGATTCTAACCGTAAGGTAATGACAACTTTTCATAATATTAATAATAAACTTGTTGGTTTTACAAAAGGTGCACCCGATGTTATGTTGCCACACATAACAAAGGTGTTGGTAAATGGCAAAGTTGTGTCGTTTACACCTAAACAACAGCAAGAATATAACAACGCTTTACAAAATATGAGTGAGCACGGTTTGCGTACGCTAACACTTGCTTATAAAGAAAAACCTAACGATACACCACCAACCGTAAAAGACGAAACAGGGCTAGTGCTGTTGGGTATAGTTGCTATGCAAGACCCAGCACGCAAGTCTGCACTTGCGGCGGTAGAAAAATGTAGGTCGGCAGGCATAAAAACTGTTATGATTTCGGGCGACTACGAAGCGGTTGCAAGGCAAATTGCCACCGAAGTTGGTATATTTAAAGAAGGCGACAAGCTTTTAACAGGTGCACAACTAAAAGAAATGTCCGATGAAGAATTAAAGCAGGTTATACAAGAAGTTAGTGTTTATGCGCGTGTTACACCACAAGATAAATTGCGTATTGTTAATGTTTGGAAACAAATAGATAAAACCGTTGCGATGACTGGTGATGGTGTAAACGATGCCCCAAGTATAAAAACTGCAGATATTGGTATTGGTATGGGAATAACGGGCACCGAAGTTACAAAACAGGTTGCCGATATGGTGTTGATGGACGATAACTTTGCTACAATTGTTGGGGCAGTAGAAGAAGGGCGCCGAATTTACCAAAACATACAAAAAGTAGTTACCTTTTTAATAGGTAGCAACCTAGTAGAAGTATTTTCAATTTTATTATGTACTTTATTATACCCACAATTAACTTTCTTTAATGCAATTCAAATTTTAATAATCAACTTAATAACCGATGCTTTGCCTGCGATTGCGCTATGTGTTGAGCGTGCCGAAAAAGATGTTATGCAAAAACCGCCACGAGATAAAAAAGAAGGGCTGTTTAGCGGTATGTGGCAGTTTATTTTAGTGCAAAGCATTTGGCAAACATTAATAGTGGCTGGCGTGTTTATAGGTGCATACAACATTTTAGGCGATAACCTAATAGCAACCACAATGGCGTTTGTAACATTAAGTTTAACCGAACTTTTCTATATAATAAATATTCGAAGTTTCCATTCGATATTTGTGCAAAACCCATTTTATAACAAATGGTTTTGGATTACACTATTAGGTAGTTTTGCGCTAACTGTTTTATTAGTTGCTGTGCCAGCAGTTGCAGGTATTGTGCACTTAACATCATTAAGTATAACACAGTGGCTTGTTGCAATTGGTATTGCTGCAACTATAATACCAGTAATGGAAATATTTAAAGTTATTCGTTATTTTATATTAAAAAAGCGTAAAAATAATAAATAGTAAAGGTAAAATTGGCTTTTGCCTTTACTTTTTTTTTAGTGTTTGATATAATAGTAAATTATATTTTGGGGGTGTGTATGAATAAGCAAAGCAAAGATTGGCACGAAGAATTAAATTATTTAGCCGATACACAAAAAGCAATAGACCACAAAATAGACAGTATTAATAAAAATTTAGTTGCACGCAAAAACATAATAGAAGAATTAAAACAGCAATATTTTTTTGAAAAATCTACGCACGAAATGGATACAGGCGACAATGCTGCACTTTTTACACGAATAGACGATATGACTATGTTTGTAAACGAACAAATAGATTTAACTACAAAATTGATGCAAAGAAAAGTACAACCATATTTTGGTAGAATAGATTTTGAAGACAAAACTGATAAATTAAAAGTTTATGTGGGTTTATGCACAATAGACGACAATAAAAACTATTATGTATTCGACTGGCGCGCACCAATAGGCGAGTTGTTTTACGAATATGGTAAAGGCAAAGCCGAATACGACAGCCCACAAGGTAAAATACAGGGTAATATAACATTAAAACGCCAATATGATATACAAAACGGAAATTTATTAGATGTGTATGATGTTGACCAAAATATTTTTGATAATTATTTACAAAAATTGCTTGCAAATATTAGTTCTACACAATTACATAACATTGCTGCAACTATTCAGCAAGAACAAAACAAAATAATACGAGATATTAAAAACGACTTAATTGTGGTGCAGGGGTGTGTGGGCAGTGGTAAAACCACCGTGGCGCTACACCGCATAGCCTATATGTTATATAAACTTAATAATTTAAAATCGGATAATATTATTTTGTTTTCGCCCAACGAATTGTTTTTTAGCCACATTAGTGGCGTATTGCCCGAATTAGGTGAAAAAAATACTCACACCGCAACTTTTGCACGCTTTGTTCAGCACATTTTGGGTATAAAGGGCAGAATTGAAAATATGGACGAGTTTGTTGCCCGTTATTCGCAGGCAGATAAACAAAACCAAAACGAAATTTTAAATAAACTAGATTTTTCTAACCGCGATAAAATTAAACAATTTGTTTTAAACTATGTAAACGACCTACATTTTGTTAGTGGCTTTAAGTTGCGAAAACACATCTATACCACAAAAATTTTAAATGAACTTTGGCAAAATAAAACGCAAGGTTTAAAATTAAAAGAAAAATTAAATGCATTAAACAACTATATTGCAGGCGAGTGCAAACTTGACCCTAAATTTTACAACCAACTTTATGCCGAAATAGTAAATAGATTAAGTGATAGTGTAGAGTTTGATGTTATATTTAATAAATATTTAAAATCACAAAATTTAAACGAATGTAATTTTAACGAAGTTATTAATTATGAAGATGCAATACTCTTATGCCTTTGCTATGAAAACCTGACCGACATTATTTTAGATATGGATATAAAACAGGTTGTTTTTGATGAAGTGCAAGAGTATCCACTATTGTTTATAGATTTTGTTACAAGGCTTTTTCCACACGCTGGTTTTAGTATGTATGGTGATGATGCACAATGCACAACGCCGGGGGCGGTAAATAGCATAAAAGATATTTTAGCACTAGATGCGGGTTATAGAAGTACTCAATATTATACTTTGCAACATACATACCGCAGCAGTGAAGAAATTGTAGAATATTCTAACAAAATTTTAAACATAGATATGCACAATGCATTTAGGTTAAAATATGGGCAAGAAGTAGAAGAAATAAAAACAACAGATGCAACACAAAAAATTAATCAAATTTTAACAAAAATAGTTGCAAATAAACGCTCGGTTGGTATAATATGTGCAGATACCAAACAAGCAATGCAAATATATAACAATATAGATAATAGTTTTAAGCACAATGCCGATTTAATAATTAATGCCAAAGACAGCAGTTTAAAACAAATTCAAATTTTGCCAGTAACTATGTGCAAAGGGTTAGAGTTTGATACCGCAATAGTTGTAAAAGACGGTGGTGTGTTTGATACGCAGTTTGGTAAGAATTATTTTTATATTGCTTGTACAAGGGCAATTAATAAATTATATGTAATTAAAAAATGAGGATATTATGGATATTAAAGATTTAGTTAGTCAAAAAATAAAAATAGACGGGGTAGAAAAACAGACTATATACGATATGTTGTCCATTCCACCAAAAGCCGAAATGGGTGATTTTGCTTTGCCTTGTTTTAGTTTTGCAAAAATTTTACATCGTTCGCCAAATGACATAGCAAAAAATCTTGCAGACGAGTTAGTAAAAGATAGTTTTATACAAAAAGCCGAAGTGGTAAATGGCTATTTAAATATTTATGTAAACAAACAAGTAGTTACAAAAGAAATTGTAGAAGAATTAACAAACAAAACTAATTTAAGCGCAAACAATAGCGGAAATAACAAAAAAGTTTGTATAGATTTTAGTAGTGTAAATATAGCCAAAGAGCCACACATTGGGCATTTTGCCACAACTGTTATTGGTGCTAGTATTGCAAGACTATACGAAAACAGCGGGTATAATGTAGTGCGTATGAACTATCTTGGCGACTACGGCAGTCAGTTTGCAAAACTTTTATATGCTTACAATGTTTGGAGTAGTCAACAAGAGATACAAAAAGGCGGAGTTTCGGCGTTACAAAAACTATATATAAAAGCAAACGAAGAGTGCGATAAAAACCCCGAGTTTTTAAACAACTGCCGACTTACATTTAAAAAATTTGAACAAAAAGACCCACAATTAGTAAAAGATTATGAATGGTTTAAAAAAATATCCATAGACGAATCACAAAAGATATTGTTTACACCACTTAACATTAAGTTTGATGATTGGCGTGGCGAATCTTATTATTCACAGTTTACCGAAGATGTAGTAAAAGAACTAGAACAAAAAGGATTAGCACATTTAAGTCAGGGTGCTATGATTGTAGATTTGCAAGATTATAACTTAGGTGTTGCGGTTGTAAGACAATCTAATGGCACAAGCATATATTGTTCACGCGATATTAGTGCAGTGTTACACCGCCACAACGAATATAATTTTGATAAATGCATTTACATAACAGGGCAAGAACAAGAGTTTTATTTTAAGCAACTATTTAAAATTGTAGAACTTATGGGCTATGAATGGTCAAAAGATTTAATGCACATCATTAATGGTAGATTAAGTACCCCTCAGGGCAAACTTTCTAGCAGACTTGGTAGTGTTGCTTTGGCAAAAGATATTATGGCAGATGCGGTAGAAAAAGCCGCCGATGTTATAGCCTTGCGTACAGGCAAGCCAGCCGACCCAGCACTTGCTAAACAAATAGGGCTTGGCGCATTAATATTTAGTGTATTAAAATCGGATATATCTAAAGACCATGTTTTTGTTGTAGAAGATGCACTAAACTTTGATGGCGAAACTGCACCATACATTATGTACACACACGCACGCTGTTGCAGCATTTTAGACAAAGCAAAGTTGGTGGGCGAATGCGATTATACCGATGTTATAAACAACGGTTGGGAATTAATAAAACTATTAAACAACTATAACGCAACAGTTTTAGTTGCACAACAAAAAAATGACCCAAGCATAATTGCAAAATATGCCATAAACCTTGCTACAATATTTAATAAATTTTATCACGATACACGCATAATTACCGACAATCAAAACAAAGTAAATGCAGGCTTAAAAGTTGTGGAATTAACAAAACGCACAATAGCCGAAAGTTTGGCGCTACTAGGTATTAGTGCTCCACAAAAAATGTAAAATAAAAACTGGTTTAAAACCAGTTTTTATTTTTAGTCTTGCAACATTTCGCTAGTTATAGTAGATAGGTAAGGTATATTATCAGCAGGTGTGCCAAGTGTTAATGTTCCTTGCTTTTTAACATGGGTGTTTTCGTAATCAAAGTTGTAATACAATAAAACATGATAAATATTATTTGAAATTCTAAATTTTTCATTATCTCTGCCAAAATCGTATTCTAAATAATCTTCGGTTTCGTTTCTTAAATTTTTAGGGAAATCTCTACCATTTATATCTTCTGTAAATTCGTAAACAAAACTTAGAGAATTGTTATAAGAACCATAAATATCTGACCATATTGATTTTTATTATATCATATAGCTTTTTATTTTGCACCTAAAAATAACATATTTACAAAAATTGTTTTTTGTAAGTATTTTATTAAAGAATATTAAAAAAAGCATATTAGTATAATATAAAAAACTTGCAGGTGGAATGTGTTTTTACAAGATTTTTTAAATGTTTTGCCCTTGGGCACTTGGTTGTGTGTTATGTTGGTTGCAATGCTTCCATTATTTGAATTAAAAACTGCCATACCATTAGGGGTTAGTGTGGCGGTGTTTAAAAATAATGTTTTAACTTTGTGGCAGTCGTGTTTATTTGCATTTTTAGGCGTATGTTTAGCAACACTTTTTATATTGTTGTTATTAAAATTATTTTTAAAAATTTTAAATAAAAACAATAAGTTTAAAAATGTTTATAAAAAATTAAATTTATGGCTTAATGCAAAGTTTTTTAAATATAAAGATAGCCAAAATGCTAAAAAAAGTAGTTTTAAAAAGTGGTGGCTGTTGTTTTGGTTTACGGCTATTCCACTTCCACTTTCGGGGACATATTCGGCGGCGTTGTTGTCGGTATTTTTAAATACAAGTTTTAAACTTTCGTTTAGTGCAATAACATTAGGCAACTTGTTATCTACAATTTTTATTGCACTATTATGTACTGTTTTTTATGATTTTGTAGATTTATTTTTAATAGTTTTTGTAATTATTGCTATATTAATAATAGTTTATTATGTGTTTTATTTTTTACTTAAAAAACTTGCAAGTAAAAAACAAACCAACACAAAATAAAAAGTAGTAATAATAAATTGCAAAATTTAATGGTTTATATTATAATTTAAAATAATTTATTTATATACAGGGGGAAGAATGCAAAAGAAGGAGTTTTACAGCCCAAAAGATAGCCACATTTTAGGGCTTGTAGGTGTTGCTGTGCCAGTGGTGGCTTCGATTATAATTGCCATAGTTATGATATTTGTTGCTTTTGGCGCAGGCAGTGGATACGAGCAACTTTTTGATAGCCCCGCATTTATTTACACAACCCAAATTTTGTGCGAAGGTGCTTTTATTATTGCATTAGTTGTGTATAATAAAATAGGCAACATAAGCTATAAAAGGGCAAGTTTACTTACAACAAAGCCTAAATATTTAAACTGGGCTATTGCCATAATTGTTGGTATTGCGCTACCTATATTTTTTAGCCCTATTATTAGTGTGTGGGAACAACTATTAAATTTAATTGGCATAAAACTTGTTGCACTTAATATTCCATTTAGCACAGGGCTAGATTTAGTGCTTGCTGTGTTGATTGTGGCTATTATTCCTGCATTTTGTGAAGAACTATTTTTTAGGGGTGCAGTATTAAATGGTTTGCGCAGCAAGGGGCTGTGGTATGCTGTATTATATAGCAGTATGTGTTTTGCGCTAATGCACGGAAACTTACAACAACTGCCTTACACTTTCTTGCTTGGTGTAGTTGTTGGGTATATTGTGTTTTACACTCGAAGTATATGGCTGGGTGTTTTAGCACACGCGCTAAATAATGCTACGGTGTTATTAGTGTCTTATTTCTTTGCTTCTTCTTCAACGCCAGATTTTACTTGGGCAATGGCACTTTATATTGCACTTATGACGCTAGTTGGCGTGGGGCTTTTAGTGTTTATGTTTTGGGCAGTTAGGCGCTATAACAAACCAACTACACTCGAAACACCAGCAAAGGCAACTATGCCACCACAACCAGAAAATAAAAAAGATGGCTTAACTACGGGCTTGATTATTAGCACTGTTTTGTTAAGTGTAATTTTAATGATTTTTAGGGCTTTTAATGGCTGATTATAAAGGGTAAAAATGGGTAAATTAATAAACGATAAATCTATATTTTATAGTGGCTTGTGTTACTTTTTAATAATGCTGTGTTTTATTTTAGTGCGCATTATTTTTGGTGCTGGGCTTTTAGGTGATGTTAGTAAAAGCACCACCGACTATATATTTACTTTTATAGTGCAAATAGTATTGCTTGTTGGTTTGCCTTTATTAATAATGCGCTTTTGCGCAAAGCAACCCATAAAAACAATTTTTAATAAACATAGTTTTAGGCCAATAAACACCAAAATGATTTTGTGGTCGGTTCTGCTTGGTTTTTGCACTTACTTTTTAATTATGTATGTGTCATCATTTTGGTCGGGTATGCTTGCTGTGTTTGGTTATTCAAACGGCGGTGGGGTTGCTTCTTCATCTGCTACGGGTGTGCCTGTGTTAGATTTACTTTTAGGCTTTTTGTTTGTAGGGGTATTGCCGGGTATTTGTGAAGAATTTTCGCATCGTGGTATGGTGCTAGGCAACATAAAACGCGACGGGGCAGTAAGGGCAATTTTGTTTAGTGCGTTGTTGTTTGGTTTAATGCACTTAAATATTGTGCAAGTAGGTTATGCTTTTGTTGTTGGTTTAATTTTGGGTACAATAACACTTCTTACAAAGTCTATTTTTCCTGCAATGATTGTGCACGGCGTTTCTAATAGCATAAACACATACCTAAGTTATGCTTCCGATTATAATTGGTGGGGCGGAAATTTTTATAATAACATAAATTCATTTTTGTCGGGCAATAATTATATGTTTACTTTTATAATAGGGCTTTTAGTGTTAACTATGATTGTTATGGCAATGGGGTATATAATGCTTGCGTTGTTTAAACAAAGCAAAATAAACGAGTTTTTTGTGTTCAAGAAAAAACTTGCAAAGCGTCTAAAAAATGATGATTATTCGGCACAAATAGATATAAACGACAACAAACAAGTATTTTTATTGTATCAAGAAACGCAATTAAACAATATTCAAAATAAACTTGCAAGTTCTAATTTAAGTTTGCAACAACTAGAAAAAAACATAGATAAATCTACTATGCTATCTATTATGTTTGACGAAGATGTTACTAAAAAACAAAAACCCAAATATTTAGATTATATATTTTATTATTGCAGTATGTTTTTGGGTGCCGTAGTAACTATAATGACTTTTATTTGGGGCATATTATAAAAAAAACACCATAGCGGTGTTTTTTATTTTATGTTAAATTTAATTTTATTTAGTTGTTTTAAGCATTCAAAAAACTTTTTCATAAATTTTTGTTTGTTTACATTTAAAACAACTTCAACTTTTCCATCTTTACAAACATCTACATAAGTACGCCCTACATTATTTTTTGTGTCAACCTTAACATTTGCATTTTCGGTTTCAAATATTTTAGGGTAGAGCATACAAAATAGAGCACTTGTGTCGTTGGTTGCCACAACTTTTAAGTCTTGACGCAACATGTTAGGCTCTAAATAGCCTTGATAAGTTATGCTTAAAAACTTTCCTACATCACTATATTTAGAAATCTTTTGCACGGTTTCTTCGTCTAAACCAACTTTATATCTACCAATGTTTGAAGGCAGCATTTTTAGTTTTACATTACTATTTAACACAATATTAAATGCATCGGCATCATTTTTGATATTAAACGAATCGTGTAAAGGAATGCCGGGTTCGTCGTAAGGACTTCCGCCCATAAATACAATTTCTTTTATAAGTGGGGCACAGTCGGGGTATTTTTTTAATAGTTTGCCTACATTAGTTTGGGGACCAAGTACTAAAATAGTAATTTCATTTGGGTTTTGTGTAATAACTTCGTACATTTTATCTATGGCATCTACGCCTAATGGTTTATGTATAGTTGTTTTTGGTGGAATATATCCGCCTAACCCTTCGGGTCCGTGTAAATATTCGGCATTTTGTGTTTTGTGCTTTAATGCAGTGGTTGCACCTTTAACAACAGGTATATCTTTATTAAACAAATCTAAAAGGTGGCAAGCGTTTCGGGTGGCTTTTGTAATGCCAACATTTCCGCTTACGGTAGATATTAATTTTATATCTAGTTTTTTGTTAAAAAATGCAAAAACTAGGGCCGTGGTGTCATCAACACCAGGATCGGTGTCTATAATTATTTTTTGTTTTTTCATATTTATCCTTGATATATATTGTGTATGTTTCTAAATTATATACTTTTTTTAAAATTAAGTAAAGCAAAAATTAATGTATCTATATTTTTGCAACAAAAAATTGCTTATATTATTTTATTTTTGTAAAAATGCCATATTCAAGGCTAAAAAATGCTTGCACTTTTAAGAATATTAAAGTAAAATATATCTGTATATAAAAGTGAGGTTAAATTGGCACAAGATAAAGATATTTTTTTTATGCAAATGGCTTTAAAACAAGCACAAATTGCCTATAAAAAAGATGAAGTGCCCATTGGGTGCGTAATTGTAAAAGATGATGTTGTTATTGCAAAGGGGTATAACAAAAAAATAACTAAAAACAGCGCACTTTTGCACGCCGAAATTGTGGCACTTAAAAAGGCACAAAAAAAACTTAACGATTGGCACTTAAATGATTGCACTTTGTATGTAACGCTAGAACCTTGCCCAATGTGTGCAGGTGCTTGTATAAATACTCGTATTAAAAAAATAGTGTTTGGTGCACCCGACCCAAAAGCAGGGTGTTGTGGCACTTTGTATAACTTAGCACAAGATGCAAGGTTTAACCATCGCCCACAAGTTGTTGGTGGAGTGTTGGGGCAAGAGTGCGGGCAAATATTATCTAACTTTTTTAAAAGCAAGCGAAAGGAGAAATAAACTATGGCAGTTATTGTAGAGCAGGAAATAGACAACAACATTGAAACACTTTGGCAAAGGGTGGTAAAACAACCTGTTGACGATGATGTAGATGTTATATTGTTGCGCGTGCATCACCCCGAGTGTTGCTTTAATAAAAATAGTTTTGATATAAAAATATTAGGCAAAACCATAAAAGAGTGGGTAATGCTTGCGTTTGATAAATGTAAGGTGTTAGAACTTAACTATACCGAAGGGCAAGATATTTTAAATTTTGTAAAGCCTTATGTTGGGCATAAAAAATACACCGCAGTATTTTATGCCGACACCCCGTTATTTAGCCGAAAAACATTTTTATCTATTATAGATTATATAAAAACAAAACGGCAAAATGTTTTAAAACTTCCGCGCGGATATGTGTTTGATACCGAGTATATAATAAATGCACAGCGCATATTTGCTTCTGTTACTAATGGGCTTGGTGATGAAACTGATTTTATGGTTGCAAACAATATGAATGCAATAAATCAAATAACTGCAATTTTGCGTAACCGAATACTCGATTATTATATAAAACAGGGCGTACAATTTATAGATAAAAACAGTGTTTATATAGATGCCGATGTTTCGATTGGTGATAATGTTGTAATATATCAAAACAATATATTGCAGGGTAGAACCGAAATTTTAGATAATGTAGTGTTATATCCAAACAATTTAATAATAGATAGTAAAATTGGCAACAACAGCAAACTTTGTTACAGCGTAATAAAAAACAGCCAAATTTTAGATAACAGTGATATACAACCTTTTACTTTTGTAGATAAGGGTAAAATTAAAAAATAGGAGTTTAAAATGAAATTAATAGTTGGTTTAGGTAATCCGGGGGAAGAATTTGATAACACCCCACACAACGCAGGCTTTGCGGCAGTAGATAATATAGCAAAACAAATTAATGCAAAGTTTAGCCGTCGCGTAAAGTCGGGTGGAGTGTATGCCGAAGGCGAGTTTGCTGGGCAAAAAGTTGTTTTATTAAAACCACAAACATTTATGAATACAAGCGGAGATGCTGTGTTTGCTTATGCAAAAAAATACAACTTAAAGCCTAGTGATGTAATTGTTTTGTTAGATGACTTCGAGTTATCTGATGGCTTAATTAGGGCAAGGCTAGAAGGAACAGGCGGTACACACAACGGGCTTAAAAATATTGTGTTGCGTTTGGGCACTACCGAGTTTGCCCGTGTTCGCATTGGTGTAGGCGAGCCACCAAAAGACCAAGATTATGCCACTTTTGTTTTGTCTAAAATGTCGGGCGAAAGACTTAAAAATGTAAACCTAGGCATCGAAAAGGCAATAAATTTAGTGCAGGATTGGCTAAACGGCAAAAATATAGCAACAACAATGTAAGGTGAATTATGTTTGACTTAAAAACTTTGCTAGAAAACAATGTAGATACAACTAAATATTATAATTTAATCCGCAAAAAAATAGATTTTGCGGTTTTTGGTTTAAATATAGGCGAAAAACTAGCACTTGCTAGTTTTATAGAACAACCTGTTTGTTATGTTGTAGATACACCCGAAGAAGCGCAAAAAGTTGTTAAATACTTTAAGGTTTTAGGTAAAAAAGTAGAAAGTTTAACTAATTTTAGGCAAGATTATACATATCATTTAATGGAGTTTGGTGGAGATAGCCAAATAAAGCAAAATGTGTTGTTTAATATGTTGAATAACAATGTTGAAGTATTAGTTGTTACACCTAATATTTTAGTTGAACCCGTAATAGATAAAAAGATTTTTAAAAACAATATTTTAAATATAACACAAAACCAGCAAATAGACCCCGAAGATTTAATTTTAAAACTTACAAAAATAGGGTATGTTAGGGTAAACACCGTAGAACAACCGGGGCAGTTTGCAAAACGCGGTGATGTTGTGGATGTGTTTCCGCTAAACTATCTTGTGCCTGTACGAATTTACTTTTTTGATACTTTAATAGAAAAGATTAATACATTTAACATTTTATCGCAATACGCAATAGATAAAATACAAAGTGTAAGCGTTTGCCCCAATGGGTATAGTTTAGATAACAACGCTGTTTTAGAACTTCAAAATAGTTTAGATAGCGCAATGCGCACGGCTAGCAAAAATGCACAAAACAGCGAAAACCCAACAGGGTATTTAGCAAATGTAAATAGTTTTTTACCATTAAAAGAAAGTTTATCTAATTTTGTTTCGCTTTCGGCAACTAGGTTTTTAATGCCATTTTTACAGACCGAAAGTATATTAAGTTATTTTAATAACCCCGTTATTATTTTTGACCAACCCAAAAATTGTTTTGCAAAGTTGTGCGAATATGCCGATTTATTAAAAGAAAGCATCACCGAAAACATAAAAAGTGGCTTGTTGTTTAATGCACACAAAAATTTATTTGTAGATACTACAAACCTAGATTTTTCGGGCTATACCAAAATTAGTTATCAGTCTATAATGACGCAAAACAAGTTTTTTAACCCGCAAGATGTTTTAACTATTAATTGCAACCCATTATTAAAATTTAATGGCAATTTTAAGCAACAATCTCACGAGTTATCTAGGCTTTTGATGTCGGGCAACACTGTTGTTTTTTGCGCAAAAGATAACAACGATGCTGTTTCTTTATTAGATATAGTAAAAAAATCTACCAGCCTTAAAGTGCAAATTGCATCTAACTTACAAAATTTAAATAACGATATAGTTAATATTGTAACATTGCCCTTGCAATATGGTTTTAGTTTTTCTAATAGCAAGGTTGTAGTTTTTGGTTTTGACGAACTTTCTACAAGGCGTGTAATAAAAGAAAAGACAAAAACAGCAAATACATTTTCAAAAACCCTAACTTTGCCAAAAGAAGGCGAATATGTTGTGCACGATATACACGGTATTGGTGTTTGCGAAGGTATAACCCAACTAACAGTAAATAATGCCACCCGCGATTATTTGGTTTTAACATATAAAAACAACGACAAACTTTATGTTCCAACCGAGCAGATAGACTTGCTATCTCGCTATGTTGGTGCAGATAACCCAGGTTTAAATGTTTTGGGTGGTGCACAGTTTGAAAAAATAAAACAAAAAGTAAGCCAAAGCGTAAAAGAATTAGCATTTGATTTAGTTAAACTATATAAATCTAGACAAGAAGTAAAACGCCCAAGTTATGAAATAACAAAAGAAATGCAAAACGATATAGAAGAAAGTTTTGCATATAACCTAACACCCGATCAGCAACAAGCCGTAGATGATGTTTATGCCGATTTGTCTTCTAATAAAATTATGGATAGGCTAGTAGTTGGTGATGTGGGTTATGGTAAAACCGAAGTTGCTATTCGTGCCGCTTTTATGGTTGCGCTTAATGGTAAGCAAGTGGCGGTTATGGCACCTACCACAATTTTGTGCGAGCAACACTATAATTCGTTTTATTCTAGGCTAAATGCTTTTGGTATAAAAGTGGCGTGCATAGATAGATTTAAAAGCACCAAAGAACAAAAGCAAATTTTGCAAGACCTAAAAGACGGCAAAATTAATGTTATTTGTGGTACACATAGGTTGTTATCTAAGGATGTTAAGTTTTTTGATTTAGGCTTGCTTGTGCTAGACGAAGAACAAAAGTTTGGTGTTGGCGACAAAGAAAAGATAAAAAACATAAAAAACAATGTAGATGTGCTTACTTTATCTGCTACGCCAATTCCACGCACTTTGCATATGTCGCTTGTTGGTATTCGAGATATTAGCACTATCGAAACACCACCAACCGATAGGTTGCCTGTTCAAACTGTTGTTTCTCAGTTTAGCAACACTTTATTAAACACGGCCCTTAACCGCGAACTAGAACGCGGTGGACAAGTGTTGGTAGTTACCCCTAAAATTATGGGAATAGAAAAAGTAAGACAGCGCATCAACGAGATAACAGGCAACAAACTAAATGTTGCAATAGCACACGGACAAATGGATAAAGATACCCTTGAACGCACTATGCTTGGGCTTTATAGGGGCGAAGTTAATGTATTGGTTGCTACAAGTTTAATAGAGAATGGAATAGATGTGCCAAATGCAAACACCTTATTTGTTTTAGATGCGCAAGATTTTGGGTTGTCGCAATTATATCAACTAAGGGGGCGGGTAGGTCGAAGTGATAAACTTGCTTGGGCATACTTTACCTATATGGACGAAACAAAAATAACCAGCACGGCTTATTCTAGGCTTTCTACTTTATTAGAGTTTTCGCAACTTGGCAGTGGTTTTAAAATTGCAATGCGCGATTTAGAAATTAGAGGTGCAGGCGACATATTTGGTGCACATCAGCACGGGCAAATGGCAAAAGTTGGTTATGATATGTATTGCAAACTTTTAGAAACACAAGTGCAAGAAATTAAAGGTGTGCAAAATGTTGCGTTGCGTCCTATTAGGGTGGAAGTAGATACCAACGCCTTTGTTCCGCAATCTTTTTGTGATGATAGCAATTTGCGTATGGAATTATATAGTTTAATAGCATCAATTAATACTTTGCAAGATTATAAAACGGTTACACAACAAATAATAGACCGCTTTGGCAGTCTTCCGGATGCAGTTGAAGGGCTTTGCAAAGTTTCGCTTGTAAAAACCTTAGCACAAAACAAGGGTATAGAAAGGTTAAGCATAACAAAAAACAAAATTTCGTTTTCAATAGGGCTAAACTATGGCAATTTTGCCGACCAAATGACTATAATTTTGGGCGGTTTTAAAGATTTTAGAGTTTATAAAAAAGAAACAATGGCAATATTTGAAAAGATAGACCAAAACGCAAATTGGCAAAAAAACTATCAGCAAGTGCTTAATATTTTATCAAAAAACTAAAAAATCTACTTAAAAGATTGACGAAAACCTAATTGTGTTGTACAATACTTAAATATTAATTAAAGGTAGTTTTTAAATGGAGAAAGTCAACAAAACAAAACATCGTTTTTCTAAATTTATAACAATGCTAGTTGCATTGATTTTTGTGTTTGTTCCAGTACTTGCTGGTTGTGATTTAGTAACACTTAACCAAAATAAATATTTAACACAAACAGTTGTTAGTTGGGGCAATATTACAGTAGAAAAAGAAGATTTAATTCGCACATACAACAACTATGGTAATTCTGCTTACGACAACAGTGGCACACCAACCCAACAGGGTATAGAAAAAACAATCGACTTGCTTATAAAGCGTGCTGTGTTAGTAGATTATTTAACAGATGCTAAAAATGGTAAAGAAAACAAACCTATTGTAAACTTAACAATGGCACAACAAAACCAAGTTTGGACAAATGTTTATTCAAGCATCAATAGTTCGGTTAATGCACTTGAAAAAGTTTTGCGTGCCGATGAAGATGCTACACTTGTAGAAGATGGCGAAGAAACAACTCCAGAAGTTGCAGAATATTCTGCATATAAACCAACTTATAGTTTACAGTTTAAAGATGGCAGTGCAGTATTAAATAAAATTATTGAAGACGAAATTGTAGAAAACACATCAAAAGCACTATACGATAAAAACGACAAAACCCTAACAACAGCACAAAAAGCAAAAATTGCTTACGATAACTTTACAAAATTATGGTTAAACCACACCGACAAAACCGATTATACCGACCGCGCTTTTTCTAGGTATTTAAACAACTTGTTAAAAGCCGAAAAAGACCGTAACTTATCTAATGATATTAAAGAAGCGTTCTTGCGTGAAGTTGACCGAATCTACAAAATTTATTATGACAACCAAATTTTAACAGTTTATCAAACACAGTTCGAAAACAGTGTTGCAATAGATGCGCAAATGGTTCAACAAAAGTTTTTAGAGTTATACAATGCTGGGCAAGAATCTTATAACCTAGATAATTCTAACTACAAAACCACTATGCAATCTACTTCTACAACAGCATATTTCAACCCTAAAAACGAAGTAAACAACTGGTTTGAAGTATATCACCTTTTAATTGGTTTTAGCGATGACCAAACATCTAAGATGTCGGCTTTAAAAACAGAACTACAAAATGAAGAAATTACATTAGCCGAATACAACAAACAAATAGAACAAATTAAAAATGCTACTACCGTAACAAACCGTTACACCAACGAAACTATTACTTACACTCAACTTTTACAAAAAGTTCAAAACGCAGTTAATAGTGTGCAAGACCCAGCAGTTAAAATGGAGAAGTTTAGAGAATTTGTTTATGCATACAGCACAGACAAAAATTCTATTAATGTAGAAAACGGTATGTACATTCCAACAGACGAAAGTTTAGATAATATGGTAAAACCTTTTGCCGATGCCAGCCGTGAATTGCGTGCACTAGATAAAGAAGGCGCAATTTCGGGGCTAGTAGAAACAACTTATGGTTATCACATTATTATGTATGCTGGTGATGTTGCAAATGTTGTTTACACAGGCAACACAAATTTATTAATGACAAGATTAAATAACACTTTACTAACAAAAACCACAAACAAAACTATGTTAGATAAAGTTATAGAGCAAGTGTCATTAAGCACTTATGCCGACCACGAATTAAGTTTGATAGACCAAATTATGTCGGGCGTAGATACAGTATATTATTTAGATGCTTATAAAGATTTATTTAAATAGAGTGCAAAACTCTATTTTATTTTTTACGACAAAATAAAACATTATTCTTGTTTTTAAGTCAAATTATTATACTTAAATAATTTTTAACTACTTTTTATATTATGCTAAAATTATATAGGGGTATAATATGATTATAAAAGTAGAGAATAAAAGTTTTAATATAGAAACAAGTTTTAAATTATTAAATAATAGTTTTGATATAGTTAATAATAAATTTATAAGTACTATGCAATACGAAAAAACTTTTAAAACCAAAGTCTATAATTATACCGATTATAATTTATTAATATGTCCAGTTTATATAAATAATAAAAAACATATTCGCATTATTTTATATAATATAGATACCCAAAAGCAATATGTTTTATTTCAGTCATACACTAAAGAAGATATAAGGGTTTATCGAAAAAGCAAAGATTGTTTTATAGTGCTATGCATAATTAATAATATAAGTACTATGCATTTTTTAAATATAACAGAAGATAATATTGTGCATAGTAGTTTGTGCCTATATAATTTACATCAGGTTAGTTTTGTGCATAATAATATAATTGCTAATTTTTCGGTTGATATAGTAGGTACTATGCACAATATGGTGGTTATATATAATAAAAACGGTAGTATGCACCAAAAAATTGTAGATTTACCTACAAAAAACTGCAATATACTAAAATATACAATAAGTAAAAATAAGATAGATATAATAAATAAAAGCACACAACAAAAAGTGTGCACCTATAACATAACTTAAACTACATATTTTTTAAAAATGTTTTTAAACTATTAAAATTATTTTCTTGTATTTCTAAAAGGTTATTAGTTAATTCTAATAATTCTTTTTTTGCATTTTTGTGGTCGTGTAAATCTTTATAACATTGTAATGTTCCCATAACTGTTCCAATTAACAACATTTCGGTTAAGTGGCGAGTGTCTTTATTAAATATTGTAGAAAAATTTACCGAGCACCACATCTTAACTTTTTCTATTATATTGTTATCGTTTAGTGTAGAGTTTTGTTCTTTTGCGTAGTTTAAGCAAGTAGATATAAAATCTAAATAATTATTATATTGATTTTTTAATTCTTGCAAAAGTTGCGCATTTTTTACCTTTGGCAAAATATCGTGTATGGCTTGTGTTGCTGTTTTGCAGTTTTGATATAAAGATGTTAAAAGCAAAGTATCGGTTTCGTTCATTTTTACCTCCGCCTATATTTTGTGTACATTATATAAATTAATGCAAAAATTTTTAAAATTATGGAATAAAATGCACAAAATGTAGGTTATTAAATTGCATAAAAGCACAAAATAGTTTATAATTCGGCAATAGGAGAGAGTTTTGTATGATAGCATACTGGTACTACATAATTGCCATAATTATACCTTTGGTGCTTGTGCCACTAGGTGTTTGGTTAAATAAAAAAGTTAATAATCAACTAGATAACAACAACAAATTAGGTATTGTATTTAAAGTTGTTGGTTTAATTATTGGCATAACCTTTTTATTTAGATATATGTTAGGGCAAGAAGCCATACAAGAAATGTTTAAACTAACAAACACACCATTCGAAAGTGGTGGGCTAGCAGTTTTAGGGTTGTTGTTGGTTTGGGCAACTTATGCAGGCAGTTTGTTGTGCTCGCTTTTTGGGTTCTTTAAATCTAACTTAACTTCAAACTTAATAAAATGCTTGGCTTTACCTTTAAGTGTGTTTGGTTTTGCTGGGTTGTATTTTGAGGTTATTGCAATAGAAGGCGTATCGGCTATTGATGCGTTTAGTTTAAGGGCAGTTTTATTAAGTATAGAAATAGGTTTAGCGCTTGCATTAAGTTTGGTTGTGTTAATTACACAAAAAACTACTTTCAAACAAAATAAAGGCATTTCTATAAATGTTGTACCAAATGTTTATAAACCAACAACTTTTTGGGCAAAGGTTTGGTTTGGGGGTAAACAGGTTTTTGCAAATATAGCAAAGTTTTTTAAAAACTACTGGTTTTATATTGCGCTTGTTTTAATTATCTTTTTAGCGGTTATGCCACCATATACAATGCAGGGCTTGTTTGGTGAAATGCACCAAAATTATGCCGCCAAAGATTTAACTATTGTGCACCGTATGATTTTGTATGTAGGCTTGTTGTTGCCAGTAGTGCTACATTTTACTTTAAAAAACAAGGATTATGCAACTAAAAAATTTGTTTTGTTATATATCTGTTTAGGAACACTAATTTCGTTTTCGTTGCACCACAGGTTTGCTTCGTTTGCCGACCCAACCAACTGGCCACTACACTTATGTAACACGGCAATGTATATAATGCCTATTGTGCTTATATTTAATATGCGTAGATTTTTCTACTTTACATATTTTATAAATGTTGTGGGTGCTTTCTTTGCTATGATTATGCCTAACTATTCATCAACACTTAATTTATATTCTACACAGTTAGACACCTTCTATATAAACCACTTTATAGCGTTCTTTATGCCAATTTTGTTTGTGTCTTTAAAGATGTTCGAGCGTCCAAAGTTAAAGCAATTTATTTATTCAATGTTAGGCTTTTTAGCGTACTTTGTGTTAGTGTTAATACTAAACGCTTACTTTACAGGCGCTTTTGAAGTGGGGCGTGCATCTAGCACAACAGACTTCTTCTTTATAAACAGCGACTTTATTGCCGATAAGTTGGGGCAGTGGTGCGAAAGGCTTCGAGATATAACAGCAACAGTTATGTGGGGCGATATAAAACTAACTTTCTATCCAGTATATCAAACACTATTCTTTATTGCTTATGTGTTTATTGGTTTGGCGGTTTGGTTTATATACGAGCAGGCTTATCAAATATCAGCAAACTTCGAAGATATGCGCAAACGCAAAGAAAAAATAAAATTAGATAAATTGGCTTTGCTTAGTCAATTAAACGGAAGGAGTGTTACACAACCTATGAAAGAAGAATATAAAGATATGCTTGTTTTGCAAGATTTTTGCAAACGCTATGGTACAAGTGATGTATATGCCGTAAAGGATGCTAATTTAGAAGTTCATAGTGGCGAAGTATTTGGCTTTTTAGGTCCAAATGGTGCAGGTAAATCTACTATTATAAAAACAATAGTAGGCATTCAGCCAATCACCAGCGGAAGCATTTTTGTGTGCGGTTATGATGTAGATAAACAGCCAGTTATGGCAAAAAGGCAACTAGGTTATGTGCCAGATACTTATGCTTTATACGAAAAACTAACAGGTCGCGAATATATAAACTATATTGCCGACTTATATGGTGTATCTAAAGAAGACCGCACAGCCCGAATTGATGAATATCTACAACGCTTTAACCTAAAAGGCGCATTTGACAACCAAATGAAAACATA